>JBKPAB010000222.1:0-9054 GCA_046726195.1 Actinomycetota bacterium
GGGTGACAGAGGGGGAGTGCTGCTCCGGACGCGAGGGCACCGACCTGCACACGCGCGAAAGAAGATCAATGACCGCGACACTTCCAGACACCACGATGAGCTCGCTTCCGTCGCAGCGATTCAGCACCCGGCATATCGGGCCTCAGGCCCGCGATCGCGAGAAGATGCTGGCCACCCTCGGGCTGACGGATCTCGACCAGCTGGTTGATCAGTCCCTGCCGCGGTCGATACGCAGTGCCGAGCCGCTTGACCTGCCGCCTGCACTGACGGAGTCGGAGACATTGGCGGTGCTGCGCGAGCTCGCCGGCCGTAATCGACCGCTGAGGTCGATGATCGGCCTCGGATACCACGGCACTGTGACCCCTTCGGTCATCCGCCGAAATGTACTCGAATCACCCGCCTGGTACACCGCCTACACGCCGTACCAGCCAGAAATCAGCCAAGGCCGGCTCGAGGCCCTGCTCAACTTTCAGACTGTGATCTCCGATCTCACCGCGCTGCCGGTGGCAGGAGCGAGTCTGCTCGACGAGGCGACCGCCGCCGCGGAGGCGATGACGCTCGCCCGCCGCAGCACGAAAACAGGAGCTGCGATCCTGCTGGACGGCGACACCTTGCCGCAGACCGTCGGGGTGGTGACCACCAGGGCAGCTGCGCTTGGGATCCCGGTCGTGGTGGCCAGCAAGCCTATGACTGAGGCGATCGAGGAGATCGATCTGTTCGCGGTCCTCGTACAAACGCCGGGCGCCAGCGGCCGGCTGGCAAGCGCAAAGGAGTTGCGGACCATTGCCGATCGAGCCCATGGGCGCGGTGCCATGGTGATCGCAGCGTGCGACCTCATGGCCTTGACCGTGACGACGCCGCCAGGGGAGTGGGGCGCAGACGTAGCAGTCGGATCGAGCCAGCGATTCGGCGTGCCGCTGTTCTACGGCGGACCACATGCCGGATTTATCTCGGTCCGGGCGGGCCTAGAACGGACCTTGCCCGGGCGGCTGGTCGGAGTCTCCAAGGATCGCGATGGCACCGCAGGCTTCCGCTTGGCGCTGCAGACTCGAGAGCAACACATCCGCCGAGAGAAGGCGACCTCGAACATCTGCACTGCCCAGGTGCTGCTGGCGGTCGCAGCAAGCATGTACGCGGTCTATCACGGGCCGAACGGGCTGCGGGAGATCGCAAAAACCATCCATGCCCGCGCCACGCAGCTGGCAAGTGATCTTGCGGCAGAAGGAATCGGCATAGTCCACGACTCCTTCTTCGACACCGTAGTCGCAGAAATACCGGGCCGGGCTGCGGCTGTGGTCGCTGCAGCGCTTAAAGTCGGGATCCACCTGCGGCTGGTCGATGATGATCATGTCGGCGTCTCGGTGGGGGAGGACGCCACCGTCGCGGACTTGAGTGCGGTACGTGCCGCCTTCGGGGTAACCGAGAGCCGCACGAGGCGATTCAACGACAACCTGGCCGGCCGGGAACGTACCAGTCCTTATCTCAGTCATCCGGTTTTCAATACTCACCACAGCGAAACCGCAATACTCCGCTACCTGCGAGCGCTCTCGGATCGGGACCTCGCGCTTGATCGCGGAATGATCCCGCTTGGCTCATGCACCATGAAGTTGAACGCGACGACCGAGATGGAGCCGATCTCATATCCGGGCTTTGCCAACCTGCACCCGTTTGCGCCCGTCGAGGACGCCCAAGGGTATCTGGCCCTGATCGAGAGGCTTGAGTCTTGGCTCGCCGAGTTGACCGGTTACGCCAAGGTCTCGATCCAGCCGAACGCGGGAAGCCAGGGCGAACTGGCGGGACTCCTCGCCATCCGGGCTTACCACGAGTCGCGCGGTGATCAGCAGCGTCGAGTCTGCTTGATCCCATCCTCGGCGCATGGCACAAACGCTGCCTCAGCAGCGATGGCAGGCCTGAGGGTGGTGGTCGTTAGGGCGGCCGCCGATGGGGCGATCGACCTGGAGGATCTGCGAACCAAGATCGCTGAGCATCATGATCAATTGGCGGCGATCATGGTGACCTATCCGTCGACGCATGGGGTGTTCGAAGAAGGCATTGTCGAGCTCTGCGACATGGTTCACGCCGCCGGAGGCCAGGTCTACGTCGACGGCGCCAACCTGAATGCGCTGCTGGGCCTGGCACGACCTGGTCGCTTCGGCGCCGATGTGAGCCATCTGAACCTCCACAAGACCTTCTGCATCCCACACGGCGGCGGCGGCCCTGGCGTCGGGCCAATTGGCGTAGCTGCGCATCTGACGCCGTTCCTGCCGAATCATCCTTTGCTCGACGTAGCCGGTCCAACAACCGGTATCGGGCCGATCTCGGCAGCTCCGTACGGGTCGGCGGGCATCCTGCCGATCAGCTATGCGTATATCGCGATGATGGGTGCCGACGGGCTGACCTCCGCGACAGAACACGCGCTACTTGCCGCGAACTATGTCGCTGCGCGACTCCATGATCATTACGCGGTGCTCTACGCAGGGCGCAACAACCGGGTCGCGCACGAGTGCATCCTCGATCTGCGCCCGCTCGCCAAGGCCAGCGGGATCACTGTGGAGGATGTGGCCAAACGACTGATCGATTACGGCTTCCACGCACCGACCATGAGTTTCCCAGTGGCTGGCACGCTGATGGTCGAGCCGACCGAGTCCGAGCCGCTGGAGGAGATTGATCGGTTCTGTGACGCGATGATCAGCATCCGCGCCGAGATCGCCAAGATCGAGTCGGGGGAGTGGCCGCGCCACGACAACCCACTGGTCAATGCGCCGCACACCCAGGTTCAGGTCACCTCAGATGAGTGGGATCACCCTTACACCAGACAGGTCGCGGCGTTCCCAGGCGGGCTTCACACAGGTCCGCTATACGCGCAAGGCTTCGACAAATACTGGTCGCCTATCGGTCGCATCGACGGCGGTTACGGCGACCGTAACCTGGTCTGCATCTGCCCTCCGCCGGAGGCGTTCGAGTAGGCGCGCCACGACACTAGGTTTCCTCGCCGGCCACGTCATTGATGCGATGAGCTAGTTCGATGTCGTGATGGGTGAGGCCGCCCTCGGAATGCGTGGAAAGCATCAGGGTCACCTTGTTCCAACGGATGTCGATGTCTGGGTGGTGGTTCATGAGCTCGGCCTCATGGCCAACCTGATTCACGAAGTCCAGGGCCGCGACAAAATCGGCCAGCTCAAACGTCGTAGTGATCGCTGGCTGATCCCCAGCGGCGCGGCGCCAGTTCGGCAGTCCCTCGAGGCTCTGGGTCACTTCGGAATCGGTCAAAAGTTGGCTCATAACCTCAGCCAAGGCGCGGCTGCGGCGGGTGTCAAGAGCTCGGGGGGTATGCAGGGCACTGTGCCCTGAGCCTGTCGAAGCGTGCCCGCTGGATGCGCGCTGCGCCTGTCGAAGCGTGCCCGCTGGATGCGCGCTGAGCTTGTCGAAGCGTGCGCGGGGTGCCCTTCGACAGGCTCAGGGCACATAACGACAAGCTCAGGACACGGCGCGTGTCGAAGCGCGGATGTACCCTTCGACAGGCTCAGGGACGTCGCCCTTCGACAGGCTCAGGGCACATCCGCACACCACAGAGAAGGAAATCGATGGTTGCGATATCAGAGCGCGTCCAACGGCTCCGGCAACGACCCTGGATCGCGCATATGGTTCGCGCGGTAGAGCGCTACATCAGCCGGCTCGGCTCACAGTTCGCGGCAGCGACCACGTACTTTTCGGTGTTGGCGATCGTCCCGGTGATGATGGTGGCGTTTTCGATCACTGGCTTCGTGCTCACCGTCGTGCAACCTGGGCTCATCGACGCCGTCGCTGATCTGGCCGCGGATGCACTCGGTAGTACCGATTCGGCCACGCGCGACAAGCTCATCAGCCTCGTTAACAATGCCCTCAGCCAGTTCTGGACGATTGGCATCGTGGGCCTGGTCGTAGCTCTCTATACCGGCGCCAAATGGATGGGCCACCTGAAGAATGCGGTGCGGACCCAGTGGCGTCCGGGGTTCGATCTTCGGCCGGAGAAGATCAACATTGTGATCAAGACGCTCGGCAACCTGCTGCTGCTGCTTGGACTGCTGCTGGGAATGGCCGTGACATTCGGCCTCGCTTCGCTGTCGACCTCGCTTGCCGACACGGTCGTGGGATGGCTCGGACTCAGCGACCAGCCTTGGATAGCGCCGCTGCTTCGGTTGAGCTCGGTGGCTTTCTCGATCGGTGCCGGCTGGTTGATCTTCATGTATCTCTATACGGTCCTTCCGGAGACAAGAGAGCCTTGGGGTGTGGTACGTCGTGGAGCATTGCTAGGTTCGATCGCGCTAGCAGCCGTGCAATATCTGGCGAGCTTTCTGATCAATGCGTTCCGCGGCAACGCAGCTGCAGCGATCTTCGGACCGGTGATTGTGCTGATGTTGTTCTTCAACATCTTTGCCCAACTCACCTTGTTCATCGCTGCATGGATCGCCACAGCGCAGCACGAAGCCGTCCCGGTCCCCACTGAGGAAGACGCGAATGCCGCGCCGGCGCCAGAGCCCGAGCAACGGCAGGATGAGCCCCCTAACGTCGCACCACCGAACCTCGTACCAGAGGCTGTGGCTGTGCGCTCGGTCCGCGTTGGCATGGGCGCCGGTTACCTCACCGGGGCTGCCACCGGAGTAGGACTTGGCGCTGCGCTCGCGTACGCGTTCTCAGCCGCGGTACGCGGACGCAAGAAGTCCTCGGTGTCGTAGCGCGCGCCGGGTATTTACCGGATCATCGCGCCGTGGCGAACTGGGGGCTGGGCTGGCCAATGCTGTCGAGCAAAGCAGTGAACCAGGGTGCGTTGATGTCGAACGGCTTGCCACCTTTGATCCGTTCGAATTCAATCGCCCGCAGCTCATCGCCGCGCTCCTCGTCGTGCCCGATCAGCCCGGATTCACCACGCAGCGCGCACTCGACTGCCAAGTCAGTCATGGACTTGATCAATTTGAGGTCACGCTGATTGGGTGCGGCGGATCGGGAGAAATATCCCGACTTCTGCACCAAGACCTTTCGGGCGCCCAGCCGGTCGGCGAACTTGCTCGCGAACCATGCACCGGGGTTGATCTTGTCTATCTTGACGTGGCCGAAAGGGTCTCTCGGGATCTCCTCCCCGGCCCGCTCCAGTTGAGCCAAGATCGTATCCACCCCTGCGCCTTCGGAGATGAAGAGGTTGACCGAGCCAATCCGGTCCATCGTCTCCACCAGACGTTGGGCTTCGACTTCAAGATCGAAGACCGCTTCCGGGACGTAGACCCCGTGTATCTCCCAGCCCTCTCGACTCAGGCCGATCTCTGGTAGCCAGGAACGGCTATCAAGCCACTCCCGGTACGCCTGTGCGGCGGCACCGGTCAGCCAGCCGCAGTGCCGTCCCATGACCTCATGCACCAGAAGCATTCGCGATCCGGAGTTGTGCTCCCCGATGACGTTCTGCGCGAAACGCGATGCCTGTTCGGCTGCCGTCCAAGCGCCCAACGACTGCCGCACCGGGATGATGTCGTTATCGATGGTTTTTGGCAGCCCGACTACTGTGAGCGACTGCCCACTGCTGGCGAGGAACGCGGCCAGGTCGGCTGCTGTGGTGTTGGTGTCGTCGCCGCCGATTGTGTGCAGCA
The DNA here is from genome assembly GCA_046726195.1 of Actinomycetota bacterium. Classification (GTDB taxonomy): domain Bacteria; phylum Actinomycetota; class Actinomycetes; order Propionibacteriales; family Propionibacteriaceae; genus Microlunatus. The sequence continues at coordinate 5,619 of JBKPAB010000222.1, forward strand.
CATCGACGGCATCTGCGGTTAGTCGGTCAGCTGCCGCTTGTAGTGGGTCGACCCCCTCCGCGACCAAACCACGCTTGACTAGGTCTTCTGCATTGGTCAGCTTGACCCGGGAGCTCCCAATAGGGGATCCGCCGATGGTGTGCAGGAGCGCAGCATTCTCCCGAACGGTGGGCGTGACCGTGATCGAGTCGCCCTGCAGCAGGCCCTCATAGCCATGTCGGTAGGCGATGATCTCGATCTCGGGAGCCATCTCTGTATACCGCTCAATCAGGCCTCCGATGGCTGATGAGAGACACGGTGCGTAACCGCCGGCGGTTAACATTGCCACCTTGTTGACCATGCTCGTAACTTAGCCGAGGCGCATCGACTCCTCGACTGGCGTCTGTCAGCCGGTCAGTCCTTGGACGGGTCGAGGTACACCGCGCCAGGGCCGCGAGAGCTCACGTAGTCGTCTGGGTTCTGCAGGCTGCACTTCTGCAGACTCAGGCAGCCGCAACCGATGCAGCTGTCCAAACGATCCCGCAGACGCTCCAGTCGTTCGATCTGCTCATTAAGCCGACCATGCCATTGATGGGAGAGGCGGGTCCAGTCGGCTTTCGTTGGCGTGCGGCTGCCTGGCAGAGTTCTTAACGCCTCGGTGATCTCCTCAAGTGACAACCCCACGCGCTGTGCCGATCGGATGAACGCGAGGCGGCGCAGCGTCGCCCGCTCGTACCGGCGCTGGTTTCCGGATGTGCGGCTCGAGGTGATCAAACCAAGACTCTCGTAGTAGCGCAATGCGGACGTCGCGAACCCAGAGCGCGCCGCGAGCTCTCCGATGGTCAGCAGATCCGTACGGTGCAACACGTCGCACAGCCTAGCAAACCTAAACTTTACGTTAACTTTCAAGATGCGACGACTAAGCATCGCCTACGCGGTCTGTGTATCAGCTGCAGACAACGCGGAGTCCGAGTAAGCGACGCTAAGTCAGGCGAGAGGCGCACTAGGCTCGACCCCGTGGCCCGTTATTTTGACGTCCACCCGGACAACCCTCAGCCGCGGACGATCGGCAGCGTCGTCGAGCTGCTGCGAGCTGACGGGCTGATTGCATATCCGACTGATTCCTGCTTCGCTCTGGGCTGCCAGCTTGACAACCGTTCGGGCCTGGACCGGATCCGAGAGATCCGCCAGCTGGACAATCAACACCACTTCACCTTGATCTGTGCCGACTTCAATCAGCTCGGTCGTTTCGTGCATCTGGATAACGTGATCTTTCGCGCGCTGAAGGCGTCGACGCCTGGGCAGTACACGTTCATCGTGCCGGCAACGCGGGATGTGCCGAGGCGAATGCTGCATCCCAAGAGACGTACAGTCGGCGTCCGGATTCCCGAGCATGCAGTCGCTCAAGCGATCTTGGAAAGCCTCGGCGAACCACTTGTTTCGAGCACGCTGATCATGCCAGGAGAAGGCCGGCCACTGACCCAGGGCTGGGAGATCATGGAACGCCTCGATCATGTACTGGACGGCGTTGTCGATTGTGGTGAATGTGGCGAGATACCGACTACTGTGGTCGATCTCTCTGACGGTGATGCGATGATCGTACGGCGGGGGGCGGGTGACCCCTCGCGATTCGAGTAGAGGAGGCACATGGGGGAGGCCCCTCAACAGTCGGTGCAGCCTGCTGCGGGCACTTTTGTGGCCCAGCTGATGCGGAGCAAAGTGGCGGTTGGGCTCATCTCTGCGGCACCGATCCCGCTCTTCCTCGCGCGATTGGTCCTGGTGCGTGACAACACACGCGAGAACACAAGGGGCAGCTGGCAACGGCTGCGGGAAGCGAACGAGGCAGCACGCTACCGTGCCGTAAGAAGTGTGACGGAGCGTTATGCCCGCGACGGCTTCGTGCTCGACGTCGGATGTTCGCAGGGAATCCTCCAAGAGGGCCTGGCATATCGCCGATACCTCGGGGTGGACAATTGCGAAGAGTCCATCGCTCTTGCCGAACCGAAGTCAGACTCGCGAACACAATTCGTTTGTGCGGATGGGTCGGAATTCGTCGTCGACCAACCACCCGACGCGGTGGTGCTGAACGAAGTCATCTACTACCTGCCCAACCCGATCGGCGTCGTGCAGCATTACGCGCGTCAACTGGCGCCACGAGGAGTTCTGATCATTTCGATCTACGCGCGGACGTGGTCCTCGCGGCGGCTGTTACGAGCCATTGCAGAACGTCTCGAAATGGTGGAGTCCAACCTTGTCCGTTCCGGCCACCTTGCCTGGACAGTCGCGGTGTATCGGCCGCACGGTCCCTGAGCCTGTCGAAGGGGGATCACCCGGCCGAGCGAGCGGCGGAGCCGGGCGGGGTAGGCCTCACTGCAGGTAACGCTCGACCTGCTCCCGGGGCCTTGCCCGCGACTCATTGGGATCCTGCGCGAATTCCCGATGGGCGCGTCGCTGCCGCAGCAGATCCCAGCACTGATCAAGAGATGCCTCAAGATCCCGAAGGCGCTGGGCGCCGTCACTGATCTCAGCTGGGTTCTCTTGCATCTTGCGGCGCAGCTCATGCTCAGCATCGACCATCTCGCGGATGCGCGCGAGGATGTCTGAGTCGTCCATACGGCTCAGACTAAGGCAACCCTGGAGACTCAGGAGGGCGGTAGGCGGCCAGAAAGACGCGCACCGCTTCGTCGGCGTAGCGCTGGAGCTGCCGGCGGCTGTACGGCTGGTCCCGCGCAGTGAACATGGCTTCGTTGATCGGCACAGACAAGATCAGATAGTTCAACTGCTGAGCTGCCAGTAGCGGGTCGGATAGCTGCAAAATGCCACGGCCGACCAGCTGCTTGATCTGTCCGGCGAGCGTGTGGTGAGCCTGCTCGGGCCCCCTACGGTGCCAGACCTGAGCCAGGCCGGGGGACCGGCCCGCCTCGGCGATGATCATGCGCCGCATCTTGATGAGATGAGGTTGGGTGACATCGATGATGTGTTGGCGTGCGAAGGCTCGAAGATCTTTCTCGATGTCTGAACTTTGGCCCAGATGATCGACGAGAGATCGCGTGTTCTGCTCGGCCTCTTCGATAGCACCGGTGACGACAGTAGTGAAGAGGGTGTGCTTGTCGGTGAAGTGCTTGTAGACGGTCACTTTGGACACCTGGGCCAAGGCGGCGACTTCGTCCATGCTGGTGCCAAGGTAACCCTTCTCGAGAAACACTGATTGTGCCGCCTGCAAGATCGCCCGCGTCTTTGCAGCGCTGCGATCTGAGGCGCGAGCTTGCCCATGGTGGGTGTCTGTCCTTGGCATCAGCTGACTCCTGGAGATTCGCGCGAACTGTACTCGTCAGTACAGCGACCTTAAACCATCATGTACTGTACCGTTCAGTACAGTCTAGTGTAAGGGGTCGCAATCATGGTGACAGGGAGCGGCTAGCGGTACGCCCGGTGACTTCGCAGGATGGAACAAGGA
>JBKPAB010000223.1:0-7440 GCA_046726195.1 Actinomycetota bacterium
GCCCTTGCCGCGCACGATGACCTGGTCGGCTTTCATGTCCAAGTCGTCGAGCCGGATCCCGCACATCTCCGACACGCGCATCCCTGTGTCGACGAACATCCGCACGATGGCCTCGTCGCGGCGGTCGGCGAACTCCTTGCCTGCGCACGCTGCGATGAGCGCCTTGAGCTGGTCGTCGGACAGCACCGGTACTGGCTTCTCGGTCGGCTTCGGTGGGCGCAGCCGCGCCATAGGATCGATCTCGATCCACTCCTCGGCGGTCAGCCAGCCGTAAAACTGCTGCAGCGACTTGAACCGCACCGCCGCGGTGCTTGCGGCGTGGGCGCCCAGCAGGAAGATCATGAAATCCTCGATGTCGGCAGGCCTGACCTCCTCCAGGGCGACGCGGCCACCTAGCCAACCCGCCAGTAGCCGGGCGGCCTCCAGGTAGCTCTGCACGGTCTTGTCCGACTTCTTCTGCGACCGCAGCCGACGCTCGAACGCCCGCAGCGTCGAGGCGTCGGCCGCGGCGAGCGGCCCGGACAGCAGTGGATTGGGCGCCGGCATCTTCTCTCCTGACTCTCGCGCGGATGCACTAGTCAGAAGGTTTCGGAGCGCTGTGCGGCGGTCACCCTCGGGAAAGATAATTGCCTCTGCCTGCGTTTCCGCTGGTCAGAGGTACTTTGCGCACCCGGAGGGATTCGAACCCCCAACCTTCTGATCCGTAGTCAGATGCTCTATCCGTTGAGCCACGGGTGCTGATGCGTCGTACGGCGCGTTCGGCCGCCGAGCAACACCGTGTGAGTGTAGCGGCCCGCGCTGGTCGGGCCCAACCGCCAATCACCGTACTCACGCCAATGCCAGCTGAGCGGCCCGTATTCCGCTGTTCAGGCTGACCTCGCTCAGCAGTCCGGGCGCGGCGACGCGATCCCCCGCGAGGTAGACACCGTCGCCGCGATCAATCGCCGGCCGATCTCGCCACGACGTTCCGGGAAAGTCGACCGCCCCGGTACGAGCGTTGGCCAATGACTCGAGCCGATGCGTCGTACGCTCCCGCCAGCCTGGCAGTGCCTCATCGGCAATGATCTCCAGGCGCGCGACACCATCGGCCTTGGGCGTTTGCGAATCGATCGGCATTTGCATCTGTACGAGATGCTCACCCGCCGGCGCGATCGTCGGGTCCGGCATGGTGAAGTTCTCCATCCAGCCGCAGGTGTCAAGATCACTTACCACGAAAAGATCATGTCGATCACGCTTCACACCAAGATCAAGAAGAGCAGTCCGTCCAGACGGCCACTGCAAAGAATCATCGCCCAGCAGCACCCGAGCCGACTCCAGCTCGGTCGCGACAATGGTGATCCCGCTGCCGATCGAACTCACTCTGGAGCCCAGCTCGATGATCACGCCCAGCCTCCGAGCGTACGCGCTAATCTCGTCGAACATGGCTCCCCAACTGCCCTGGCGGTACGACGCCGGCGGTGGCAGGGAGTACACCCGCGTCAGCCGCTCTGCGACGAAGGCCGCCGACAGCGAGCCAGGGTCGTGGTGGAAGACTCCAACGCCCGATGCCGAGGCGCCCATTTCGGCAGCCTCCTCGCCGACGAGCTTCGCGGCCCATTCCCGGAAGGATTGATCCATCGGTACGTCCCGTCGACCCGATATGCGCAGTGCCCGGAGGAACCCGCTGGGAGGAACGTGCCGCAAGCGGCCCTGATGCCAGAACCGGAAGCGCGCGACAGCGCTCACCGGCACGCGGCATGTCGTCCCGAGCAGACCGCGTTCCTTCAGCCATGCCCAGGTTGGCCCGTCGCGATAGATCACGTGCGGCCCCTCGTGTGCTCGGTACAGCCGCTCCGACGGGTTGGAGGCGGCGGCCTTCCGTCGCACGGGTGTCGAGCGCCAGCGCCCGCCGAGCGTTCGGTGGGCTTCGTGCAGCGTGACCGAGGCACCGGCCTCGGCGGCCGTGATAGCTGCAGCCAGCCCAGCCAGTCCGCCCCCGATGACGGTCACATGCTCCATGTCTCCATACCATACCGTATGGTATGGTTTCGCTATGCCTAGCAGGTCCGATTGGATTCAGGCCGGCCTCGCAGCCGTTGCTGACGTAGGCCCAAACGGCCTCCGCATCGATCGGCTCTGCCAGCGCCTCGGCGTCAGCAAGGGCTCGTTCCACCATCACTTCGCGGGAGCAGGCGACTTCAAGCAGGCGCTCCTCGCCGCGTACGAGGCCCTGGTCGTGGAGGCGCTCGACCAGGCAATCGAGCGGACGGCATCCGGCACGCCGAAGACTGCGCTGGCTGGCCTCACAGCCGCAATCACCAACACAGAGGGCTTCTACCGGCCCGACCTCGAGGTGGCCATGCGCGCCTGGGCGTTCTCAGACCCGGAGGTACGCGCAGTTCAGGAGCGGGTTGATGCGCGCCGACTTGAATCGCTGCAGGGCATCTGGTCCAGAATTCTGGACGATCCGGCGGCGGTGCGCACAGCCGCGCTGCTTCCATACCTTGTGGGCATTGGCGCCAGCTTCGTACAGCCACCCACTCCGCGAGACCAGTTGCGAAGCGTTTACGAGCTGCTACTTGACCTAGTACCAGACAAAGGTCAGCACAACGGCGCCTCTGGAACCTGCTGACCTGGCTGCTCGGCCTGCCGGCCAGCGGATTGCTGCAGGAGCGGGCTCAGTGTGTCCACCGGAAAGCCCGAACAACCTCCTCGGCCGAGGCTTCGGCGAACAGTTCGATCTCCGACTCTCGGACCGCCAGCACTGAATCGATCAGTGCTGAGCCCAGCGCATCGTGCAGCACCGGGTCGGCGGCCAGCGCATCCGTCGACTCCCGCAGAGTGGTCGGCAGTCGCTGGATGCCGCGACGCGACCGCTCGTCCAATGCCAATACGGCCGGGTCCACATCAATCGGCTCGGGCAGCTGTGCCCCGGCAGCGATCCCATGCAACCCGGCAGCGAGCAGCCCGGACAGCAGCAGATAAGGGTTAGCTGTCAGATCCACACACTTCACCTCGAGGTTGGCCGCCCAGTCACTACTGCCCGCCGACCCCGTGATCATGCGCAGCGCCGCCTCGCGGTTCTCCAGGCCCCAGCAGGCGTACACACCAGCCCAGTGGGATGGCACCAACCGCAAGTACGAGGCAACCGATGGTGCCCCGAGGGCCAGCAGCGCAGGCAGCCGCTGCAAGATCCCGGCCGCGAACGCCTCGGCGTGCGGAGTCAGCCCAAAGTGTCCCTGTCCGCCCGCCATGAGGTTCTGCTCGTCCCGCCACACGCTGAGGTGTACGTGACCGCCATTGCCGACGCCGTCGGCCTCCACCTTGGGAGAAAAGGAGGTGCGGTAGTTGTAACGCCGGCCAACCGCTCGGATCGTGCTGCGTACCAGCACCGAGGTGTCGGCGGCGTCGACCGGCGACTCGGCCGCAACGGACAGCTCGAGTTGCCCGGCGGCGTACTCGGGATGGAATTGTTCGACTTTGATCCTCTCCGCGCTGAGCGCCTCGATGAGATCACGAACGTAGTCCGACACGCCGACCAGTCGGGACATGCCGTACCCGGGACCGATCGCTGCAGAGACAAAGTCGTCTCCGTCGCCGGCTGAAACCACCCATTCGATCTCGAATGCAGCCTTGATCTCCAGACCGTCCCCGGCCGCCTCGTCGACGAGCCGTCGCAGCAGCAGCCGGTTGCAGCGATCATGCGGTTCGCCGTCTTGGCGGTACCGATCGCCGGGCGTCCAGGCCCAACCAGGTTGCGCGGCCAGCGGAACCAGTCGCCGCAAGTCGGGAATGATACGAAGATCACCAACCGGTGCCGTCCCGTCAGGCGGAGCGGCCAGCCAGTCATCAAAGCGGAAGTAGTCGAAGCTGGTCGAGGCGCCAACCCCCCACGCCGCCAGTTCCGGCAGCCGCCTCAGCGGAACACTCTTCACCCGAGTAATGCCGGCATTGTCGACAAACGTGGTCGCGACCATCCCGACATCACGTTCCACAAGTGCCCTGACATGCTGCTCTGCCTGCGCGGCCCGGGCCTGCCGCTCGCCGATATCCACGGGACCACAGAATAAGGCTGGAGTGGAACGCTGGTGCCACCGGAGGAGCGATGCCTGCTGAACCAGTCGATCTTGGACCGCTAGTTGATCATCATTGTCACGGCCTGTTGCTTGATGATCTTGATCAACCGGCCTTCGAAGGTTTGATGAACGAGGCGGCCGCCCGATCACCGTTGGGAACGACCTTCTTTGACTCGATGCTCGGACTTGCGGTCCGGAGATGGTGCGCACCGGTCCTCGGCTTGGAGCCGTACGCGTCGGCCGAAGACTATCTGGCACGCCGACAGGAGCTAGGTGCAGAGGCGAGCCGGTTGCTGGTTGCGACTGCCGGCATCGAGACCTTCTTGATCGACACCGGCATGGAAGATCAGCGGCTGTGCTCACCAGCGGAGATTGCAGCAGTGAGCGGGGGGACGGCGTACGAGGTGGTCCGCCTGGAAGCGCTGGCGGAGGAGTTGATCAACAACGAGACCGCGGCGCCCGACTTCCCAGACGCCGTCGAGCAGGCGCTGCAAGAGTCCACCGCGGTTGCCGCCAAAAGCATCGCCGCGTACCGAACAGGCCTCGACCTGCCGACAGATCCACCAAGCACCGACACCTTGGTTGCCGCGGTCGCCCGACTGCGACCCGCGGCCAACGGTCGCTGCCGGATCGCCGACCCAGTGATCAACGCCTGGTTGGCCTGGACCGCGATCAAGATCGGAATGCCGCTGCAGATCCATGTCGGCTACGGCGACGCCGACATCGATCTGCTCCGGGCGGATCCGCTGCGGCTGACGCAGTTCTTACGCGCGACCGAGAAGCGGGGGGTTCCGGTGCTCTTGCTCCACAACTACCCGTTCCACCGCAACGCGGCGTACTTAGCGCAAGTATTCGGCCACGTCTTCATCGATGTCGGACTGGCCGTACACAACACCGGCGCGCTCAGCCAAACACCGATCCGGGAGACCCTGGAGCTGGTCCCGTTTGGCAAGCTGCTGTTCTCTTCCGACGCGTACGGGCTGGCAGAGCTGTACCACCTCGGCGCGGGCTTATTCCGACATGGGCTGTCGGCAGTTCTCCAGCAGTTGATCAAGGAAGGTGAGATGACCCGCCAGGATGCTGATCAAATCGCTTCCTTGATCGCCCGCGACAATGCCCGCCGCGTGTATGACCTATGACAGAAAGGAGTACGAGATGACAATCCAGGACGTTGGGCCCCAACCGCAGTTCTTCAATCTCGAAGCAGAGACTGTGGAGAACCCCAACTACCGCACTGTTGCCTGGAGCGGTAGGTACTTGCAGCTGACGCTGATGTCGGTTCCCGTGGGCTCAGACATCGGGCTCGAGATGCACCCCGAGACCGATCAGTTCCTCCGACTGGACGCCGGTCTGGGCCGAGTTCAGATGGGACGCACCCGAGACAACCTGGAATTCGAGCAAGAGGTGTCGGACGGATGGTGCATCCTGGTCCCGGCAGGAACCTGGCACAACGTCACCAACATTGGCAACGAACCGATGCAGGTGTATGCGATTTATGCACCTGCCCACCACAAGCCCGGGAAAGTACAGGCCACCGCGGCTGACGCGGCCGCGGACACCGACGACGAACCCGCCAGCTGGTCGGTCCAGCCCCTGCCGGCAACCGACCTCCACGCCTAAGATCGGCTACGTCACGTGGGGACAACGGCGGCCGCCTCCACGAGAGGCCACCGGGTCGGTGCTGTTCGCGGCACGTCACTGCAAGGTGAACCTATGCAGCGAAGCCGAAGGCGAACGATAAGGGACAGCTACGCGATCCTAGTGCTGCTCCTAAGCCTCGCTGGAGTCGTCGGCTGTAGTGAGAACACCACCCCCCAGGCCGATTCAACGACCGTGGCTGAGTCCGCTGCGACGCCGACTCCGAGCGCGACGACCGAGTTGGTGGGGTCTTGGCACCGGGCACAAACCTGTAAGGAGATGCTCGCCGCGTTCGAAAAAGCGGGCCTTGCCGAATCGCACCGCGACTGGCTGCAGGGGAACTTCTACGGCGGCGATCCGGGCCCGACTGAGGGCGACGCGTGCAAGGGGGCGCGTGGGCCGTTGGAGCACGACCACTTCTTCACGGCTGCGGGTGCGTTCGGCTCACACGATGAGAACGGCGAAGAGGTCGACAATGGAGACTACGTCGTGGTCGACGAGAACACCGTGAGCTTCCCGTCGCATGCCGCGGAGTTCGGCTATGACGACGATCTCGTCGTTGACTACTCGGTCGGTGGCGATGTGGCGACGTTCGACGTTGACCTACCGGAGGCATGTTCCGACAAATGTGCGGATGCCTATGCCTGGGCGTTGTCGGCCTTTGCTTCAGGGCCGTGGGAGCGCGGCGAGGTGCCGTGAAGGACGGCGCATCGGCTCCAGTTGCGTGACTGAATCAGCGGAGCCTGGCGAGCCACCGAGGGGTTTGCGCCGCGTACGCCTCCCAGGTCTTGCCGAAACGTGCGGCCAGCGCGGTTTCCTCTAACGCGGCGGCGCGGCTCATGCCGAGCCCCAGCAAGACGGTAGCGCCAGCCACAGTCGGACTTGCCAACAGCAGGCTCCATCCACCCCACATGGCCAACTCGCCGACGTACATGGGGTTTCGGCTGTAGTGATACGGCCCAGATTGCAGGAGATAGTTCGGCGTCAGTGCCATTTTGTAGCGGCCCGCCGGCACAGCTTCGAAGTGTTGTGTCAGCGACCAGATGAGGCCAGCAAGTCCTCCAACCAACGAGGCAAGGCCAACGACCCGGACGGGGGTGGCCGCCTGAAAGGCATGTCGGCGAGTGGTCCAGGCAAGCAGCACAGGAAGGGCCACATGGACCGTTGCGATACCGACGGTCCAAACGCCCACCGCAGCTCGGAGGGTCATCGTCACTTCGAAGGACCTTAGCCGCATGATGCCTCCTCACTAGCAACCTAGCGAGGTCTTGTCGGTCGTCGTGTGCATGCTGAGTGGCATGACAGACCGCCACCACATTCAGGTGCCGCCGCGTTACGCGCGGGTCAACGCTTGGGTGATCAGCCAAGACACCGATGCCGAGGTACGTTTCCTCACATCGGTACTGGGAGCCGTCGAGACTTCCGGCTCCCGCATGCTCGACGCCGACGGCGACATCGGCCATGTCGAGGTCGAGGTTGGCGATAGCGTCATCATGCTGTTCGACGCCAAGCCAGGCTGGCCGCCCACCCCCGCTCACCTGCGGGTCTATGTCGATGACGTCGTCGCGACCGTCGAAAGGGCCGTCGCGCACCGAGCGCGCGTGGTCACCCGACCGACCCTGCTGGCATTCGGCGAACGCATCGCGCGCGTCCGTGACCCGCAGGGACACCTGTGGTGGTTACACGAGCGGGTCGAGGACGTGTCCCCCGACGAGCTGGGCAGACGCTTCGCAGACCCGGCTGCACA
>JBKPAB010000224.1:0-2157 GCA_046726195.1 Actinomycetota bacterium
GGCTTCGGCGGAGGGGGAGGCGGGTTCTGGCGTGTAGATGACCAGGGTCTGTTCGGGGTCGCCTTCGACGGTCAGGACCACGTAGTCGAGGCTGAGGTCGCCGACGAGGGGGTGGTTGAGGCGTTTGGTGCCGGTGGTGTGGGCGATGACGTCGTGGTCGGCCCACATGCGGCGGAAGGTTTCGCTGTGCAGGGACAGCTCGCCGATCAGCTCGGTGAGTTGTGGGTCGTCGGGGGGCGGCCGGCGTACAGGCGTAGCGCGGCCACGCAGTTGCTGGCGATCAGTTCCCAGTCGACGTACAGCGTGCGGGCGGCCTGGTCGAGAAAGACGAAGCGAGCGAAGTTGCGCTCCCGATGGGGCCGGCCGTCGAAGTCGGTGTGGAGGGCGTAGCCAAGCCGGTCGGCGGCCAGGACGTCCATCCGTCGGTCTGTTACCGGGCGGACCCGCTGAGGGGCAAGCGGGCGACGGCTGCGGGCCCCGGCGGCGGTGGGTTGGGCGAGGTCGAACAGGTGCGCGCGTTCGGTGTCGTCCAGTTGCAAGGCGCGGGCGATCGCCTCCAGGACCGTTTCGGAGACGCCCCGGGTACGGCCACGCTCCAAGCGGACGTAGTAGTCGACGCTGACCCCGGCGATCTGGGCGACCTCCTCCCGGCGCAGCCCCGGTACTCGGCGGGCCCGCGCGTGCGGGACGAGGCCTGCCTGTTCGGGGGTGATCCGGGCTCGGCGGGTGCGCAGGAACTCCCGGATCTCGGTGCTGCGGTCCTTGGGTCCACCGTACGGCAGCGAACCGACCACCGGCCGCCGTGGAGGGGGTACTGGCAGACCCCTGGAATAGCGGTACCTCGTATGCGGGCCGGGCGGCGACCGACGGATGGTTACCTGGATACCGGGATCACCGCGTTGATCACTTGGGGTCCATCTAGTGCTGTTAGTCACGGGACGCGCCCGAAAGGAATCTCTCATGAGCAAAGTCATTTTCGTCACCGGCGCCGGACGTGGTCTGGGCACCGACATCGCCGGCGAGGCCCTCGCGGCCGGCCATAAGGTCGTCGCCACCGGCCGCCGCCCCGAGGAGGTGGAGAAGGTCTGGGCTGGCCGCAGGACAACCTGCTGGCTACCAAGTTGGATGTCACCTGCCTGGACGACGCGCAGGCCGCCGCTCAGGCCGCGGTTGATCGCTTCGGCCGCATCGACGTCCTGATCAACAACGCCGGCAACTTCTTCGCCGGCTTCTTCGAGGAGATCCCGCCCGCGCACATGCGCCAGCAGATCGAGACCAACCTTTTCGGCCCAATGAATGTCACCCGCGCCATCCTCCCGGTGATGCGCCGGCAGCGTGCGGGACATGTCATCACGATCACCTCGACCGCCGGTCTGGTCGGCGGGGAGTTCACGGTCGCCTACGCCACTTCGAAGTTCGGCGTCGAGGGCTGGATGGAATCCCTGCGGTATGACATCGCCCCCTACAACATCCACACCACCATCGTCGAATCCGGCTTTTTCCACACCGAGCTGCTTGTCGATGCCTCCACTACTTGGCCTGAGTCGTCCATCGATGACTACGCGGAGCGCACCGGCTCCACGATCGAAGCCTGGAAGAGCATCAGCGGGCAGCAGCCCGGCGATCCCGCCAAACTGGCCCGAGCCCTGCTGACCATCGCCGACCGGGAGGAGCCGCCGCTGCGTTTCGTGGCCGGGGCGGACGCCATCGAGGCGGTCACGGCTAAGGCCAAGGAACTCCTTGCACAGGCCGAAGCTTCCCGCGAGGTGGGCGGCAATCTGGCATATGACGACACCGAAGCCTGAGCCGCCACGCCCCCGCACGAGGCACCCGACCCTGGGCGCAGCGGGTTCACCAACCACAAGGGACGGCGTAGCCGTCATGAGACGCAGGTCGATCAACACAGAATGGGAAGCCGCCGTCGATCCCACCCTGGGAGACACTTCCCGAAGCACGGAGACCGCCGGCATTTTCATGTTCGGCGCCCGCTCCCATGAGGGGCTCGGCGACGAGCGCACGGCTGGCGAGCAGATCGCCCACCTCGCCCGGTGCGACCTGAGCCTGGGCGGTGCGGTCGTCAGTTGCCCGACGCGCGGATCTGATCACGGCAGGCATGCTGCCCTCGGCGCGGTTGTCGCACATGTGCGATTGTGCGTC
>JBKPAB010000225.1:0-6815 GCA_046726195.1 Actinomycetota bacterium
TTGCCGCCGCAAGATCATCTGTGAGCCTGTCGTATTCATCCAAAGCCTTGACGATAGGCATGAGCTCGGCGTAGCGACGCCCAACCTTCCGGGCGCGAGCAAGATCGGCATGGACGGCCGGATCGGCGAGCGCTGCTTCCAGCTCCTGGAACTCAGCACGCAGCGGTGCCGCCGACTCGAACATCACGAGCCTCCCCTCTCCGACTTGTCAGCGTAGGTGGCTGCCCTGGCGACCACACGCTGACAATTGGGCCGTTGGAACGCGGCAAACGCCGGGATGCAGGGCGATGTCCCCGCCTCCCGGCGCTGCTGGTAAAGCTACTTGCTGGGCTTTTTCTTGGCCGGCTGCCTGGCGGCGTATCGCTTCTCGAAGCGAGCAACACGTCCGCCCGTGTCGAGAATCTTCTGCTTGCCGGTGTAGAACGGATGGCAGGCCGAGCAAACGTCTGCGTGGATCACGCCGTTCGGCGCGGTGCTGCGCGTCGTAAAGGTGTTGCCGCACGTGCAGGTCACCACCGTCTCCACGTACGCGGGGTGAATGTCGGGCTTCATGGTTGTCTCCTCATCATGTGCACCGGGTCGCCGAGTTGTAGGCCTTGGCGTGAACCGGCACCAAAGAGTGATTCTGCCGCAGGCCAACCTGCGGCACCAAATGCAGAACAGTTAGCGACTCCGCTTTAGTCCCCCGTAGCCGATGCGCCCTGAGCCCGTCGAAGGTCCCTCGACAGGCTCAGGCCGCAGCTAGTCCTGTGACGGAATCGTCTTGGTGATCGCCATCAGGAACTCGGCATTGCTTTGGGTCTTGCGGAGCCGGTCCAGAAGCATCTCAAGCCCCTGCAGGCTCTCGAGGCCGGACAGAACACGCCGCAGTTTCCAGACAATGGCCAGCTCCTCCCGACTCATCAGCAGCTCCTCGCGGCGCGTGCTGGACGCGTCAACGTCGATCGCCGGGAAGATCCGCTTTTCGGCGAACTCACGGCGGAGCCGGATCTCGGAGTTTCCGGTCCCCTTGAACTCCTCGAAGATCACTTCGTCCATCTTGGAACCGGTCTCAACCAGCGCGGTCGCGATGATGGTGAGCGATCCGCCGCCTTCGATGTTGCGAGCAGCACCCAGGAATTTCTTCGGCGGGTACAGCGCAGCCGAGTCGACACCACCAGACAAGATGCGTCCCGAGGCCGGGGCTGCCAGGTTATAGGCACGACTCAGCCGGGTGATGCCGTCGAGCAAGATCACCACGTCGTGGCCGAGCTCGACTAGGCGTTTCGCCCGCTCAATGGCCAGCTCGGCGACGGTCGTGTGGTCCTCCGCCGGGCGGTCGAAGGTCGATGAGATCACCTCACCCTTAGCCGAGCGCTGGAAGTCGGTGACCTCCTCAGGCCGTTCATCGACCAACACCACCATCAGCTTCACCTCAGGGTTATTGATGGCGACAGAGTTAGCGATTGCCTGCATTATCAAGGTCTTCCCTGCCTTCGACGGGGAGACGATCAGGGCACGTTGGCCCTTCCCGATGGGTGCCACCAGATCGATGATCCGGCCGGCCATCTGGGTCGGGGTTGTCTCGAGCTTGAGCCGCTCCTGCGGGTAGAGCGGAGTGAGCTTGGCAAAGTCCGGCCGCTGCCGAGCCGATTCCAGGTCGCCGCCGTTGACGGTGTCGATCCGCACCATCGGGTTGAACTTCTCCTTACGCTCACCCTCCCGGGGCGTACGAATCATGCCCGTGACCAGGTCACCCTTACGCAGACCAAGCTTCTTGACCATTGACAAGGACACGTACGCGTCGTCGGGCCCAGGGAGGTAGCCGTTGGTGCGGACAAATGCGTAGTTGTCGAGAACGTCCAGGATGCCGCGAGCCGGGACGAGCACATCGTCCTCGGACACCACGGGCTCGGTGTCGTAGCGTTCCAGATTGCCGCCACCCCCGCGGTTACGACGGTTTTGCCGGTCCCGGCTCCGGCGCCGGCGACCGCGCCGACCGCCGCCCTCCTCTTCCCATTCACGGCCCTGGTTTTCTCGACCCTGATTGTCGCGCTGCTGATTCTCGCGCGCCTGCTGGTCGCGGGTCCTGCGGTCCCGCCGATCGGTCTGCCGACCCTCGCGGGACCCGTCACCCCGTTCAGCCTCTTCCCCACGGCTCTTGGGTGCTTGCTCATCATCACGGGTCTGCTCGTCCGAGCGGTCGGGCTCACGTTGACCGTCGCCTCCTTCCGGTGGCGTTGTAGTGTCCTCGCGGATCCGATCCGCGGCGTCCTGGGCCTCGCCGCCGCCCTCGCGAACCTGGCCACCATCCGCGGCCGCCACCGGCTGTTGCCGCTCATCCGTCGTCGAAACGGTGCCTGTCGAATCAGGGGTCGAGCTCTCTGACATCAGGTCAGGCTGTACGGGCTGCTCGAGCATATGTGCCTCCTCCCGTTGGCCGACGGCTTCGCGCGGCGCCTGGGGCAGTTCCTCCAGGGCGCTGGCGACATTGCCACTGTCGGCGCGGTCCTGTTGGCTGCGAACGCTCCCTGGACTGCGAAAACCGTCCTCTTGCTCAGTACCATCCGGGAACGTGGCGGTTCCGGTGCCGCGCTGGGCAGCCCGAATGGCGTCGATCAGCTGGCTTTTGCGCATGGCACCAGTGCCCTTGATTCCCAGGGTGCTGGCCAGCTGCTTCAGCTCAGCAAGGACCATGGAGTCCAAGCCTGAGCGCTTGCGGTTGCGATCACTGGTGAGTTGGGTACTTTGCTCGCCGGCGCTTTCCCCGATCGGAGATGCGCTCGTCACTTCGGCGATATCTGTCAACGTTTGTCCTTGTCAGTTCGGGCACGTCATCGTTGCCCATCCATGGCACGGGGTGATGCCCCGACCAGCGGGTCTTCCTTGAGGTCCTCAGCGCATCGCGACGACTTTTCTCGAGATGTGGCTGACGGGAATGCCGTGAAGCTTCGTCCGCGTCGCACCTGACCTTTGAGGCGCTACTTGGCCAGATGTGCGTCTTGTGACTTAGCTGGTTGGGGAGCCGGTCACTGCAGACTGCCCTGACCGTGTCGGCTCTCTAAGGCTAGCACCTGCGCTGGGAGTTTCCATCACAGTCTGATCTCGTCCCCCTGCAGCGGGGCTCGGATCAATGATCGCCGCAGCTGAGCCTATGCGACTGAGCCGCAGCGAGAATCCAGGTGCTTTTTGATCTTGAAGCGGGACCAGATCTGTGCCTACACCCAGTACTAAGACACTCGGGCCCGCCCCGCTGATCATCGCTGCATATCCCTGCCTGCGTAGGGATTTCATGAGTTCATAGGAGCGTGGCATAGCGGTGCCGCGGTAGCCCTGGTGTAGCCAGTCGCAGGTGGCGTCGTAGAGCAGATCCGGTTCGGACGCCACGGCGTGGACGAGCAGGGCGGCTCGTGCAGAGTTCGCCGCCGCGTCGAGATGAGGTACAACCTCGGGCAGAAGACCCCGAGCAGCCTCGGTGGCCAACGACGTCCCGGGGATGAACAAAGCTGCGCGGATCGCCGGGTGTACCCGCGCCTGCGCCGCTGCAACGCCGCCACGTCCCTGATACGCCAATACAAAGCCGCCATAGATGGCCGCGGCCACATTGTCGGGGTGGCCCTCGATCGCGTTGGCATGCCTCAGCAGCCACTCCGGCTCGACATGGACCTCGGCCAGTCCGGCTGCCGCCATAAGGCCGCTAACGATCGCTGCCGACGAGGATCCCAGACCCCTACGGTGTGGAATTGTGTTGCGACAGCCCAGCCAAAGGCCCGGTGCCCTGACTCCAAGGTCGGCCAGGCCCACCAGGACGGATCGGATGATCAAGTGACTCTCGTCCCGCGGCAGCTCCTCTGCACCTTCCCCGGTGACCTCGATCTGATAGCCATGATCGATCACCGCGATGTTGACGCGTTCCCGCCAGTCGAGTGCGAGCCCGAAGCAATCGAAGCCGGGACCGACATTGGCACTGGTCGCCGGGACATCCACAATCACTGACGTTCCTGGGCTGAGCTCCCGCTGATCAGCCGGAATGATCGGCTCCTTCGGATCCAGCGTCATCGCACAGACTTCAGTCCGCCAGACCACAGACCGATGCGATGGCGAGAAGATCCGCCGTCACGACCTCGGCATGTATCGGACCGAGTCGCGACAACGCCGTATCGATGTCCTTAAGGCCATGTCCAGTCAACGTAATCGCGATTTGCAGACCAGACTCGATCTCGCCCCGCTGGTGCTTGGCAAGCAAGCCAGCGACTCCGGCGGCCGAGGCCGGTTCGACAAAGATGCCCTCCTCACGCGCCAGGAATGCTTGCGCGTCGATGATCTGCTGGTCGGTAACCGCCTCGATGAGACCACCCGACTCGTCACGTGCGGCTCGAGCTGGTTCGGCCGACGCCGGATTGCCGATGCGGATCGCCGTGGCAATAGTCTCGGGCTCCAGCACAGGATGTCCCAAGACCAAGGGAGCCGCTCCTGCCGCCTGGAAACCCCACATTCTCGGCATTCGAGTCGCCTTGCCGGCGGATGCGTACTGCTTATAACCGTGCCAGTACGCCGAAATATTCCCGGCGTTTCCAACTGGGATCACATGCATATCGGGGGCATCGCCTAAGGCGTCGATCACTTCGAAGGCCGCGGTCTTCTGACCCTCGATCCTGTTCGGATTAATCGAATTGACGAGCGCGACCGGATATTCGTGGGCAAGCTTGCGGGCGAGTTCCAGGCAGTCGTCGAAGTTACCCTCCACTTGCACGACCTTGGCTCCGTGGACGACGGCCTGGGCGAGTTTGCCAGTCGCAATCCGACCCGCCGGCAAAAGCACGATTGTGGACAGGCCGGCCTTTGCCGCGTACGCGGCGGCCGAGGCCGAGGTGTTGCCAGTCGATGCGCACACCACGGCCTGAGCGCCCTGTCCGGCGGCGACGCTGAGCGCGACGGTCATCCCGCGGTCCTTGAACGAACCTGTCGGATTTGCGCCTTCGACCTTTATCCACGTCTCGCAGCGCAGAAGCTCCGTCAACCTTTCGGCCGCCACCAGCGGGGTGCTTCCTTCGCCGAGGGTGATCACTGGATCGCTATCGGAGACTGGTAGCCAGTCGCGATAGCGAGAGATTACGCCGTAGCCGGGCCGACTCTGAACGGAGGTGCTTCGGTCTGCGATCAAGGACTCCGGGATCACGTCACTCGCCTTCAACCCGCATCACACTGGTGACTTCGCGGACAACGTCGAGATTCCGCAATGCTCGCACCGTGGCACTCAGGGCAGCATCTTGTGCGTGGTGAGTCACGATCACCAGCTGAGCGTCGGCACCACGGCCGTTTTGCCGCACGGTCTCGATCGAGACCCCATGCTCGGCAAAGACATGGGCGATGGTGGCAAGGACGCCGACCTCATCTGCAACCTCGAGCGAAACGTGGTAACGCGTCAGCACGCTGCCGATCTTGGTAACCGGGCGTGCCGCGTAATGGGACTCGCCAGGGCCGATCGCCCCGCGCAGCCGGTTTCGGGCGACCGTGACGAGGTCGCCAAGCACAGCACTCGCCGTGGGGGAGCCTCCGGCGCCCGGACCGTAAAACATCAGCCTTCCGGCAGACCTCGACTCTACGAACACGGCGTTGTAAGCACCGCCGACGCTTGCAAGCGGATGGGAGCGCGGAATCATGGCGGGGTGGACGCGGACTGAGACTGTGCGGTCGTTGGCACCGGCGACAGCCGGGGACAGCTGGCAGATCGCGAGCAGCTTGACCACACAGCCGATGTCATGTGCAGAGGCGATATCGGCGGGAGTGACCTCGGTGATGCCTTCCCGGTAGACATCAGCACTGGTAACGCGAGTATGGAATGCCAAGCTCGCCAGGATCGCAGCTTTGGCCGCTGCGTCAAAGCCTTCGACGTCAGCCGTCGGGTCGGCCTCGGCGTAACCGGACTGCTGTGCCTCTGCCAGTGCCTCAGCAAAACTCACACCGCCGGCATCCATCCGATCCAAGATGTAGTTCGTCGTGCCGTTGACGATCCCGATGACCGAAGTGATTTCGTCACCGACCAGCGATTCCCGCAGCGGCCGGATGATCGGGATGGCGCCTGCGACAGCGGCCTCAAAGTACAGATCGACACGGGCCTTTTCGGCAGCAGCGAACAGCGTTGCGCCATCCTCGGCGAGCAACGCCTTGTTCGCTGTCACTACCGAAGCCCCGTGTCGCAACGCAGCCAAGATCCACGACCGGGCCGGCTCGATACCACCAATGACTTCGACCACGAGGTCGACGTCTTCCCGGCTGACCAGCGCCTCGCCATCGGTTGTGAACAGCTCGGGGTCGATGCCCGGCCGTTCCCGATCGCCTTCGCGTACGGCGATGCCGACAAGCTCCAGGGGCCGACCTACCCGAGCGTGTAGATCAGCTGCCTGCCCGGTAATCAGCCGCGCTACCTCCGAGCCCACGATGCCGCAGCCCAGCAGGGCCACCCGAAGTGGCGTCAGCGCTGAAGCGTCAAGAAGGGGCGTGGGCCGCACGCTGGTCAAAGTCACCGAAACCTCCCCCGAATTGTGGCGGTTTCATTCTTCACTATGCGTTCTCGTGTTCTGCTCGCGTATCGCGCTGTAGCCGCTTTCGCCGAACTTTCTTCTTCATCCAGCATCCAGAGCCAACAAATCCTCGATCGTTTCGCGCCTGATGAGCGTCCTGATCCTGCCGGTGTTAACGGCGACGACAGGCGGCCTGGGGACATGGTTGTAGTTACTCGCCATCGATCGGCTGTACGCTCCCGAGCCCGGCACGGCGAGCAGGTCGCCAGCCGCGATATCGGCGGGAAGGAACTCATCTCGCACCAAGATGTC
>JBKPAB010000226.1:0-21879 GCA_046726195.1 Actinomycetota bacterium
CATGTGCCCTGAGCCCTTCGACAAGCTCAGGACGGCGCTTGTCGAAGGGCACGACTCCGCGCTTCGACAGGCTCAGCGCGCATAGGGCTCAGCGCGCATACTTCAGTCCCGGCTGATTGTGCCGGTGAAGCTGATCACCTCATGTACATCGTCGTTCGGGTCCACGATGAAGGTCACCTTCTTCAGCTCCGAAAACGGGACAGCGAATCCAACGGTCGCAATACCTTCGTCATTGGGCTTGATCGTCCCGGTGAAGCCGCTTCGCAGCTCATCGGTCTCGTCGACGATGATCTGGGCATCTTTGCCGTCGCCATATTTGGCGGCGATCAGCACGCTCTCGGCGTAGTAGGGCTCTTCGCTGTTGTTCTCGATCCGGACCGAGGCGATCACGATCTCACCGTTGGTGGCCTCGGCGCCGCGGTCGGTCTTCGCCGCTTTGTCGGCAACCGCGCCGGCGATCTCGATCAGCAGCCCATCGTCGTACTCGGCGACATCACCCAGCTGGAACTGCTGGCCTTCGGGCACCTCACTTGGTGTCGTGTCTGCCGCGCTCGGGCTTGCAGTCGACTCCACCGTCGGGCTGATGTCGGAAGTAACTTCTGGCTGCGGTTGATTGGCAGGTGGTGCGCCACACGCGGCCAGGGCGAGCAGTACGCCGATGAGCGCCCCCTGGAGTCGCCTCATAGACCGCCACCGTATCCGGTTGATCACGGGCCGCTATGGTGGACGCCGTGAAGTGGAAGGTGGCGCTCGCCATCGGCGCAGTTGCTGGGGGAGCGTTGTGGTTCGTACGCCGTAAGTCGCGCCGTGCCGCAGCTGATGCAGAGCTGTGGGCCGAGGCCACCGACCCCATCGCCCGTTTTGGCGAATCCTGACACCGTCAGCGTTCAGCGCTGCCAGGCTTGTTAAACATGGCTACCTCGTGAGAAGAATCCTCCTCAATCAAGAGCGTCACAAGATCACCAGCTTTCAGTCGGGTCGCTCCGCGCACCGGCAGCAACGCCCCGTCGCGTACGACCATGCTGATCCACACGTTGCCGGCGAGCTCGGCGATATCGGCAACTGTTCGGCCGTCGACGACAGATCCTGGGGCGATCGCGACCTGGTAGGCACTGTCTGGTTCAGTTTGAAGCTGTACCCCGACCGCCCATGGCTCCGGTCTGATTGGCTGCATCGGTACGCCTAATCGCCGCGCGACCGTGGGAACCAGGCTGCCTTGAACGGCGACTGAGAAGATGACCACGATCACGACGATTCCGTAGAGCCGCTCGACGTCGGGCACATCCGCGGTGAGTATCAGCAAGCCGAGCAGGATCGGCACCGCCCCTTTGAGTCCAGCGAACAGCACGAATGCGCGCTCGCCACGATCTAGCTGCGCGGGCAGCAGGCAGAGGCCAACAACGAGCGGCCGGATGATCACGGCGAGGGCCAGCCCAAGAATGAGTCCGGGGAGCCAGACATCCGTCCTTGCCAGGACGTCCAGGTCGATCGTGAGTCCCAGCCCGACGAAGGCCACGATCTCCGCCAGCCCAGCCAGTGCCGCATGAAACCGTTCGATCTCACGCTGGTACGGCGCGCGGCGGCCGCCAATGACGATGCCGGCGACGAAGACTGCGAGGAAGCCGGATCCGTGCATTAACGTCGTCACGCCGTAAAGAAGGAGCACGCTGGCGAGGGTTCGCAGTGGGTACAGGGCCTCGCTGGGAAGGGTGACACGACGCATGAACCCGAGCAGGGCGAATCCGCCCGCGAGCCCGGTAGCAAGACCGATCGCCATCTGAAGCACGAAGTCGACCGCAATGCTGCCGAAGGCGGCACCGCTCAATCCTCCGGCCGCTAGCAACCCGCCCATCAGGGCAATTCCGACGGGGTCGTTCGCCCCGGATTCGCCCTCGAGGATGGTGCCACTGCGCCCTGCGATCTCCTGCCTGCCCAGGACCGAGAACACCACGGCCGGGTCGGTTGGCGATACCGCAGTCGCGACGAGCAAAGCGACGTACCAGGCCATCCCGAATCCCAGGTGCAGCAGAACGCTGCCGCCAGCCGCAGTCAGAAAGGTGCCGAGCACCCCGACGACGATGATCGGCACCAACGCCGGCCGTAGCCGAGACCATCCGATGTGCCTGCCGCCATCAAAAAGGATCAGGACAAGCGCCACCGTCACAACCTCGACCACCACAGCCTCCGGTGGCGACGGCATTCCTGGAATCAGTTGTACCGCGATTGCAGCAGCGACCAGCATCCAAATTGGCGCCGGCACTCTCAGCCGCGCGGACAGCCGGTTGACCAGAACGGCCCCCAGAGCTATCGCGCCGAGTGACGCTAGGAGCAAGGCGTACCGGGCCGTCTCGGACAACTACAACTCCTCGGCGGGATCGACGAGTAGAGGCGATTGCCGACCAGCCTTCCCGGCACACCGATGCACACACTACGCCGAATCTGCGTGCAATCGCCCATCAAAGGTGACTCGCAGCCAGGGCAAGTCCCCTACTCTCATCTCATGAGTTCACAGATCGCCGTCACCGACCGATGGGCTTTGCCCCGCGGGCTGATCATCCTTCTGGGAGTCGCCGCCGCCCTCGCCGCGGCCGTCGGCATGAGGCAATTCGCCAACATCCTCGGTCCAGTGTTCATGGCGTTGGTGCTCTCGATCGCCGTCCATCCGATACGACGGTTAGCTGATCGCTACCACTTGCCTGGCTGGTTGGGCGTCCTCCTGGCCCTCCTCGCGGTCTACGGGATCGTTTTCGGGCTCTTCGCGATTCTGGTTATCGGTGGCATCCAGTTCGCGACCTTGCTGCAGGATTACGGCCCACAATTCCAGGCCTTCCTACAGGACGCCGTTCGAGTTCTCGAATCAGTCGGTATTAGCCAAACCCAGCTCCAAGACTTTGTGAACGAGCTCAGCCCAAGCAGGCTAGTCGGGGTTGCTGGCAGCCTGCTCGGCGGGCTCGCCGGTGTATTGAGCAACATCTTCTTCCTCATCGCGCTGTTGTTCTTCACAGTTGCTGACGCGGGTGACTTCGCATCCAAGCTCGCACGCCTCCCAGTGCACGGTCAGCGGCTCGCCGATGCATTCGACAGGTTCGCTCATGGCTCCCGCCAATATCTCGTGGTGGCAACGATCTTCGGCGCGATTGTCGCTGTCTGCGATGTCATAGCACTCTGGATTCTCGACATCCGTTATGCCTGGCTCTGGGGACTGTTGGCATTTATTACCAACTACATCCCCAACATCGGCTTCATCATCGGATTAATTCCACCCACCATAATTGCCCTGCTCGAAAAGGACGTTGTGACCGCGATTATCGTGGTCGTGGTCTACTCCGTATTGAATTTTGTGATACAAACAATTATCCAACCAAGGGTTGTCGGAGTGACGGTCGGACTCTCGGCAACCCTAAGCTTCCTGTCTTTGATCGTCTGGGCCACGATTCTGGGCGCTTCTGGAGCATTTCTTGCGATTCCGATGAGCCTGTTGGTTAAGGCGGTGCTGATCGATTCCGATCCCGATAAAGCTTGGTTGGGACCTCTGTTGTCCAGTGAAAAGCCACCTGGCGAGGAACCAGAGCAGGCGCAAAGCACAGAATCTGATGCCGCCGAGGCGGCCCTACAACCCGACGCTAAAGCTCCGGGCCCTTAGAGGATTCCGAGCCGCTCCGCTTGCAACACAGCTTCACGACGTGTCTGTACGCCGAGTTTGCGGTATGTGGAGCGCAGGTGGGTCTTCAACGTATTCCTAGAGATGAATAGCGCGGCGCAGAGCTCGCGTTGGTCCAGCGGTGTCGGCAGGTACTGCAGGATCTCCAGTTCCCGGTCCGACAGCGGATCAGTCAGCCGACCCCTGGAGACCGGCTGCCGCCGCAGATAGGCGAGCAGTTCGACGACCAGTTCCCCGTACGCGGTGATCCGGCGCCGCTCGGCCTCCAGCACGGGCAGGATCGCCGCAGCGATCGCCCCGTACGGGCGGCGCCAGCCATGCATCTCGGTGCTGTCGAGGGCCAGTCGGAGATAGTGCGAGGCCTGGTCAGGCATCTCTGCGCGCAGCGCCAGGCTCGCAGCGCCCAGGAGCACTCGTACACGTAGCGCTTCGGACCGGCCGGGAAGCAACGCCGACTCGAACGGCAGATTTCTGAGCAACTGATCCAGCCCGGGACTGACCTGAGAGGTCGGTGAATCCAGGGCCATCCGCTGCATCACCCACGCTTGCAGGTACGACCGATTGTGCGTTCCATCATCAAAGCTGATTGCTGGCGGCACGTTGAGTGCAAGGTCGAGTGCATTCGAGAATTCGCCTGCCGAGAGGTGTGCGTCGATCCGGGCGAAGGACCACAAACAGCCAGTGATCCACCATCGCTGAACCTGCGGATTGGCTGCCATCAGCTCGTCCAGCAGCAGGGCGCAACCCAACGAGTCGCTGTCTCGGGTTAGGCGCAGTCGCGCATCAGTAATAGTTTCCAGCGCGTGGCCGACCGGGTGGGGGAAAGCAGATTGCGCGGTGCCGGTCTCCAGATGATCAAGCGGCGGTGTAGCTCGGCTTCCCATCTCCATCTGCAGCCACTGCCGCGCGGATGCAAGCGTCGCCCCCTGATCGAGAGCGCCCACATCGCTTTCACGATCAATAAGGGCATCGGCCTGATCCAGCAGTTGTTGGGCGGAACGCAAGTCCCCGGCAACGATCGCCTCCCATGTTCGGATCTCAAGTGCGCCCAGCTGCAAGGCCGGGTACGTCAATGCACTGGAGGCATTTGACTCCTTCAGCATTGCCACCGCTGTGCTTGATGGCCCTTCCAGGAGAAGGCACGCAGCGTGCAACTCATGCCATCTGGACTTCAGTGCGTGCGACGCGGCCGAGGAAGCAGCTGCCGGATCGTCGTAAGGATCGATCTCGAGGATCCGGACCGCCAATTCTGGCTGACCCCGCTCGGCGAACCACCAGGCTCGTAAAAACCGCAGCACTTCGGCCTGTTGTCGCGTTTGAGGATGCGGCCTAGTGTCCAAGATCGCCGACAGCGACGCGGTGGCTTCCATCCGAGCACCGGTGCCGAGGCTCATCAGGACCCACGACAGCCGCATGCTGAGATCACCTTCGCGGCGGGAGGGCGGCAGCGTGGCAAACTCTGTGCGAACCCAGGTCCAGTCGCCTGTCGCCAGTGCAACACAGGATCCGGCCAGCACAGCTTCGCTGAGGACCTCCCACGACTGGCTTTGCAAGGCCAGCGGAGCTGCGCGGATGTGCTCGCCTTGTTTGGAGAACCATGCCGCCGCCCGAGCAGACAGTCGCCGAACTTCCTCGGGTGAGGATCGCATCAGCTCGGCAAACAGCAGGGCTCGAAACATGGGGTGGTAGCGATAGGGCCACCGGCCGCTGGCGAGGCGATGCAGGAAACCCGGCTGGGAATGCACTAGCTCGAGCAGCAACGCCGCATCGGAACGGCCGGTGAGTTCCTGAGCCAGCTCCACGTCGAGGAACTCGCTCACTGAGGTCTGCAGCAGAAACCAGCGAACATCGTCATCTGTATAAGCCAGCGCCTGACCCATCAGGTAGCTGCCCACTGCGGTCTCACCATGCAGGAGCGTGGTGAAAGCGTCGTCGGAATGGGCTCTGTGTGACAGGGGCGTCGTGGACAGCCGGAGCCCAGCTGGCCAGCCCTCGGTATGTTCCCAGAGCGCATGAGCCTGCTCTGAACTGACAACGATGTTGTTCGCGGCGAGGAATAGGCGCGTCTCCTCCTCGTCGAAGGCCAGGTCTTCGGCCCTGATTTCCCTGACCTTGCCCGCCATCCGGGCCGAGTGCAGCGCGACGATCGGGTCCCGGCGCGTCGCGATAACGATGTGTCGCTTCTCATCGGCCAGATGTAATGCATCCTTCAACAGCCAGGTGCTGCGGCCGCCCTCCAGGAGATGCACGTCATCGATGATCAACGTGACGGCGGGAAGACTAAGCGCATCAGTGATCTGCTGCCACAGCCGCCAGCTATCGGTGTTCTCCGCCGGATCGAGCCAGACTATCGGGCCCCCGGTGTGGGGAGCCCATTGCTGCAGCAACGTCGTCTTGCCATATCCCGCGGGAGCGGAAATAAGCGTGATCGGTTGTGAAGTGGTGCCACCGAACTGCAGGAGTCTGAGGCGAGGGATAACGCCGGATTGAGTGATCGCACTACCTTCTGCCGGAGGGCACTCGATTGGTCCCCCGACGACGAGCGATTCTCATGCTAAAGGGCTCGCCAGCCTCCGTCCAGCTTCACCTTTGCCGGACTTCCACCAGCTCGACGCCAAAATCTTGCATGGCCTGCAGGGCACCGTGAAGCTCAGACTGGTCCCGAAAGGCACCGACCAAGATCGTTCCATTCGCGGTCTTCTCGATGTGCAAGTTCAGAGCCTGGAGTGCAGCAACGAGTGCGTCGGTCAACTCACCGCGTACCCGGATCTCATAGGTGAGGCGCTGAGCGCCTGTCATCATGCCGCCTCCCCACCTTGCCTCGTGACGCCATGGTCGGATAACGGCACACTGCTCTTGATCGGCTATGAGAGCATCACTCCGGAGGGGTGATCTTTGGGTACTGCTTCGGCAGTCGGAGAAGCCTCGCTGACATCGGCTCCGGCAGGGCTCACTGGCTCGGTCGGCTCCGGCTCGGACAGCTCCGGTGCAGCCGGGGTCGGCGGTCGACCAAGGAACTCGATGATCACCAGCGCCACCAGAACCGCGAGGGTCAAGCCGATGATCACCCTTCCGGTCGGTTGATCCCAAAAGACCAACACCAGCGCTGCTATCGCGATCACAGCGATCCACAACACCCTCTTGTACCTGTAAACCCAGGCGCCAACCGGGCCGGTGCGGAAGCCAACGCTTTCGGCGCCGCCTCGCAGCCAGCCAATACCCTTGCTCACGCCGGCCCGAGCGCGGACCGCGGTGATGGAGCGGCCGGTGAAGAATCCGGCCAGCGCGATGACGAGCCCAAAGACCAGCACCGTACGCAGGCCGAGCCGCAGGAACCGTACGAGGGTGTCGAAGAAAGCGGCTGCGGCATCCCGGGTCAATACACCCAGTGGTAGCTCGTTGAGGTAGATGGTGCGGAAAAGAACGAGCGCGAGCGCGAGTGCAACCATGCCGCCAGCGAGGCCGAGCCCAACACCCACGAGTGCGCGGCGATGGTCTTTGGCGACATAAATGCCGGCAGCAAGCAGGATCAGAGCCACAACGGGGAGCCAGATTCCGATCGCATTAAGCAGATTGAAAGCACCGCGAGCTCGGGCGATGTAGTCGGATTGGACCAGAACGAATGAGGGATTGACGTTGGGGATGCGGCTTGCGAGTTCAAATCCCCTGTCGATCAGCCGCTGTTTGACCTCCTGGATGAGCGGGCCGAGATTGATGCTGACCGTGTCGTTCTCGATCGTGACACCTTCGCGGGTCTGGCCGGTCAGGGCTGCCACCAGCGCCTGGTGAGCTGCTCGGTTTGCAGTGAGCCAGGCATCGGCGAACGCGTCGCTGGCCACCACCTTCCCAACCTCGGTACGTACGAAGCCCTGGACTCCGCTGGCCAACGGCTCAGACAGCGCGTGGAGTTGAGTTGCGACCAGCGGAGGCAATCCGCGTTCGGCTAATGCATCCACAGCCTGATTGGTGATTCCCGCGACGTCCAGGTGCATGAAGATCTCGGCGGTGATCTTGTCCGCGATTGCGCTTTGGATTGCTGGATCGCTGGCCAGTGGCGCCACCGTAGCGACGTAGCGATCGGTGTTGGTGACCAAATTCTTGGTCCAAACGGCCACCACAGAGATCGGCGCCAGGATGCAACCGATCACGATCAACAAGGTGGCCACCACTGAACGCCACCGCTGCCGCCGCGGCTTTGGGGTTGGAACGACAGGTTGGTCGATAGCCACGGCGGCAGCGGTGGTGGCCTGTGCGCGCAGATCCGCCACCTCGGCACGCAGCCGCTCGAGCTCGGCCCGTTCCTCCGAGCTCAGCGGAACATCGTCCGGCACCGTTGGTCTCCTACGCGGACTGCTCGGCTCCCGCGGCCTTGGCGTCCTGTTCGATTGCCGCGGTGTCGGCCTTGATCTCCCTGGTCTCCAGCTTCTCGGCCTTGCTCATTGACTGCTTGATGTCGTCTTCCATTTCGACGACGCCGACGACCACAAGTCCTGCCTGTCCCTCATCGAGGTACTCACCGAGCTCCTTGAGGTCATGGCGGCTCATGCCAGCGGCCGCGTGTCCGGTCACTGCGCCGAGTACGGCACCTCCGGCAGTGGTGGCCGCGAGCAGCCCGCCCCCAATCGCCGCGAATGGAAACAGCGCTACCACGAGCCCTGTCGCCAGGCCAACGCCGCCACCAAGCACGCCGCCAACCCGCGTTGGCGTTTCATGCTTCTTGGTGATATGCACTTTCCCGTTGTCCCGCTTTTCGATGACCGCAGCGTCGTAGGCATCCAGCATCCCGGCCTTGGTGTGCAGGTCCTTGACCATCTCGTAGTCCAACTCAGCGTCCTCAACGCTGGGGTACACCCCGACGTACACCACGAACGTGTCGACCGCCATCTTGTCTCCTTTGATCTCCTGTGTTGGGTTACTGTCCTCAAAGCTGCTCAGCAGTATGTGCCCGCCGCGATGAGGGTGCATCACCCCACGCGGGTGAGTTGTGGCATGGCCTCGGCGGAAGGGGTCAGGATGGCCGATGAAGACGACGATCGGGTGGTGCGCCTTTCACGCATGGAGGCGTTCAGCGACGGCGTGTTCGCCATCGCCATCACCCTGCTCGTGCTGGAGCTTTCAGTGCCGCCGGGGTCCGAGGGTCATCTGCTGAGCGCGGTACTCAGCTTGTGGCCCTCGTATCTCGCTTATATCGTCAGCTTTGCCACAATCGGAGCGACCTGGCTCGCGCACAACTCCATCACCCACTACATGCATGGGGCCAACACAACATTTCTGAGGCTGAATCTGGCGCTGCTGCTCTTGGTCTCGTTTCTGCCTTTTCCCACCAAATTGCTTGCCGAGTTTCTGGAGTCGCGAGAAGACGAAAAGGTGGCCGCCACCATCTACGGCGCCACTCTGCTAGCGGTGACATTGACTTTGTCGGTGTTGTGGGGTCAAGCGGTACGTCATCGGCTGGTGCACCCGGCTACCGGCGATGAGGAGATCACATTGCTGTCCAGGCGGCTGAGGCCAAGTCTCGCGCTCTATTTAGTACTCATCGTGGTCGGCTGGTTCATTCCGCTGGTTGCCGTGATCGGCTATCTGGTGGTCGCATTCTTCCTGATCTTCCCGCTGCACCTGCGGCGTCGGCAGAAGGCATCACCTGCCGCCAACTAGGGATTACTGCGGGGTTGATCCACTCTTCGTTCCTGGCCTGCCAGAAGTGGACCGCCTGGGTCCTGCGCACCTGACCTCAGTCTTCCGCCGGCGCGCTCTGCACCGCCGCGTGCACGGTCGGGTAAAGATGATCTTCGCCAACCAGATCCACCACGCCAGCCTCGGTCAGATGTTCGCTCATATGGCCATGGAGTCGGGCGAAGACAAAGGTGATCGATTCCTTCCGGAGCGAATCGATCAAGTCGGTGAGCGTACGCACGCCGGTCGCGTCGACATGGTTGAGCGCCTCCGCGTCGAACACCAGCCAGTGCACCGGCGCGGGCGCGCCGGCGATCGCCTCGCGAATGCGGCCTTTGACATAGTGCGCGTTGGCGAAGAACAGACGATCATCGAGCCGGTAGACCAACACTCCGGGAGTGATCTTGGCCGTCGGATGGAGTCGTACGTCGGCGTATCGGTCCAACCGTTCAACCCAGCCGAGAACCGCGTCGTGCGGCTTGGCACTGCGGCGGACCGCGTCCACCACCGATAGAGCGACAGCCAGCAGTAACGCGCGCAGCACGCCGACAGTGATCACCCCCGCCATAGTGATGGCAGCGATCGACACCTCCATTCGGCTGACGCGCGCGAGGCCACGCCACGCCTCGAGATCGATCATCGCCAGGGCGGCGGTCACGATGACAGCCCCCAGCGTCGCCTCGGGAAGATACTGAATGGGGCCGGTAAGGAAGAGCAGCACGAGCATGATCACGGCAATGGCGAGTAGCCCCGCGAGTTGGGATCGGGCGCCCATTTGATCATTAACAGATGTCCGAGAGCTGCTGGCTCCGACAGGGAATCCCTGGCTTATCCCGGCGGCTAGGTTGACCGCGCCCAGGGCGGCCAATTCCGTGTTCGCGTGAACGTGCTGGCCATGACGGCCCGCAACCGATCGGGCTGTGAGGATCTCGCTGGTAAAAGCAACGAAAAAGATGCCAACCGCAGCCGGCAGGAGCGTGAGGATGTCCCGCAAGCGGAGATCGGGCACTTCGAGGCTTGGCAAGCCGGCCGGGATCTGGCCGACCTCAGCGACCCCCATACTGGCCAGCCCCACAGCCGCCGATGCCACGATGGCGAGCACTACCACGATGAGCGGACCCGGGATCTTGGGAAAGAGCCAGCCGATCAAGAGCAGAGCGGCCTGGCTTGCCAACCCCACTGCGAGCGTGATCCAGCTGAGGTCGGTGATTTCCCGGGCGATCTCGATGAGCTGGGCGGGTGGAGTTTGAGCGCTCATGCTCAGGCCGAGCAGCTTGCCGAGCTGACCAATGATCAGGACCGCCGCGACGCCGTGGAGATACCCGATAAGCACCGGTCGCGAGAAGTAGTCTGCGATCCACCCCAACCGGGCCGCCCAGGCCCCCAGGAACACGGCTCCAACCAGCAGTGCCAGCAGGGCGGCAAGGGAGGCGCGCTGCTCCGGATCGGCAACCAGCGGAATCACCGCCGCCCCAACCAGAGCGGCGATTGAGCCATCGGGTCCGACGATCACCTGGCGTGAGGAGCCGAACAGGGCGTACGCGACCGCGGGTAGCAGTAGCGCGTAGAGGCCTATTACCGGCGACAGGCCCGCAATGTCGGCGTACGCCAGCGATGCTGGTAGCGCCAGAGCAGCGACAGTCACGCCCGCTAACAGGTCCCGCCGCAGCGTGCCACCTCGGTATCCCCGCAGGTTCTCGGTTACCGGGGCCAGGCGTTGCAGGAGCGGCCGGCGTGCTGGGCGCTGGAAGGGCGATGCGTCACCCTCATAGCTCGCGCTGCCGCCGCTCCCTTCGTTCATTGCGAGGACGTGCTAGCGGCCGGGATCACTCCTCAGCGAAGACCTCCCGCAGCTTGGCCTCCTGCTCGGCGGAAAGGTTGCTGGCGATCAGCTCTGCTTGCATGTCCTTGAAGGTGTCTGTGATCCGGTCCATGACAGCCTCCGAGCTCAGCACGAAGAGCGCCGAGGTCCCAGGGGTGACCCGTTGCTTCACGCTATTGATGAAGCTGTCATCGATGCCGACATCGGACATCGCGCCGGCTGCCGCACCAATGGCGGCGCCGATGGCGGCCCCGAGCAGCGGTACGAAGAAGATCAACCCGAAGAGCATGCCCCAGAACGTGCCGCCCAATGCGCCAGCCGCAGTCATGTTGCTGAGTTGCTTGGTCTTGGGCTTCTTCTTGCCCACCTCCCAGGAGACGACCGCAGCGTCCTGGATCTTGATCAACTCCTGGGCCTGCAGCTGCTGCAACCTCTCTGATGCCTTCTCGGCATCGTCGACGCCGGCGAAAGCCCATGCCGTCAGTGTCGCCATCGGCGAGTACATCCTCTCTGTTCGTTTGAATTGTCGCTGATCCCCATGAAGTGCGGGATCCTTCCGACAGCATTCCGGGCAATGCGGCGCATCGCCTCACTCTCAGGGGGTGATTTCGCGGATCGCATTCCAGCGGGCGGGTGCGGAGACCGTTGCGCTAGTCAGCCGCCTTGAGTGAGCTCTGCTTGGGGTGCGCTCTGCCAGGGCCATCGGCCGGTGATTTCAAGCTCCAGCGAGAAGCTGAGGAAGGTGCGTACAAACACAATGAGTCCCAGAATCGCAACATTCTCCAAAGTCGGCGTCACTGCCACTGTTCGGCAAATGTCTCCGGCGACTAGGAATTCGAGCCCGATGAGGATCGATCGCCCTAGTTCCTCACGGAACTGGTCGTACGCGGGCTCACGCCGGGTCAGACGCACAATTGCCAGCACCGTGGCAACTAGCGCACCAATCACGATCACGCCAACACCAGCGCCTTCCAGGCACCGAGCGACAAAGTCGATGACTTCCACGAAGGTCATGCGGCCTCTTCCCCCTGGTGCTGACTCGTCTGGGTGAGACGGAGCCTAATGGGTCGCTGCCGCCGGCGGAGTCACCGCGTGATGATGGGCGACGCTCGGTTCGTGATCAGCCGGAACGCCGCGAGAGCGCGAGTTTCTCGCTAGTGTGCCCGTATCCACTCGCCCTTGGCGCGACGCCCGCTGCGACGTACCGTCATCTGTGGTCGAGCAAGACTAAAGCAGAATTGGAGGCAAGACACCAATGGCAGACACCCAGACCCCAATGGCAGGCACCCAGAGTGTCAGTCCCTGGGCACACGGCATCGCCGTTTTCGCAGGTGTGATCATGATCGTCGCAGGGGCCTTCCAGGCCGTGGAGGGATTGGCGGGGATTGTCAACGACCAGTACATCGTCGTCCTGGAGAATTACTTCGTAGCCTTCGACATCACTCTCTGGGGCTGGCTACACCTTCTGGTCGGCTTGGCGTTGCTGGTCATCGGCATTTTCCTGCTGAGAGGCGCGACCTGGGCTCGGGTCGCCGGCATGATCATCGCGGGAATATCGGCGCTCCTCAACTTCGTATGGCTGCCGCATTCGCCGTGGTGGTCGCTGCTGGTCATCGCCATTGACATCCTCGTGATCTGGGCGCTCGCGAATTACCATCGCCAGCCAGCGCCGCAGGTTACGCGCACAGCGACGCCTTAGGGGGCAATCCCGTCTTGCTGCGGAACGTCGCGCGCGGTTGCGGCTCGCAGGTCTGCCGGCAGCCGCGCCGCGGCAAGCAGTCCAATCACACCAACCACCGCTAGCGCGGTCATGGCAAGCCCGTACGCGCGGCCCGGTGTCGCGGTGATGCCGGCAACGAGGATGGTGCCGGCAACGGCGGTGCCGAGACAGGAGCCCAGGTTGGACACACTGCGGGACAGGCCTGAGATCTCACCTTGCTGACTCTCGGGAAAGCTGGACTGCACAACATTGACCGAGGGCGTGAGCATGGTGCCGAGACCGAGTCCTATAAGGAGCAGGCCAGGCGCGAACGCCCATGCCGTGGGCGAACCCCTCACCAGCGACAGCAGCACGACGATGCCTGCGATGGTGAGTACGAATCCGGCAAGGATGAGCGTCCGCTGTGCACGCCGCTTCGCGAGACGCTCTGCTGCGAGTGAAGAGGCCAGCAGTCCGAGCGTGGCGGCGGTGAAGATGACACCTGTCTGGATGGCGTTGTAGCCGCGAACCACCTGCAGATAGGCCGACACCACAAAAGACGTGCCCATCAGCATGAGCCATTGCGTGTTTTGGGTCACCAGCCCGAGATTGGACGTGCGATTGCGGAAAAGACTCGTCGAAAGCAAAGGCTCCTTGCCGGCCTTCTCCTTGGCGCGTACTGATCGGAAGAACAACAGCAGGACCAGAGCACCGGCGACAATCAAGATCACCATCAGCCAGAGATTGTTATCCGCCGCAAGGATGCCCGTGACCAAGAGCACCAGGCCGATGGCTGAGAGGACGGCACCGCGAGTGTCGAACGAGCTGCTCGGGTCGGGCGGTAGCGGATCGACGATCTTCCGACTCAGGAAAACGATCACCGCGATGATGAGGGCCTGAAAGATGAAGGCTGCGCGCCAGCTAATCGCTGTCGTGATGAGGCCGCCGATGAGCGGACCGGCTGCAGCACCTATGCCTCCCAATGCGCTGATGACGCCGAAGGCACGGGCTCGTGACGTCATCTCGGTGAACAGCAGTGTTGCGAGGATGTAAACCGGCGGGATCAGCAGCGCGGTGCCGACGCCTTCCAGGATGGAGTTGCCGATGATCAGCACTCCCAGTCCAGGAGATAAGGCGCTGATTAAGGCGCCGACGCCGTACACGACGAGGCCGACAATGAAGCAGCGCTTTCGGCCGTATCGGTCAGTGAGCTTGCCGCCGGGGATCATCAGCGCTGCCATCACTAATAAGAAAAGAGTGATCGCGATCTGTACGCCTTGGACGGTGGTGTCCAAGTCTTCGCTGATGTCGCTGATCATGACGTTCATGTTCGAGCCGGCGAAGCTGCAGATGAATTGTGCGAGGGCCAACGGGGCGAGCACGCGTCGCAACGCTTTTGGCGGTGCCGCAGCTGAAGCGCGTTGGTCCACGATCTCCCCCTGCTTCCGACTGATGAGCTGACGAACGTCTGCAGTATCGTCCCTCCCAGCGGGCCACGGCCAATCACCCCCTGGGGGTGAGGTCGCCGACGAGGCAACTGGCTCAGCATGGTGATAAGAATCGGCTCGGCAACGTAAAGGAAGACCGATGTCGGATTATCCCCTGATCGCCGATCACGGCCTGATCGGAAACCTGCAGACGGCCGCACTCGTCGCCACAGATGGCACCATCGACTGGTTCTGCGCTCCACGCTTCGACTCGCCAAGCATCTTCGGCTCGCTGCTGGACCATGATCACGGCGGGCATCTGCAGACCCGACCGACGGTCGACATCTTCAACCGGCAGCAGCTCTACTACCCGGACACCGCTATCCTCGTCACTCGCTTCCTCACTGAAACAGGGGTGGGGGAAGTCATTGATTTCATGCCGGTCGCCAGTACCACAGTCGCGTCCGACCGGCACCAACTGGTACGGATGGTCCGGTGTGTACGCGGTGAGATGACCTTCGCTGTGGACATCGCCCCAAGGTTCGACTATGGCCGTGAGTCACACGAGATTCATGTAAATGAGGACGGGGTTGTCTTCCAAGGCGCCCGCACCGCGATGTCATTAAGCATCGTTCGCGAGCCGGACGATGCTCGATTGGCACGTGTGCAACAAGTGTCGGAGGATCTGCAGGTCGAGCTCACACTGACCGCCGGGCAAACTCGCGGGGTAGTTCTGGAGACGGGCCGGCCTCGCTCTCCACGCCAAATACGCGTCTCTGAGGTCTGGCAGCTCTTCAACGACACTGTGCGCTTTTGGAGATCCTGGCTCGCCCAATCCACCTATACGGGTCGCTGGCGAGAGACCCTGCAACGGTCCGCGATCACTCTCAAACTTATGACGTACGCGCCGAGCGGTGGGATCGTCGCAGCGCCGACCGCGGCGTTGCCCGAGCAGATCGGCGGGGAACGTAACTGGGACTACCGGTACACCTGGGTTCGCGACGCCTCCTTTTCGGTTTATGCCTTGCTCGGCCTCGGATTCACCGAGGAGGCAGCAAGCCTGGGACGCTGGCTGCGTGATCGGGTCGAGGAACGGATAGGCGGCCAAGGTGGCCCGCTTAACATCATGTATCGCGTTGATGGTTCCAGCGATCTGAGCGAGGAGGTTCTGCCACATTGGGAGGGATATCAGGGATCCAGCCCGGTACGGATCGGGAACGGTGCCGCGGACCAGTTGCAGCTCGACATCTACGGCGAGGCGATCGACAGCCTCTACTTCGCTGATCAGCTTGGACTTGAAGCGCACCACAAGGGATGGCGTGGTTTGTGCCACCTCCTGGACTGGCTCACAGACAACTGGAATCAGCCCGAGGAGGGCATCTGGGAGACGCGAGGTGGCCGTCAGGATTTCACCTACGGCCGGCTGATGAGTTGGGTCGCGTTTGATCGGGGAATCCGGCTGGCAGATCGCCATGGACGTCCGGCACCGCTGGAGCGCTGGCGTAGAGAGCGCGACGCGATCTACGACCAGATCATGGAAGCCGGCTGGAGCGAGGCTCGCCAGGCGTTCGTCCAGCACTATAAGACCGATGTGCTCGACTCCTCGCTGCTGCGAATGACATCGGTCGGCTTCGTCTCACCCATGGATCCAATGTGGACCTCCACGCTGGATGCGATGGACCGCGAGCTTGTCACAGACAGCTTGGTGTACCGCTACGATCCTGCGGCTTCACCTGATGGGCTGCTGGGTTCGGAGGGCACGTTCTCGTTGTGCACGTTCATGTATGTGGACTCGCTGGCGAGAGCCGGCCAGCTCGAGAAAGCGCGCAACACCTTCGAGAAGATGCTGACCTACGCCAACCACCTCGGGCTTTTCTCGGAGGAAATAGCGCTGACCGGAGAACAGATCGGCAACTTCCCGCAGGCGTTCACACATCTTGCACTGATCGACGCCGCTCTCACATTGGACCGGGCACTCGATCGGCGAGGCAGGCGCTCGTAGGTAATAGCGGCGATCAACTGGCCCGCGCGGCGTCATACAGCTCGGGTCTGGAATCCGCGCCGATTCCAGGTAGGCAACGCCTGGGCTAATGGACGAGGTCCGGTGACCCGGATGGACCCAGAGCCAAGTGCGGCTGCCCATTCCAGCTTCTTCAGGTGCCAACGGGCGAAGGTCATGCCATCGGTTTCGACGATGAGATCCTCCTGAAATCCGGGATGATGCTTGCAAACCTCCGCATCGCCGTGGTCGACGAGCATCCACAGGTGCCGGGCATGGGGTGATTGATCGGTGAAGTCGAACCGCACTACCACGCGACGATCTGGGAGCCTTTCGCGCGCCAAGTAGACGGTGCACCAGGCCCAAAGCACTAGAGCGGGGTTGGTGTGTTCATTGCCCAACTCCAGCCACTTCTCACCCCAGTCATGCAACGCCCACAGCACGCCGGACAAGTCACGGCCGGCGTCGGTGAGCTGGTAGGTGACGCCGTGGCCGCGGGCCTTTGGTCGGACCTCGATCACGGCGACCCGCTCCAGCAGGCGAAGCCGTTGAGTGAGCAGGCTGTGCGACAGACCGGGTGCTCCGGCGCTGATCTCGCTGAACGTAGTGCAGCCGGCCATTAGGTTGCGGACAATGATCGGTGTCCACCGTTCGGTGAGGATCTCCGCCGCCCTGGCGATCGGGCAGTACTGGCCATAGGTCCGCATAGGGTCAGTGTCCCGCCACGCAGCGTTTCCGCGTACTTCTGTTTTTGTCCTATGCAGCGTCCGCCCTGTTGACCCAGGGTGGCAGTGAGGTGCAGCTGTACTGGCCCAAGGAAGTGATCATGGCGCAAAATCAACCGTCAAGCAGTGGTAGCGCCGCGCGATGGGGGCCGTTGTTTGGCGCGCACGCCCAGGACTGGGCGGAGACTTGGGAAGGCCCCGCGGGGTGGGGAAGCCCGGTGTATCGGCACGTGCTGGATCGGGCGATGATCGGATCTGGAACCACCGTGTTGGATTGCGGCTGCGGCGCCGGGCGATTTACGCGGATGGCTGCCGATCGCGGTGCCATCGTCGCCGGCATCGACGCATCCGAACTGCTCATCGCCATCGCCGCAGGGCGCACACCAGAGGGGGACTTTCGT
Source organism: Actinomycetota bacterium (assembly GCA_046726195.1). Taxonomy (GTDB): domain Bacteria; phylum Actinomycetota; class Actinomycetes; order Propionibacteriales; family Propionibacteriaceae; genus Microlunatus. The sequence continues at coordinate 17,408 of JBKPAB010000226.1, forward strand.
ACCGGTGACCTGGAGGCGCTGGCGTGGCCGGATGACTCTTTCGACGTAGTGACCGGATTCAGTTCCTTTCAGTTCGCCGATGACAAAGTCCGGGCTCTTGGCGAGGCGCGGCGGGTGTCCCGCGATCTTGTCGTTGTGGTGATCCCCACTCGTGTGGCCGAGTCGGGCATCGCAGCTGTCTTCGCGCCACTGTTTCCGCTGTTCCCATCCGACGCGTTGGCGGCCATGAAGAGCAGCGGCATGTTCGCCCTCTCGGAGCCGGGCAGGCTCGATGTTCTCCTGTCGGCCGTACGGTTAATGGTGCGAGATGACGAGGAGATCGAGTGTCCCGTGATCTTCAATCGAACACAGGACGCGGTACGTGCGTTCATCGGCGCCGGGCCCATGCAACTCGCGATCATGCAATCAGGCGAGCGAGATGTCCGTGAGGCGGTGCGGGAGGCACTGACTCCCTTCAGTGAGCCAGGCGGCCGTGTCACATTGCCGGCCAGCTATCGGGCGGTGACTACCACGGTGGAGAACCCGGCAGGACGTTAGAGCGTCGCCTGGAACGGGTCGAATTCCTCGGGCAATGACGGGACGGGCGGCACGGTGCTCTGGATGGTGACGAACTCACCTCGGGTCGCCGACTCCTCGACCGCGATCAGTGTGTCCAAGACATGCAGGCCGAGCTCGCCTGTGGCGATGTGCAATCCGCCGGCGCGGATGTGGCGTGCCATGTCAAGCACTCCCAAGCCGCGTCCCGCCTCCGGGCCGACAGACTCGACGGTCTCCCATTCCTGCTCGATAGGCGGCCGTTCAACCTTTTGCAGCGGGCGAGCGATGCGGATCTCGCCGTCGAACCTGTTGGGATCGGGAAGGATCATGGTCCCTTCGCTGCCGTTGATTTCGAAGACGCCGTGGCGGAACAGCGCAGTGTCGAAGCTGAGCAGAGTTTGCGCCGCTCCACCCTGCTCGAATTCGCTGAGAACCGAAACGTGAGTGTGCACCTCCACCGGGAATTCGGTGCCAGCGCGAGGTCCCACACGGATCTGCCGCTTAGTCATTCCAGTCCGACCGGTCGCTGCGACCTTCTCGATTGGACCCAGCAAATGGACCAGCGCAGAGAAGTAATACGGTCCCATGTCGTACACCGGGCCACCACCTTGGGCGAAGAGGAACTCCGGATTGAGGTGAAACCAGTCCGGCCCCTGCCATTGGAAGCTTGTCACCGCGGTTTGCGGCGTACCGATCGTGCCTGCGCGGATCGCTCGCATCGCGGTCTGCCAGCCGCGGCCCAGCAGAGTATCTGGAGCAACTCCGAGAAGCAGGCCGCGCTCGCGGGCGAGGTCAACGAGCGCCTGCGCGGATTCCAGATCGACCGTGATCGGCTTTTCGCTCCATACGTGTTTGCCTGCCTCGAGGGCAGAAGTCGACACGGCGGCGTGGGCGGCCGGAATCGTCAGATTGAGCACGATCTCGATGTCGGGGTCGGCGAGCAGCTCCTCTGTGGTTCCCGCGGACGGGACATTCCACTTCTCGGCCGCAGCCTTCGCGCGGTCGAGGTCAATGTCTGCGATCGCGAGCACGTTGGTGTCGGGGAACTGCGTCAGGTTCTCCAGATAGAAGTCACTGATCATGCCCGCGCCGATAATGCCTACGCCTACTGGTCCGGTAGTCACTGCATGCCCTTCTGCGCGAGGTAGCGGTAGCTGCCGGCAACGGCGTCGAAGATGTCGCCGCCATAGGCGTCGAATTCGATCACTGCATAGCGAGCTGAACGAGCAGCCTCGAGGGCCGAGTCCAGCGGCACTTCACCCTCGCCCGCCGAAACTTGACCGGTCGGAATCTTGCCCCACCCGATGTGATCACCCAGCGTCCCGTCTTTGACATGCACAGCCGTCACCCGATCACCCAGATTCTCCAGAAGCCCGACCAGCTCCACCCCGGCCGCCGCAGCCCAGTACAAGTCGACCTCCAGGCGCACCTGCTCATCGAGGTAATCGGCGAGCACTTCGAGCGAAGGCCGGCCGTCGATCCGCGGTCGCAATTCATGATCATGGTTGTGGTAGCCCACCGTCAGCCCGTACGCGGTCGCCTCGGCAGCCGCTTCGTTCAACCTCCTTGCCGTCTCTCTAACGGCCTCGACGGAGGTCCACTTCTCAGGGGCGACGAAGGGATCAATGACCGTCTCGAGGCCCATCTCCTGCGCCGCGGCAAAAGTCTCGTTATGCGGGGGTACCGGCGTCACGGTTCCGTCGGGCCGGCGTATCTCCTCAGAAGCCAGGAAGGCGTGACCGGTCGGCGCAGTGAGTCCGTGACGATCGAGCGCCGCGCGCAGCTCCGTGGGACGCCGTACAAAGTCGAACGCCTCGACGTAGCGCAACCCAATGCTCGCCAGCTTCGACAGGCCACCATCGAGATCGTCGTTCAAAGCATTGTTGACCGAGTAGAGCTGGACGGAGATCGACGGTGTCATTGTTTCTCCTTTGTCTGATCAGGTGGAATCGTCACTGCTGGGGTCACATGGTGAGAGTATCGGGCAGGCCGTCTGGTGCCGCTTGGGGACTTTCGACCCTGCGTGGGAACTTTGGGGAGCAGACGGGCTGGCGTCGCGCGACCACGTTTATACCGACTGGGAGGAAGTTGAGGGCTTCGCCAAGGCGTTCCTGGAACGAGTGGTTCCCAAAGACGTGTCGAGCTTCTGACGCGCCCACAGCAGCAGGCCGAGATAAGCAAGATCAAAGACGCTGCACAAGATGCCCACGCCAAGGATGAACGCCGATCCTGCCAAAGCGCCGAAGGTGATGGTTGGAGCGAGAGTGCCAATCCACTTGGCAACAGCAATCACGATGCTCTGACCGCGAGCACCCTGGCGAGCCACAAACATCGCGATGAACAAGCCCGACATGAGCAGGTTCTGCAGGAACGCCGCGTACTTGGGCGCCTCTGCCGAGCCGAATTCGACGATCAACAACCACTGGATGATGTAGGCAGTGGCAAAGATCAGGACGCTCCACGCTATAAACATCGGCTGGGTCACAAAGGGTGGCATTTCCCTTCGGCCGTAACGGAGGAATGTGTAGATGATCAGCAAGTCGGCCGTGGCCCAGGTCAGGTTGATGAAGGTCTGAACCGAGAGGTTCGTAGTGAGACCGTGGATTCCATAGATCGACTCCCAGGCGATGTTCAGCGCCAGCGCAGCCGCGGGGATCGCGTACGTGCGCTGCTGAAAGCCGATACGTATCGCGACGACGTAGACGACCGTCCACGCAATACCGCTCAAGAGGGTCAAAGCCAGCACCACGGCGTGCTCCCAACACTCGCACAACCCACCCTGCGTCTATTCCACTCCGCATCAGTAGCTCGGACATGGCATCAGCTGCAGCTAGTGCCACGTCCACGTAAGCGGTGCCAAGTGGCGTCAGGACATGCGTGCGAAGGCGCGCATCACCCGGTCACGAAGGACACCGCTGCGATGCAGGTCACGCCAGATCCACCGGACAACCTGTAAACCGAAGTCCCGCATACACACACCTCATCGGACCCGGGCCTGGAAGCGGAACCCGGTTTCACCACATCTGTGGATAACTCCTCGCGCGCATGTTCGCCAGAGAAGTCGGGCCCTGACGCCACTTGGCACCACGTACTTGGACTGCGCACCATCTGCAGCTAGCGCCACGTCCACGTAAAGGGTGCCAAGTCAGCAAAGAGATGGCTGGACGAGGCCTTCAGTCCTCGGTCTCCGAAATGATCATGCTCAGCTCCCGTCGTTTGGAGGCTGGCGTGAGAGCTGCCCGGCCGATCCTCATCAAGAGAAGTGGCTGAAAGTTAAGATCAAGTTCCTTGCGAAGGCGGTCTCGGGTGGACGGCACTTCGGCAACCTGGCTGGCAAGGCTGACCACAAAACCTAACCGGGTGGCCTCCAGCAGAATCGGCTGCAGCGCCTCGCCGGCTCGTAACCACGCCCGGCGGTTAGGTTCTGCGGTGTGGGTAGTTTTCGCCGTCCCCAACGCCATCAGGCAGTGGTTGAGGCTTGACTGCCTCAGCCTCGGCAACCATTCCCTTCCGGCCACATCGAAGTCGCGAATCAGACCCCCGGTCTCGAAACGGGAATTGGTACACGGAAGGGCGGAGACCAGAACGCCGTCTGTCCGGTTCAGGTCAGTCGTCGTCCAGACCTGAAGCTCCGCTTGATACTGCGGGTCGGTGTTCTGGATCGTCTCGGCCTCCCGACTCAGCTGCGCTGCGATCATTTTGTGCTCGGGCTCCACGATCTGTACTAGCGATGCCTCTTCCTGCTCTGCGGCATTGGTCAGCTCGTAGATGACATCCGGAGGCACCTCCTCATCAAGGAAGTCCCGCCGGTTGGTATGCCGTCTCTCGATCATGGGATCAAGCCGGACCAGAGGCGTCCACGGGGCGCGCTGATCAACAAGGGTGAGTCGAGCAAGCAACTCCGGTTTGGTGGGATCGGGCAACCGGTCCACCTC
>JBKPAB010000227.1:0-19274 GCA_046726195.1 Actinomycetota bacterium
GACGTGGATTGAGTTGATGCCGTTCTGCTCGATTTCCAGCGCTCGCGGGGCTGCAACCGGCAGATCGACGGGTGTTTCATCGGCGCGGGTCATGTTCGCACCTTTCAGGAGGAACCTCTCGAACTGATCTTCCCGCATTGCCTCCCGACCGTCAGGGTGGGCCAACGATCAGTTCGGGATAATCCTTCGCCGGATTGTCGAGGAGCGGCGCGGCAGCACCGTTGAGGTGCCTTCCAAAGAATGCGAGCAGCAGGTCGCAGGTGAGACGCCACATCCGATTCGGTTCGATCCTGATGGCATCGAGTGCCGGCTTGACGATTGACCCATCGGTGACAGTCAGGAACGGCACATCCATGAAGCTGACATGGCCCGCGCCCCTGACCTGCACGATGTAGCCGGGCCGGGCCAACCGTTGAACGTTACGCCAGCCACCGAACGTGATCGCCTTTTCCGCCTCGAACCACTCGACGTTAGGTGCGGCGCCGGCCTTGATCGCATCCTCACCCGTCACGTCGAACTCGGTATGCTCGGCCAGCACCTGGAGCGCCGGCGCGTCGAGCCCAATCCTGCCCACGTCACTCCACAATGCACCGTCCAGGTTGGCCGCGGCCAAGCAACGGTGATCGGTCCGGCACAACTCCAGTGCCGCGTTGCCGCCGAAGGAGTGTCCGAACGCACCCAACCGGGAGAGATCGAGCCGACCGGCGAAGCGCTCGGCCGGGTCTGAGTTGAGGCCCTCCAACTGGTCGGCGACAAAGGCGAGGTCAGCTGCCTTGTATTCGCACACTGACGCTCGCTGGCGGAAGACTTCATCATGGGAGCCGGCCTGCGGCCCGAGAGCCCCACCGAGGGCAGTCGGGTTCATCGGCACGACACGGCCATCGGCGAACGCGGTCACAGTGGCCTCGTAAGTATGGTTCACACCCACGACGACGAAACCGTGGCTCGCCAACTCTTCAGCGATCGCGCTCAGCAGCAGCGGTGGGAAACCGCTGGGTGAGAGCAGCAGCACCGGGTACGTCGCGCTGCTCGCTGCAACCTCAGCGTCGGCCGCGGCATGTGCGCGCAGACCCGCGACCTCGAGCCCGAGGAAGTCGGCGGTGGGCGCCCACGGCGGAGGAAGGTACGGCGCGAATTCGGCGCTCGGTAGGGGGCTGGTCGGATACCAAACGAAGATCACCAGTTCGCGGTGATCCTCGGGGTTGGCCGCATAGACGTCGAATCGGGCAGGGTCGACCCAGTCGAACGAGATCCGACCCACCCGGTGTGGTCCGGTGGGCACCGGCCGAGGATCAGCGGCTGCGGTCATCGGGCTCAGCACCGGGCACATGTCATGATCACCCGCATGGCGACCCTAGAGGCCATCTCGATGGTGCTCGCGCAACGGTATCCAAGATCACGAGCGAGTCGTGATCTTGGATGCTCCGTTAGGTGGCAAGAGGGCTTAGCTGGTCAGCGATACGGGACGGCCCTCGGCGTCTGAGAGATCATTAGAAGCCATCTCGAGCAGCCGATCGGCCAGCCGCCGCAACGCGCGGGCAACTGCTACCTCGTCACCGACCGCTGGCATGTCCGGATCGGCGGGACTGCGGCGCGCCTCGCCACGTACATCAAGCGGACCAGGCACATCACTATGCAAGACCGCATTGGCGGCTGTCGCGTTCTCGTCCTCGTAGAGGTAGATGTCTACACTCCACTTCTTGGTTGGTTTTGGACGTGACCCCTCAGGTGAAGCCTCCTGACCGCCACCGTCTCCCGCCTCTCGAGGGACATGCTCAACATGGGCGTCGGGGCCGGGGAAGAACAAGCTCTCGTTGCCGTCCGACCACCGCACCAGGTACGGACCGCCACCGCCTTCGCCAACCTGCAGGATTTCGCCGTCTCGGATCGGCCGGTGCAGCGTACCCGAAGCCACCACGATCCGATCTCCGACCTCCGCCTTCATCGTGTCCTCCTGAGTGTGTGGAATGTCCGCGCAGCGGCTACCAGCACCCCAGCCGTCGGCCGCGGTGCGGACGCGGTTTGCTACTCCCAGCATTACCCCAAAGATCGGTTTGTGGACAGATCTGTTTGCACACATTTGGGCTTGAAGAACTGCGACCGAGCAGGCCGAGGCTCGCACATGATCAGCGACGTAGGGCCCGTATCGAGGCTACGTTTGCCGTCTCAAGACGCCTAACGGGGCTCGAATGTGCCGATCAGACCCTCGTTGGCCGTCTCAGGATGGGAAACGTGGGGTGAGTGGGAAACCATTTAATCAGGAGGAAGAGCATGAGAGTGGCGAAGGCGCGTGCCGTCGCGTCGCTCCGGGTCGAGTTGCGTGGTGTCGATCTGCCGGGTCGAAGTTGCGGTCCTCGGCCGGGTGGTGGCTGGTACTCCGACATCCATGTCGGACTTAAGCGGGGCACCTCCGCGATCGATCTGGTCCCTGGTGACGCACCGGAGGCCAACTGGTCGATGGACGTCACGGTTCGCGAGACTGAGAACGGTCGCGACTTTGGTGGGCCGTTCGTCAGCGGGCACCGCGATGATCGCCATCTCGGTCTGCGCTGGTACGGGCGGAGCCCTGACGGCAGCATAGAGAACTTCCGTGGCGCGAAGCTGCGTTTCGCCGAGATCCAGCCGGCACTCATCGACCAGGCATTGGAGACTGGACGCCCACTGATCGGCCGTGTCGTGCTTACTGATGAGGACGGCTGGCCGCGCTGCGCCCGGGTGCACCCGCCCGCAATTCTCTGGTCTGTTGGGGACACGTGATCACGACGGTCGTTGCGGATCCGTCACTCACCTAGTCCGCTGTCGATGAGCGAGGGCGCTGCTGCGGAACGACCGCCACCGGGCATCTGGCCCGCTCAAGCACAGCACGCGCCACGGAACGGATCCACCGGGTCCATTCGCGGCCACGATAAGGGCTGCCGACGACCAGCAGCTGTACGTCGGCCGAGATGACGGATGCAGCCCATCAACGGCCACTGCCACCGGGCGACGATCGACTGTGAGCTCTGCCAGCTCGGATAGTCGGGGCAGCGCGGACGTCGGGCTGTCGATCTCGACCAGCCGTTCCAGATGCATCGTCGGCGGCATCATCAAGGTCTCGGCCACTTTGTCGAGAAGAGTCTGGCGCTCCTGACGCCCTCGAGCGATAGCAGCTGGCCTGTCCTGTCGCGGCAGCAGGGGCACCTGGTACGCATTCACGAGCAGCACGTCGTCTTTCCGTAGCTCGGCTTCTCGTACCGCCCACTTGGCGGCCGCCTCAGCTTCGGCGGAGTCGTCGACGCCGACCATGATCAACCGGCGTCCGGCAGCGCGCTCGCCCGCAGCGATCATGAGCGTGGTGGTCCTTCCCTTCGACGGTTCAATATTTGCCCGGCGAGGCGACCTGGTGATCAACATCCTTGATCGTCAATCTTGGGGACCTTGGTCACCTAAGTGATCCTTTATCCGGGCACGTACCACGGGTAGCACCAGACCCACGAAGCTCGTGATGGCGCAGAGGCTGACGGCGGTGGTCACGATGCCAAGCGGTAGCGCCGTTTGTTCACCGGCAATGCCGACCAGCGGTGCCGCAATTGCCCCGAACACGAATTGGCTGAGGCCCTGAAGTGAGGAGGCAGTACCGGCCAAATCCGGATAGTCGGCCAACGCCAGCGCGTTCGCCGTCGGAAAGATAAGCCCGACCGCGCTCACCATCACCGAGAGCGCCGCGATCAATACGCCCAGCGGCAGCCCCATGATCACGGTGGCTAGCACGGAGGCGGCACCAAGAAGATTGATCGCCAAGCCGAAACCGAGCACGCGGGTCAGCGGCCAGACCAGGGCAAGGCGGCCTCCGACCTGGGCGGCGATCACCAGGCCGAGGGAAATCGATCCGAACACCAGCGAGAAGCCTTGAGGAGACATCCCGTAGACCCGTTGCAGGACGAAGGTCGAGCCCGAGATGTAGGCAAACATCGAGGCGCCTGCGAGACCGGAGGAGAGTGCGCAGCCTACAAAGAAGCGGTCGTGCAGGAGGGTGTTGTAGCCGTGCAGGGTCTTTCCAAATCCGCCGACGATCCGTCGCTCGGGTGGCAGGGTTTCTCTTAGTCCCAGCCAGCCTGCGAGGAGTAGCACAGCACCGAAGCCAGCCAGCACGCCAAAGATGCCGCGCCAGCTCATGATCCGGCTGAGCTGGCCACCGAGAACGGGGGCGATCACCGGTGCCAGTCCAGCTATCAAGATCAGCCGCGAGAAGAAGATCATCAGTGCTCGCCCGGAATAAAGATCGCGCGCGATAGCACGTGAGATCACGATCCCGGCGGCGCCGGCCAGGCCCTGCATGAAGCGAAGCAGTACCAGAGCCGCCGCGGAGGGCGCCAGGGCGCACGCGACGGAAGCCAGCAGAAACCCCACCAGCCCGACGATCAGTGGGCGCCGCCGACCGAGCCGATCCGACAGCGGACCTGCGACGAGCTGACCAACCGCCAGACCGACGAGGCAGGCAGTAATCGACAGCTGCGCCGCCGAGGCTGACGCGTCGAGGTCATCGGCAAGCTCGGGCAGCGCCGGGAGGTAGAGGTCGAGCGACAGCGGGCCGAACATTGAGAGCATGCCAAGCACCACGACCGTACGCGCAGGCGGCCGGGCAGGCTCGGCGAGGTGCATGAGGGAACCCTAGGACGTTGGGGACCTTTGCGCGGACGTCCCTCATTTCCGCGCCCTGCTACGCGCGCTGACCCTGTCGAAGCGTGCAGCTCATGCCCTTCGACAAGCTCAGGGCACAATGCGCGCTGAGCCCGCCGAAGCGTGCAGCTCTGCCCTTCGACAAGCTCAGGGCACAATGCGCGCTGAGCCCGTCGAAGCGTGCAGCTCAGCGCGCAAAGATAAGTCACTTCGCAGCGAGAACCTGTTGCAGGGACGTGGCTGGGTGGCCGGTCACCTCAGGAATGTCGCTGGTGACCTGGGCCAGCTCGCCGGCTGCAATAGCGGTGTAGGTGCTGACCCAGGCGTCTACCTGCCACGGCGGCGCGCCATAGACAGCCCGTGATGCGTACGCCTCCTCGATGGTCTCGGGGATATACGAGACCCTCCGGCCAAGATGATCACTGAGAATGCTGGCGATCTCGTACATGGTCAGAGCGGCGGGCCCGGTCAGGTGCAAGGTGCGTCCGTCGTACGCGCCATCGCTGGTGAGCACCGCGACTGCAACGTCAGCGATATCGGCCTGGGCCACGACGGCCACATGCCCGTCGGCTGCCGGTCCGCGAATGTTCCCATCGGGGCCGAGGAGGAGTGGCGTGAAGTCGGCATAAAGGTTGTCACGCAAGATCGTGTGGGCCGCCCCGGCCGAACGCAGATGCTCTTCTGTCGCCCAGTGATCACGGGGCAAGGGTGAAAGTGGCCGATGCGGACGCGCCGAAAAAGGACACGTAAACGATCCGCTGCACGCCGGCCGCGGCGGCGGCGTCGATGAAGGTGAGGTGTTGTCGCACCCGGTCCGGCGTCTCGGCGGCGGAGACCATAAAAACCGTGTCGGCGCCACTTAGGGCGGCTCTGGCGGCAGCTGCGTCACCGTAATCGCAGGTAGCAATATGTGTGCCAGGCAAGGCGGGTGCCCTCGCCGGATCGCGCACCACAAGGCGGTGGTCCACACCGAGTTCGGAGAGTCGATGAGCCACCCGCCCGCCAAGCCGACCGGTCGAGCCCGTAATTGCTAACCGCGTGGCGGCAGCGATCATGTGAGTACGGCGTCTGCCAGCCGGTCGACTTGATCAAGCGTGGCGGCCGTTGGGTCGAAATACAGCTCGGTGAAGCCGGCATCCTCGAACGCCTTTGCCACCTCACGTACCTGGGACACCGATCGATGTGCTGACTCGGCCACGCGGGTCGCGAAGTCACCAAGGAAGCGGTAGTAGTCGAGGAGGTATCTGCGGGAGGCCTCCTCGGCATCGTCACCAAGCGAGAAGTAGGTGAGTGCGGCCAACCGCGGCTGTCCACTACGGCCGGCAGCTGACCAGGCATTCCTTACGCGGTCGGCAAAAGGGCCGGTCTGGGCCGGTGGTGCGCCGCCAGCAGTCCAGCCAACACCCCAGGTGACGACCCGTTCGACGGCCTTCTGGCTAGCGCCGCCGAAGAGGATGGGAACGCGGTGATCTCGAGTCGGCGTCGGGCTAGCTGGCTCTGAACTCGGAGCAAGGCGCTCGCCACGCCATACTTTGTGCAACACGCCCAATGCGTTGTCGAAATTATGGCCTCTGCGGTGGAAGTCCCGGTCAGCGACCTCGTAGTCGTCTGAACGCCCACCGGGTCCCAGGCCCAGCGTGAACCGGCCACCTGAAAGCTGGTCGATGCTGGCCGCGCTTTTGGCCAGCAACACCGGCGTGTAGATCGGGGCCAGCAAGATGTTGGTCATTAGAGAGATGCGTTCAGTGGCGCCGGCTGCAGCGGCGAGCGTGGTGAGCGAGTCGTAGCTGGGGTACGCGATGCGATCAATGGTGACCAGGCCTGAGAAGCCGGCCGATTCTGCCCGTTTCGCCCACTCGATAAGAACACGTCCCTCGGTGTCTCGAACCGGGTTGGGCAGGCCAATTCCGATCTTCATCTCCTAGCTCCCGTCGGCTGGCACGCGTGTTCCTGTCACACTAGTGCCGACAATGGCCAGCCAAGGCGTGGGCTTTAGTCAGCTCCAGCTCGACGGTCCATCAGATCCGGCGGCATACTCGTCCATACGTACTTTTCCCTGCCGCCATGCCTGCAGTACCGGATCCACAATGCGCCAGCATTCTTCGGCCGTGTCGCCGCGCACCGAAAGCAGTGGGTCACCATCCAATACGCCCGCCAGCACTTCGCCGTACGCCGGCAACCGTCCTGGATACAGGTCGGCATCCAGCGACACTCGATCAAGTTCCAGTGGATCATGCGGACCGTTGACGTTCATCTCCAGCGCCATCCGGTCCGGCCCCATGCTCAACCGCAGCCGGTCAGGCGGTGCGTGCCCACGCAGCCCAGTGGGCAGATGCGGCAGCCGCTTGAAGGTGATCAGCACTTCCTTGCATCGCTTACCCAGCGCCTTACCCGAACGCAACCGGAACGGCACACCGGACCAGCGCCAGTTGTCGATCTCGACGACGAGCTCGGCGAGCGTCTCAGTGTTCCGCGTCGGATCGACCCCAGGCTCAGCGGTGTAATCGGGCACCTGGCGCCCATCAATCGAGCCGCGGGTGTAACGAGCCTGCCGCCCGGCTCGAACCGGGTCGTCGTCCCACGGCCGGCAGGCACGCAGCACCTGCGCCTTCGCGTCCTGAAAATCCACCGCGTCCGCCCGGGCGATCGGCTCCATCGCCACCAGCGCCAGTACCTGGAGAAGGTGGCTTTGGATCATGTCCACCAAAGCGCCGGCGTGATCGTAGTAGCGCGCCCGGTTCTCCAGAGTGAGCTGTTCGTCGAACACGATGTCCACACGCTCAATGTGCTCGTTGCTCCACACCGGTTCGAATAGTCGATTCGCAAACCGCACACCAAGCAGGTTCAGTACGGTCGAGCGCCCGAGGAAGTGATCGACACGATGCACTTGGTCCTCCGGGACCAGCGTGGCCAGCAGCTTGTTCAGACCCGCCGCGCTCTCCTGGTTGATGCCGAAAGGCTTCTCAAGCACCAGATTTGTGCCTTCTGGCAAAGACACCTGTTGGAGAGCCTTACAGGCGGCGACGGTCACCGAAGGAGGCAGTGCGAAATACAGAGCCGGCGCCGGCGGGCATGAGTCAATGAGCGATTGCAAGACCTGCGGGCTCGTGACGTCGGCCTGCTGGTATCGCGTCGTTGTCAGCACGGTTTGCAGCGCCGCGCCGGAAACCTTGCCCTCCGCGAAGGAGGTCCGTACGCGCTGCTGCCAAGCACTCGCGTCCCAGTCTTCGACACCTGCGCCCACCAGCACGACACCCCGACGTGACTCTTCGCGATCGAACAGTTGTCCAAGGGCCGGCAACAGCAGACGTCCGGACAAGTCGCCGCTGGCACCCAAGAGCAGCAAGGATCCAATCGAACTTGTCAAGGTGGCCTCCTGGGGTCCACGCGGCGCCGCTGGCGGCACAATCATGCTTATGCCGCGGCCGTACCCGATCAGCCTTCCGACAAACCAACATCCTCCGACTTGTCAGCGTCTCAGCGTGCTATAGCACTCTGAGACGCTGACAAGTCGGAGTCGGAGTCAGATCACCCTTGTGCGAGCAGGGCATCCAGCTTCTCGTAGCCCTCGATCACGCCTACGTCCATGCCGCTCGCCATGATCGCGTCGCGGGCTTCGAGGCTATCCACCACCGATAGCCCGACAGTTCTGGTTCGGCCGTCTCCCAGATCTTCGAACGTCATCGTTTCCAGACTGACGCCGTCCGGCATGCCTTCCCAGGTGAAGGTCTGGACCAGCCGCTCGTTCGGTCGCACCTCATGGAAGGACCCGTAGAAAGCGGCAACCTCCTCACCGTCCTGGAACGCCACATAGCGGTAGTTCCCTCCGGTGCGGGCATTCCACTGGTCGATCTTCATCTCGGTGCTCTTCGGGCCGAGCCATTTCACGACCAGTTCCGGATCGATCCAGGCGTTGAAGACCCGATCCGGCGGTGCATCGAAGTCCCGAATAATGCGGATCGTGGGCAGGTTGGGATCAGCCTCGATCGTGGTCTCCCGCGTCGCGGTTTGCTCCGTAGGGTTCGTGCTCATGCTGCTCCTCCTTTGTTGATGATCGGTTCTTTGTCGTCATCCATTGCGGCGAGTACGGCGTCGAGTCGGCGGTATCGCTCCTCGGCTTGCCGGCGATAACGCTCGATCCAGGCGGTCATGAGGTCGAACACCTCCGCCTCGAGGTGGCGCGGCCGACGCTGCGCATCTTGGCTGTGGCTCACCAGCCCTGCCTCTTCCAGCACTTTGAGGTGCTTGGAGACAGCCTGGATCGAGACGTCGTACGGCGCGGCCAGTTGGCTCACAGTGGCATCCCCGACTGCGAGCCGGGCCACGATATCGCGCCGCGTCGGGTCGGCCAGTGCGGCGAAGACTCGTGACAGTCGATCCTCTCGCATCCCGGCCTCCTTGGCTTATTCAACCGATTGGTTGCCTAAGACCCTACCGCTGAGAACACGCTATTGTCAACTAATCGGTTGAATACGTCGCCCCGCCGCGACTGCGACTAGCGAGGCCCAGCCAATCTCACGTTTTGCCCCGTGTCATCGTCTACAAAGTTGATGAGGATGAAACGGCCGTTTGAAGAGATCGTGACCGAGCATGGCACCACCGTGCTCCGGGTGTGCCGTGCCGTGCTGGCACGCCCGGACGCCGAGGATGCCTGGTCGGAGACCTTTCTCGCCGCGCTGCGTGCTTATCCAGACCTGCCCGATAGCGCGAATGTCGAAGCCTGGCTCGTCACGATCGCTCATCACAAGGCGATTGACGCGCTCCGCGCGCAGAACCGCCGCGCGACGCCGGTTGCAGAAATCGAAACCAGCTCTGCAGTCGGTTCCTGGGAACCTCCCGATGACGGCTTGTGGGCGGCGCTCCGTGCCCTTCCGACCAGGCAGCGCCAGGCAGTTGCTTATCACCATGTCGCTGGGCTGCCGTACGCGGAGGTTGCCGCGATCATCGGTGGGTCGACCGACGCGGTCCGGCGGGCCGCGCATGACGGCATTCGCGCGCTGCGCGGCCGCTACCGCGACCTTCAGCAACCAACACCAGTAAAGGAAGTCTCTTCGTGATCAACTCCAATGACCCCATGCTTGCCATGATCACCCGTGACGAAGTTCAGAGCGTGACGCGCCTCCATGACCAACTTGTGGCGGCAGCGGAGGCCGGCCGGCTGCTCGATGTCGCCTACCGGACTGTGGATTCGCCAGTGGGCACTCTGCTTCTGGCGGCGACCGAGCAGGGTCTGGTCCGCGTCGCGTACGAGATCGAGAACCATGATCAAGTTCTACGCGTGTTGTCCGAGCGGGTCAGCCCGCGCATCCTGCGTGCACCGCGCCGGCTTGATCAAGTAGCCCGCCAGCTGGCCGAGTATTTCGCGGGTGAACGTCGAGATTTCGTGCTGCCATTGGATTTCCGGCTGGCTCACGGATTCCGGCGGGAGGTGCTCGCGCGCCTTCTGATGATCGGCTACGGGAGAACCGAGAGCTACTCGAAAGTGGCGGCAGCGACTGGTCATCCGCGGGCCGTACGAGCAGTCGGCACTGCCTGCGCCACCAACCCGATGCCTGTGATCGTGCCGTGCCATCGAGTGCTGCGCAGCGACGGGACGCTTGGGGGGTACATCGGCGGATTGCAGACGAAGGCAGCTTTGCTCTCGCTGGAAGCGGGCTCGCACAACGACACCACCTCAGCTCGGCGCTGATCCTGGCTCGCCGATGCTCGCGGCGCTAGGGTCAGGTCTTGGAGCGCGGGGAGTGTGACGATGGAAGATCGGGCAGAGCCTCAGATTCTGGTCGGGGTCACTTATGGCCAGCCGGATGTGGTGCTGCGCCAGGCAGCCCGATTCGCGCGCGTATTTGGCGCCTCGCTCGTCTGTGCCCACGTCGATCCCGGGCGGTATGTGGTCGAGGAGCGGCCGGACGGCTCTGTGGTGTCGCTGCCGCTTGATCCCGAATTGCCCGAGCTCAGGGACACCGACTTCGATCAGGGACTGGTGGCCCAAGTCCGCGCCGCGGTCGCGGACGACTCGATTAACGTGTCCTTCAGAGAGCTGGCCGGCGATGTCGCGTACGCGCTAACCCGGCTCGCCGACATCTTGGATGTCGAACTGATCATCGTCGGCAGCCGACGAGGCGGCGTTAAGGCGGGTCTGAAGCAGTTCCTCACGGGCTCCGTCGCAGCCCATCTGGCACATCGTCAGCATCGTCCGGTGGTTGTCATTCCGGTCGCTCCGGTCGCTGAAGGCAAGCCACTGCCATGGGAAGAGTAAGCGAGACCCCTGCTCTTCTCCCGATGCCGGCATTCCATCACCAGGTCTGAAACCTGGGTTTACCTAGTTTCCTGTCGCTTCACACAGGCTGCAACGTGTGTAGAGCGTCAGCAAACTGGGTTAACCCAGGTTGCTGACAGGGGTGCGTAAAGGGTCAGCGCTACCCAGCTCGTTGTTTACGACATCTCGTTGCGGGTACTTCCACTGGACGAGAGGAGGTCCCTCCATGAACCGGGGAATTATCGGCACCATCATTGGTGTGCTGATCATCATTATCTTGGTGATCGTCATCCTTCGCCTCATCTGACGGCAGACCCCGAGCCGGCGAGGCAAGCTGCCGCCCCGTGGGGCCACTTCCCTACACCGCAGCACCCACGCGCGCCGCGAAGTTATCCCCTATGCTTCGCGGCGCTCGGGGTGCTGCGCCGCCAGGTACTGATAAGTCGTAGTGAGATCCTGGCTACTCAGCCCGGCCCTGTCCAAGAGCTGGAAGAGTTCTCGCACGCCTGCCAGAAGCCGCGCTGAGGTCCCGGTTCGCCACGCTTGCTGGGTCGCGACCTCCAGCGGCGCCAAGGCGGCCCTGGCCGGTACATCGGGCTCGAAGTCACCGTTGAGCAGCTTGCCGCGCGCAGCGCAAAGTACCCGGCTTCCGGCCAGCGAAAGGTCCCAGCAATGCAGCACTCGAGCAAGATCAAGACCCGCACGTTCGGCGATCACCGCGGCCTCACTGAGCGCCGTGGCCGTAGCGACGATGACATATTGCTCACACGCGTGAGCGACCTGAGCACTGCCGACTCCGCCAACGCGTACGCAGGTCCCAAGCAAGTCCAGTACCGGTAGCGCCTCCCGATACAGGCTGGGTGTGGCACCGACGGCGATGACGAGCTCGCCGTGTGATGCGGCCGCCTGCGTTCCGCTCAGCGGTGCGTCGATCACACGCAGCAGCCCAGCTGTCTTCTCTGCGAGATCCCGAGCAAGGTTGCGAAGATCATCTGGGGCGGAGATTCCTCCGAAGACGAGGATAGTCTGGCTATGCACGCCGGCCAGCAGCCCGCTGGGACTGTCGAGATGGGCTTCAAGATCATCTAGATTCTCCAGCAGCACCAGGACGTACTCGCTGCGCGCAGCCAAATCTGCGGGGCTCGCGGCGCAGTTGGCTCCCAGCCGCTGCAGCCGAGTAAGCATCTCTGGGCCTTGCCCGTACGCCGAGGTATGCGTCTCTTCCGGCAGTGCGCACGCCAGCCGCTGCAGGATCGGTTCGGCCAGGAATCCGTGCCCAAGCACCCCCACTGAGCGCGGATAAACTCGGTCGCGCGCTCTCCCCGTCGGCACGCTTGTCACCCTATCGAAGGAGACCTCGAATGCACCGGTACCGAGGGAGGTCTCTTTTTTCTGATGCTGCTCGCGCATCGCGCGCATGGATCCGCCTACTTCGTCGTCGCTCGCAGAGGAAAAGCGCCTCTGCTCCCTCCTCCTCATGTAAGGAACATCACCGCGTGGATCCACTACGTGGCTGAGGTTCCAGGGTTGCATGGTCATCCCGGCTGGTTCGGGTGGTGGCGTCGAGTTCTCCTCTGGGGGAGGTTTTGTGGAGCCTGGCCCCGTCGTGCTGATTGCCACATCCGGCTGGCCACGGATGCCCCGGATGAGGGAGGTGGCTGGGCCCGTTGAGGCTGGAGCCGTTTGCAGCACATGAGTGGGAGCCGCGGTCGGCGCGTGTCTTCCTTGGGACCGTGGCCGTGACGAGCGTCGCCTCCGGGCGGGCCGGTGGACACCACCAACCCAAGCAGGGGGAGTGCACATGATCATGAGTTGTAGGCGGCTGGTCGGGATCGACCTGGGGATCGCGTCCGCGCACACGGTGCGGGTGCTGGACGAGGCCGGTCAGGTGGTCGCCAAACGGAAGGCGTGGCCGACGGTGGCCAGCCTGGCCGAGGTGGAGGCCACCGCGTTGGCGGGGACCCCGGAGGGGACCCGGTTGGAGGTGGTCATGGAGCCGACCGGTCCGGCGTGGCTGCCGATCGCGGTGTTCTTCACCAGCCGCGGCCATACGGTGCGCCGGGTGAGCTCGGCCAAGGCCGCGGACCTGCGCCGGTTCTTGTCCCGGCACACCAAAACCAACGGGATCGACGCCGACACCTTGGCGCGGTTGCCGCTGTTCGACCCGGCCGGGTTGCAGCCGCTGGCGTTGCCCGGTGCCGAGTAGGCGGCGTTGGATCGGCGGGTCCGGGCCACCGACCGGCTCACCCGCGCCGGCGCGGAACACAAGCGTCGGATCAAGGACTTGTGCCGGCAG
The DNA here is from genome assembly GCA_046726195.1 of Actinomycetota bacterium. Lineage (GTDB taxonomy): Bacteria > Actinomycetota > Actinomycetes > Propionibacteriales > Propionibacteriaceae > Microlunatus. Next base: position 13,212 of record JBKPAB010000227.1, read on the forward strand.
CTGCTGCCGATGTCGCCGCTGACCGGGGAGCTGGGAGTCGCCGACCTGGCCGTGCTGGAACGCTACGCCGACCCGAACGCCCTGGTCAGGCTGGGCCCGAAGCGGCTCACCGGGCTGATCGGCAAGGCCTCTCACGGCCATCTGGGCGCTGACCGGGCCCGGCAATGGATCGAAGCCGCGGACGCCTCGCTGGCGCTCTACGCCGGCCACCCGGCGGTCGCCTTCGCCGACCTGGCCGCCGAAGTCGCTACCGAGGTCCGGCTGCTGCGGGCCGTTCACGCTGAGCTGGCCGGCCACGCCGCCGAACGCGAGACCCGCTACTCCCAGGTCGACCCGGCCGGGCTGGCGCGCAGCCTGCCCGGGGTCGCCGACATCAGCGGGCCCGCCCTGGTTGCGGTGATCGGCGACCCGGCCCGGTTCCGCAACGGCAAGGCGTTCCGCAGCTTCACCGGACTGGTGCCCAAGGCCTCCGAGACCGGCGACACCGACCGGAAAGGACAGCCAATGTCCAAGGCCGGCCCCTCCCTGCTGCGCACCCCTGATCCGCGCCGCCGACAACGCCCGCCACCACGACCCGCAGCTGGCCCGGATCTACTACCTCCAGATGACCGAACGCGGCAAGGACCACCTCGGCGCCCTGTGTGTCGTCGCCGCAAGCCTGGCCGAACGATTCTGGACGGTGATGAACCGCGGCCTGCCCTACACGATCTGCGACATCGACGGCACCCCCGTCGACCCCGACCAGGCACACGCCATCATCGCCAGTCATTGGACCGTGCCCGCCGATATCCGAGCCCGCCGCCGCAGCAAGAAAGGGAAGGCCCCCCAGACAGTCCGCACCGGACAGCCCAAGCCACACGCACAACCCGCGGGCACACGAGGCGACCTTCCCCCACAAGCATGGTCAAAGATCGGCGCCGAAAAAGTCAACCGAAGCGCTTGACAAACCCAATCCCCATAGGGAATCAGCACGGCGCGTGGCGCGATCCGGGTTGAATTGCCTCGCTCGCCAATCACGCACGGCGCGTTTACAGGGGCGTGGTTTTTTACCGCAAGCGGGGAGACAAAAAACAAACGAAACCGGAAAGCGGCTACCCCTGGCAGCGTTGGCTCATTGTGAGGAGCGACACGGTTGCGCACAGCCAATTGCCAGGGTTCACTCAGGGCATTGCCAGGATGACAGGCAACAATAAGGCGTTCAGGCTGAAGCTGCTTGGCCGCGCCGGACGTCGTAGGGAGGTCGAACCGATGGCGGATTGGCCCGCCCCTGATCCTCAGGCCTGGCAGCCGCCTGCCCCCGCGACATCGCCGTCCCCAATGGCTGGATGGACACCTCCAACATGGGAGGAGCTGGTACGTGACCATGGCGCCCGCGTTTATCGGCTGGCCTATCGGTTGACGGGCAACCCGCACGATGCCGAGGACCTCACCCAGGATGTTTTCGTCCGCGTGTTCCGCTCGCTGCATCGATTCCAGCCAGGGACGTTCGAGGGCTGGCTTCATCGCATTACGACCAATTTGTTCCTCGACAGCGCTCGGCGCCGCCAGAAGATCCGCTTCGACGGTTTGGGGGAGGGCTCGGCTGAACGGATGCCGAGTGCCTGGCCTAATCCATCCGAGCAGCTGGACGACGCCGACCTCGACCATGATGTGGCTGCTGCGCTTTCAGCGCTCCCACCAGAGTTCCGCGCTGCAGTTGTGTTATGCGATATCGAAGGCCTGAGCTACGAGGAGATCAGCGAGGTTCTCGATATCAAGATCGGAACCGTACGGAGCCGAATTCATCGTGGCCGCGCGCAATTGCGGGCAGCTCTCGCGCATCGCCAACCGACCGGAGAGCGGCTGCGTTACCTGGGCGTCGAGGTAGAGGGCGGTGATAAGCCCGACAGTGCGGTCTCCAAGCCAGGAGGTCTGGAGCCTGCGAGGTCGGCGTGAGGAAGGCGCCCTGCGCTGAGCTCGCCGAGCTGCGATCAGCGTTCGTCGACGGGGCCCTGGAGAACTCCGATCGCGAGCGCCTACTGAGCCATCTCGTCGATTGCGCCGACTGTCGGCGCGACATCGAGGAGCTTCGAGCGCTGCGTAAGCTGCTCACTCAGACCAAGAATGAACCCGGCCCTGCACCCGGTGACCTCTCGCTACGCCTTGTGTCGATAGCCGGCGCCGCATCGTTTGCCCCTTTGTGGACCCGGCCGTTCCGGCAGACCCGCTCGTCTGGCCCGCTTCGAACTTGCGCATTGCCAAGCCATCGTCGCACCGTGAAGCTACGCATCACCGCGGCCGCGGTGGCTGTTGCGGCAACAGTCAGCGCCGTAGGGATTGTTGGGTATGCGGCTGCACCGAGTCTGGTTGCGATCGGCGATCCGACCGCAGAGGCTCAGGCGGCGTTCGCCTCTAGCCTGCAACAGTTTCCACTGTCCAGCGACGCACTCAACGCAGTCATGCTGGCTGACTCACGCGGCATGACCGCTGGCTCGTCACCGCAACCGCAAGGTCCGACGGTCGCTACCGGGCCTACTTTGACGGCCGCCGAGGCGCAAGCAACGATGCAGCGGGCTGTTGATGCTGCCCATACCGTCACCTACTCGGGCCGCCAATCGTTCCTGGCTTACCGCGATGGCGGCGCCATCGCTGCCCAGATCCACGTCGACGCGCGGGCCGGTCAGGGCAGTCAGGTCAGGGTGAACAGTCAGACCGGACAGCAACTGCTCAAAGGCTTCTCGCCCGCTCTCATCCCTTCGCGAGTGGTCGATGACGAGTTGCTCTGGCTGCTCGAGCGCAACTTCTCCTTTAGTGGTACCCGCGGTGCGAGGGTCGCAGGACGCAGTGCAACTTTGGTTGCGGCAAGCCGGAACGGAAGCCACTCTGTCGATGCTCGCTGGTGGATTGACGACGATACCGGCATCGTGCTCTGGCAAGAGACCTACGACAAGAACGGATCGGTGGATCTTTCATTCGGATTCACCTCCGTCTCAGTGAGCCGCAGAGACACCATCCTGGAGCACCTGCCGCCGCGATTGGCCGTGCCCCGGGCCAGCACATCGCTGACCCTCTCGGCCGCGGCGGACCTCAACGCGTCGGGATGGTCGTGCCCTCGTAAGCTGGCTGGCCTGTCGCTGGTGCGGCTGCGCAGCGACCGGGCTGGCAACCCTGAGACTGTGCATCTGGTCTACAGCGACGGCCTCAATGCTGTCAGCGTCTCTCAGCAGCGAGGTCGGCTGACCGACGTCCCGAAAGGCACTCAGTGGGATGCGTCTCTGGGAGCCTACGTACGTCGCGGGGCCTCCGGCGTCGCGACCTGGCAGTCCGGCGAGGTCGTGTTCACCGTTGTCACCGTGGGTGCTGCTGGCGTGCTCGCTGACGCAGTCACTGCGCTGCCGCATGATGGCTCCGGGACCCCGACTACGCTTGGCCGCATCAAAGCTGGATGGGCGAGGATTCTGGCCGATGTGAAGGGTTAGTGCGTGGTGGATGAGGACCGTCCCGCAGGTGAGGCCGGAGGTGAATCATCGGACTCTCGAGACTCCGGTCCGGTTAGCGAGTCACCGCGTACAGGTTCAGACACACAAGCCTTATATGAACCCGTTCCGACGTTTGTGTCTCCGACCTGGCCACCGCCGAGCGGCCAACCAGTGCAGGCTGGGGTGCCGCCCGGCGGTACATCTTCGGCGGGCGGGCGGACGGGTCGTCGCCGTCCATTTTCGGCCTCAGTGCTCGCCGTTGCTGCGCTCACCGCGCTAGTGATCGGCGGCGCTGCCGGCTACGGCGGTGCCATCCTGGCCCGGCGTACGGCCCCGTCGGCGACGGCAGCGAGCCCCGCTGCGCCGAACCCTGGCATTAACCAGACGCCGGTAGGGCCGCCGCCGCCCAGTGCCAACACCGTTGAAATCGCCAAGCGCGTGTTGCCGGCAACGGTGATGATCCAGGTCGGTCGAGGAACCGGGTCCGGGTTCCTGATTGACAAGGAGGGCCACGTTATGACCAACAATCACGTGGTTGCGGGCGCACGGGACGGGTCGAGGATCCGAGTCCACTTCTCCGATGGTCGCATCGTCAACGCGCTGCTCTTGGGTCGCAGCCCTTCTTACGACCTTGCTGTGATCAAGGTGGGCTGGTCGGCGTCGTTGCAGCCCATCGAGCTCGGCGACTCAGAGCATGTCCAAGTCGGTGAGCCGGTAATCGCCGCCGGCGCGCCGCTCGGGCTGCGGGGGACTGTCACGGAGGGCATCGTCTCGGCGCGGAACCGTCCTGTCATTGTGACCGAGACCAGTGACGCCGATGCCCCAACCGCGTACATAAATGCCATTCAGACCGATGCTGAGATCAATCCAGGGAGCTCTGGCGGCCCTCTCGTCGATGCGGGCGCCCGAGCGATTGGGGTGAACTCGGCGATCTTGACCTTCGGTCCTAGCCGCAACCTCGGCCTTGGCTTTGCGATCCCGATCAACCAGGCCGTTACCATCGCAAACTTGTTGATCAAGAACGGGAAGGCGACCTACCCGGTGATCGGCGCCAGCGTGCGAGATGCCGAAGCGGGTGTTGAGCTAACTCAGGTGGACGCGGGAGGCCCTGCCAGCAAGGCCGGCCTACGAGTCGGTGATGTGATCACCAAGATTGACGGCCAGCGGGTTAACACCTCAGAAGAGCTGATCGTCGGTATCCGCACCCATCGGCCCAACGATGTGGTGGTGCTGGATTACGTTCGGGGATCGACGCGGTCCCAGGCGAGCGTCACCCTGGGCGGCAAGGAGGGCTGAGCGTGACGCCCCTGCTGCTGGACATCAATGGCCCTGAGTTCGTGCTGCTCTTGGTGATCGCGGTGATCTTGTTCGGGCCGGAGCGGCTGCCAGAGCTTGCTCGTAAAGCGGCTCGGCTGCTGCGCTACCTGAGGACGGTAGCCGGGTCGGCCCAGCAGCAGCTGAGCAAGGAGTTGGGGCCAGAATTCGAGAATGTCGATTTCCGTGACCTGAACCCCAAGGCTTTTGTGCAGAAGCATCTGCTCGACGATGTGGAGCCGGTTATTGCCGATGTGAAGTCCCAGGTAGCGGATGTAGGCAAGACGATCAAGAGCTCATCGGCTGATGTCACCGACACAATTAACTCAACTAAGGACCGCAGCCCGGGAGGTCCGCAGGATGCCGTTGATGGAGAGTCCCGGGCCCGAAGCCTGACTCCTTTTGATCTTGAGGCAACTTAAACCGGAGCTGCTCGCGCATCGCGCGCATTGGATCCGCCGACTTCGTCGTCGCTCGCAGAGGAAAGACGCCTCCGCTCCCTCCTCCTCAGCACGGCGGGCGCGCGATGACCGACGCTCGGAGCTATTGAACAGCAGCTGCTCGCGCAACGCTTGATTGCTCGCTCCCTCGCGAGGATGGCACCTTGGAGCCGCCGCCTTCCTGTGTAAGCAGTGGCTACCTACTCTGAGAGGACACTGCTATGAGCATGACCATGACCACCACCCGAGAGCGTGACGTTTGACCAGAAAATCCCCGACAGCAGGTTGATGCGAACGTGTCAATAACCCACGCTGCGTGGGGTGTTGACGCTGTACATGGCGTCCATGCCATCTACAGCGTGAGGAAGCTAGGTACGGCTAGTGTCGACTGCACGCCGACCACCATTTTCACGGCCCCTGCCCGTCACCTGGGATCGCTCGTGGTTCCCACCAATTGGGCGAAAAGGCGGGTTCGTGGCGGCTGGGTGCCTCGTTTTCCGCCAAACCGGCGGAAACGCGCGGAGCTCGGGCACCGCAGCGGGAGTTGGTTTATCGATTGAAGGCGTCGGGTGCCCTAGATGGATCTTTGACCAGCTCGACGCCGGCGAGGCGCCGCCGGGCGACGACGACGGCTGGTTGAAGGGCCTGTGGAAACGGCACTGGAGCGTGGACTGGAGGCCGAGTTGACCTAGTCACCGCCGGCTCTTGCCAGACACACACACACACATCGCGGCGGCCTCTACCCGCCAGCAGAAACGCACGTACACGTTCGTTCCTGGCGCGACGCACACGTTGCAAAATGTGTGACGCGAAGGGAGCGGAGGTACACGTTCGTTTCTGCGCCAGGCTGG
>JBKPAB010000228.1:0-5903 GCA_046726195.1 Actinomycetota bacterium
GGCTCGATGTCAGCAGCCTACGTTTACGTAGGTTGCTGACGGTCTGCACACTTTGTGCAACCTGTGCAGACCGCGTGCAGTCGAGTCGACCTGGGGCGCATTGTCGGGATTGCTCCCGGTCTGTTTCCCCAGGCCGATCTCCGAACCCGGCGTGCGATTCTCACCGCACCGGGCTCTCCACGGTCGTTGCCGTAGGGTTAAGCCGGCACTCATGGTTGGCCGCCCAACGGTGAAGCTTGGCCTGAATCTGCGATACCCGCCCGGCCGGAATCTCCCGAACCGGTGGTGTGCCGATATTCACCGACCCTCTTTCGCTCTGACAGTATCCGCCCTTCTCACTTCCGCTGCCGCCCTTCCCCATGTGGCCGGCTCTCCCGGTCTCGGAGTACTACGGCGGCTCCGCCCGCCCCGATCCGATCAGTCGACGACGAACCCAGCCCGACATTAAGCCGCCGAATGCGACCCGCCGGGCAGGATCGGGGTGGTTCCCGTGTTCCCTTGTTGATCGTTTGATGGAGGAGGCACCCGTCTTTGCCCCTGCAGCCTCGCCGTGGCTACCCCGCAGCACTTCACCACGGCCTCCCTCCCGGCATAGGCAACCGTTCAGGAGTTCCCCGGACCGGGTCTACCGGGCGGGTACGCGCTGCCTCCGGCCATCCACCAGATTCCAGCCGGTACGTAATTGAGAAGCGTCAAACGACGGTTCCTCGCGTATGCCTTTCCATCTCGCTCGCCCGACCCGCATCGTCTGGCAGTACCGACACGTCCAGGCTTTGTCAGGGCCGCTTGCCACCCTCCCCGGCGCCTCCCAGGTCAGGCTGCCCTCAGCCACGATCCCCCTGCTGCGACAGGGTGACGATGAAGGTCTCTCACCCCCATTCGATCAACAAGGGCCTCACGGCGCACACCTACGTTTACGTAGGTTTCGTCCACGGCCGGGGGAGGCCCTGTGGGCGAGGATCGGCCGGCGGGCAGCCGCACAATATGAAATCGCTTCCCGACGACGTCGCGCCTAGCATGGCCGACCATGGGACATGTCGATCTCGCAGGCGTGAGCTATCACCTGCCCGACGGCCGGGCACTGCTCGACGACGTGTCATTCCGCGTTGGTGAGGGTTCCACCGTGGCCCTGGTCGGTCCCAACGGATCCGGTAAAACTACTTTGCTCAAGATCATCGCTGGTGATCTGGCACCCACCGCTGGATCGGTGTCCCGCAGCGGCGGCTTAGGTGTGATGCGTCAATTCATTGGCAGCATTCGAGACCCGTCGACCGTACGCGACCTGTTGTTCTCCCTCTCACCTCCTGCACTGCGCCGGGCAGCGGCAGAGCTCGACCGGCAGGAGCTGCAGTTGATGGAAGATGACAGTGAGCAGACTCAGCTGCGGTACGCGGAAGTCCTGGCCAACTATGCCGATGCTGGGGGATACGCCGCCGAGGTGATCTTCGACGCCTGCTGTACCGAAGCTCTTGGTATCAGCTACGACCAAGCCAAGTGGCGCGAGATCAGCACTCTGTCCGGAGGTGAACAGAAGCGGCTTGCCCTCGAGGCCTTGCTTCGTGGTCCGGACGAGGTGCTGCTGCTTGATGAACCCGACAACTTCTTGGACGTGCTAGGCAAACGCTGGCTGGAGAGCCAGCTTCAGAACACTCAGAAATCGGTGCTGCTGGTCAGCCATGATCGCGAGCTGTTGGCTCAGACCGCGAAGACAATCGCGGTGCTGGAGTTGGGCGCAGCGGGTAACACCGTGTGGATCCATGGATCCGGCTTCGCGACGCTGGCGGCAGCCCGGCGCGACCGATTAGCGCGCATGGAAGAGCTGCGGCGGCGTTGGGATGAGCAGCACGAGAAGCTGCGGGAGCTGATGCTGCTGTACAAGAACAAGGCTGCATACAACTCAGGAATGGCCTCGCGATACCAGGCAGCTCAGACTCGACTGGCCAAGTTCGAAGAGGCTGGGCCGCCGCAGGCGGTGCCGCTGGAGCAGCGGGTGTCCATGCGACTAACCGGAGGGCGTACCGGCAAGCGCGCGGTCATGATCGAGAATCTCGAGCTGACAGGTCTCATGAAGCCGTTCGATGCCGAGATCTGGTTCGGTGATCGCGTTGCGGTGTTGGGGTCGAACGGTTCCGGCAAGTCCTATTTCCTCCGCCTGCTAGCGCGCGGCGGCTCCGATCCTGATCGTGATCATCGGCCCGTTGACGAGCTTCAGCTAGCCCCGGTTCCCCATACCGGCAAAGCGAAACTGGGCGCGCGAGTACGGCCCGGCTGGTTCGCTCAGACTCACCATCATCCCGAGTTGCTCGGTCGCACCCTGCTCGAGATCTTGCATCGCGGTGATGATCATCGCTCCGGCATGGGCCGCGAGGAGGCCTCCCGAAAGCTTGATCGCTATGAGCTGGCCAAATCCGCCGAGCAGAGATTCGAGTCGCTGTCGGGAGGTCAGCAGGCGCGCTTCCAGATCCTGCTCCTGGAGCTGAGCGGTGCAACGTTGTTGGTCCTTGACGAGCCGACCGACAATCTCGACCTGGAGTCTGCCGAGGCGCTGGAACAAGGGCTTGATTCCTACGAGGGCACGGTGATCGCGGTCACCCACGACCGGTGGTTCGCTCGGAGTTTCGACAGGTATCTGATCTTCGGCGCCGATGGCAGCGTTTACGAGTCCGCTGGGCCGGTCTGGGATGAGGCACGGGTCGAACGAGCACGGTGACCAGCTCGCAGCCGGTATATCCCGTCCATGATCACTTTCTGCTGTCTGAAGCACCGGCGGGTTTCGTTGCTGCCGTGTCCCGGCTTGGTTACGGTGGGTCAACAGATGCGGACGTCGGCTGGCCGACCGCGTCTTGCGGAATAAGAGAGGACAACACTGGTGGAAAACCAGTTCCGCTTTGGGGTGTTTCTGAGGCCGGACCCTAAGACGTGCGCGGCTGTAACTCAGATCACCAGCCAGCTGCGAGCGCAATACGGCCTGATCTCGGCGGGCGCGTTTCCTCCCCACGTCAGCTTGGCCGGCAATTTGCCCGTCGTAGTACCGCTAGCCGAGTTGATCCAACTCATTGGTTTCGTGCTGCGGCGAAGACCCGCATTTCCTGTGCAGAACCTCGGAATACGACGACTCGCGGATGCTGCGATCGCCTACGACGTATCGTCGCTCAACGGAGCGCCCAACCGGGCGCTCAGCGATGTTGCTGGCGCGGTCGATTCAGTCGTCCGACCGCTGCTCGGTCCGAGCGGCAGCCTGCCTCCTGACCTGTACGAGCCAGATCGTTGGATGCCCCACATCTCGCTGGTCTCACATGAGCTTCGGATCCGCGCGGACCTACGCGAGGAGGTTGAGGATTATGTGAACGGCCTGGGCATAATCCCACCGGCGTCCTTCACCGCCGACACCGTGACGCTTTATCGCTTTGCTCACCCATCCTGGACCGGCAGCTGGTGGCGGGACATGCGTTGGGAGCATGTCCGAAGCTGGCGGTTGCCCTGATCAGCATCAGCGCGAAGGAGAAAAGAGAGGGTCCTCTAGGGGCGCCGCGCGAGCAGAGACCCAAAGATCAGCGTTCGCTCATTGGGACAAAGCTCCGGTTCCGCATACCTGTGTAAATCTGCCTTGGCCGCGCGATCTTCTGTTCCTTGTCTTGCACCAGTTCCGACCACTGAGCGAGCCAACCCGGGGTACGGCCGATGGCAAACAACACCGTGAACATCTCCGGGGGGAACTGCAGCGCCTCATAAATCAGGCCCGAGTAGAAGTCAACATTGGGATACAGCTTGCGCTTGACGAAGTACTCGTCCTCCAACGCGATCTTCTCTAGCTCCTGGGCGATCTTGAGCAGTGGGTTGACCCCGGTCACCTCGAAGACATCGTCACAGGCCCGCTTGATGATCTTGGCGCGCGGGTCATAGTTCTTGTAGACCCGATGGCCGAAGCCCATGAGCCTTTCCTTGCCTTCCTTGACCCCGCCAATGAAGTCGCTGATGTTGTCGGTGCTGCCGATGCGCTTCAACATGGCGAGCACAGCTTCGTTGGCCCCACCGTGGAGCGGCCCGTAGAGGGCAGCGATGCCGGCGCCCACGGCAGAGTAGGGATCGACCTGCGACGATCCGACCGAACGCACCGCGTTAGTGGAGCAGTTCTGCTCATGATCGGCGTGCAGGATGAACAGCACCTCCAACGCGTGCACCAAACGCTCGTCGGCGACGTAAGTTGGCTCGCTCATTTTGAACAGCATGGCCAAGAAGTTTGCGGTGTACGACAAAGAGTTGTCCGGATAGACGTATGGCTTGCCCTGCTGATGGCGAAAGGCGAATGCGCCCAGAGTGGGCATCTTGGCGATCAATCGAGTGATCTGCAGCAGGCGGTTCTCCGGATCGCCGATCTTGCTCGCCGCTGGATAGAAGGTTGATAACGCACTGACTGTGGCCATCAGCATCCCCATGGGATGTGCGTCGTAACGGAAACCTTCGATGAATTGCTTGAGATTCTCGTGGATGAACGTGTGGTAGGTGATGCTGTGCACCCACTCATCAAGCTGGGCTTGGGTGGGCAGCTCGCCGTTCAGCAGGAGATAGGCGACTTCCAGGAAGGTCGAATGCTCGGCAAGCTGCTCGATCGGGTAGCCGCGATATTCGAGGATGCCGGCGTCACCATCGATAAAGGTGATCGCGCTGCGGCAGGAGGCGGTGTTGACCAAACCCGGGTCGTAGGTCGCAAGTCCCGGTCCGCCTTCGACTTCGATCTGCCTGAGATCGGTGGCCCGAATGGTCCCATCGGTGATTGCGATCTCATACTCACGGCCGGTGCGATTGTCGCGAATGCTCAGGGAATCCTTGGGGGGATCAACCGTGGGCGTGTCGGTCATGCGCACAACCTACGCGCGGTGACCATGCCTGAATAGTCGGGCGTCATATGATTTGGGCCACTGGGAACACGTGGGTCAAAGCAAGAGCCAGCTACCTCACCGTTATGTTCGACGGATGGATCCCAAGCGGACTCTCCATCGGTATTTGGTCAGGCAACGCAGCGCTCTGCTAGCGAAATTGGATGGCGTCGGCGAGCGGGAAGTTCGGCGGCCGATGACGCCGACCGGGACAAATCTGCTGGGGCTTGTCAAGCACGTGGCGAGCAACGAGCTGGGCTACTTCGGTGAAGTGTTCGATCGCCCATCCAACGTGCCGCAACCCTGGCTCGACGAAGATGCTGACTTCAACGCTGATATGTGGGCAACGCCTGAGGAGTCCCGCGAGGACATCCTCGCGCTGTATCAGCAGGCAGCAGTCCACACAGACGCCACCATTGAGGCACTCGAGCTCGACTCGCCAGGACGAGTTCCGTGGTGGCCTCCTGAGCGGCAGCAGGTCACCCTGCAGCAGATCATGGTGCATGTCACCGTCGAGATTGCCCGGCATGCAGGGCATGCCGACGTCATCCGCGAGCTAATCGACGGCGCGGCCGGCGACAATGACGGGAACCTGCCCGATCTGACCCCGCAGGAGTGGGCGAACTATCGCCTGCGACTCGAGCAGGCGGCCTTGGAAGCGGCGCAGCGTTCGGAGGTTGCCAGCTCCTAGTGCACGACACTAGGTAGACGAGAAGGCCCCATTTGTGACTTTGACCCGCGGCAGCCTGCGAAGGTAGCCTTGTCGGCTGTTGCGTCCACGCGTGTAATTCACGCGCGCCCGCATTTAGTGCGGGATGCGACAAGGGTCGTTCACACCAAGAGAGCTCGCTCGCGTACAAACGGAAGCCGGTCATGTCCACCTATAGCCCCAAACCTGGCGACATCACGAGGTCGTGGCACGTCATCGATGCCAATGATGTTGTGCTGGGCAGGCTTGCGGTGACCGCTGCCACGCTGTTACGCGGCAAGCACAAGCCGACGTACGCGCCGCACGTGGATGGCGGC
>JBKPAB010000229.1:0-7201 GCA_046726195.1 Actinomycetota bacterium
GACGTTCCACCAGCCGAGCGAACTGCGCGATTCATCTGTGCCATGGCTCTGGTGCTTCCGGACGGCACCGAACATGTTCGTCTCGGGGAGTTGCGAGGCCACCTCGCTGTCAGTTCAGCAGGCCAGAATGGTTTTGGCTACGATCCGCTGTTCGTAGCTGACGGGTACGACCGGACCAACGCCGAGCTCGAGCCGCCCGACAAGGATGTAATCAGCCATCGCGGGCGTGCCGTACGGGCCATCGTGCCCGTCCTGTTAGCAGAGCTGCGCCGGCTCGAGACAGTCTCTCAAGGAGGGATGAGCCACGAAGACTTACCTCGACCTGCTTGGTCACGTGCTTACCAGCGGCGTGAAAAAGAGTGACCGAACCGGCACGGGTACGTTGAGCACCTTCGGCTACCAGATGCGCTTTGACCTGCATCAAGGTTTTCCACTGCTCACGACCAAGAAGCTGCACACTCGGTCGATCATCGCTGAGCTGCTGTGGTTCATCCAAGGCTCGACCAACATCAAATGGCTGCACGAGCAAGGGGTGACCATCTGGGACGAGTGGGCCGATGCCGACGGGGAGCTGGGGCCCATCTACGGCTATCAGTGGCGCAGTTGGCCGACACCTGGCGGTGGTCACATCGACCAGCTCGCTGGCGTGATCAGCTCCATCAAGGCCGTTCCCGATTCCCGCCGCCACATCGTCAGTGCGTGGAACGTCGCCGACCTCGCCGACATGGCACTGCCTCCATGCCATGCGATGTTCCAGTTCTACGTTGCGGAGGGCCGGCTCTCGTGCCAGCTATATCAACGCTCGGCAGACGTCTTTCTCGGGGTGCCGTTCAACATCGCCTCGTATGCGCTGCTGACCCACCTGGTCGCCCAGGTGTGCGACTTGGAGGTCGGCGACTTCGTACACACCTTGGGCGACGCACATCTATATCTAAACCACCTCGATCAGGCCAGGCTTCAGCTGAGCCGGGTGCCACGCGCATTGCCGAGGCTGCTGTTGAATCCTGACGTCAGCTCCATCGACGACTTCACTCTGAAAGACATCACGATCGAGGGGTACGACCCACATCCGGGCATCAAGGCGCCGATCTCGGTCTAATGCCGGAGATCATCGGGATCGCCGCTGTCGCCGCCAACGGCGTCATCGGCGCGGGGAACGACATACCGTGGCGGATTCCGGCGGACTGGCGGCGATTCAAGGCCTTGACCATGGGCCATGTGTTGATCATGGGTCGCAAGACATACGAATCTATCGGCCGGTCGTTGCCGGGCCGGACGACGTTCGTGATCACGCGGGACCGGATGTGGCGCGGGGAGGGCGTACGCGCGGTGCCTTCTGTAGATGAGGCTCTTGAGCAGGCGCTGCTGCTGCATCCTCGGACGGTCTTCGTCGCTGGCGGAGGTGAAATTTACCGAGCCGCCTGGGGCCGGCTCACGGGTCTGGAGATCACCGAAGTCGACCAGAATCCCGCTGGCGAAGTCACGTTTCCTGAAATCGATCCGGCTGAGTGGATCGAAACTGGCCGGGAGCCACACGACGGGTACAGCTTCGTCAGCTATCGGCGCCGATTGCCGGCACCTCGACGAGATGCCCAACGAACTGCTGCCGGGTACCCCTAGACTCGCGAACTCAGGCCGCATTCGTTACGTAGGTAAGGGGAGCCACATGCGGGAACCTTCGTTGGCTGCAAAACTGGGCGCAGAGTTCCTTGGGACGTTTTTGCTGGTGTTCGGGGTGTGTGGCAGTGTCGTTATCGCCAGTGAGTTCCTCAGCAAGAACGACGTTCAGCTGGGCGTCGGGCTGCTCGGCATATCGCTGGCCGCTGGCTTTGCCGTGCTGGTCGGTGCATTCGCCTTTGGTCACGTCTCGGGCGGCCACTTCAACCCCGCGGTCAGCATCGGCTTGGCGATCGCGAAGCGATTCGAGTGGAAGGCCGTGGGGCCTTACATCATCACCCAAGTCGTCGCGGCTACTGTTGCTGGCGCTGTGTTGCTCGCCATCGCATCCGGCAAGCCAGGGTTCAGCGCCGTGGAGAGTGGCTTCGCCACAAACGGTTATGGTGATCGCTCCCCGGGCGGCTATGGGCTGGCGGCGGCGCTGATCACCGAAATCGTCTTGACCGCAATTTTCCTCTACATCATCCTGGGCGCCACCGATGACCGCGCATCCAAGGGCTTCGCGCCTATTGCGATCGGACTGGGCTTGACCGTGATCCACCTTGCCAGCATTCCGGTCGACGGCACATCGGTGAATCCAGCTCGCTCTCTTGGAGTCGCCTGGTTTGCCGGCGGTGCCGCGCTGGCTCAGGTGTGGCTGTTCATCGTTGGGCCCATCATCGGAGCCGCGATCGCCGGCGCAACGTACAAGTTCATCACCGGTGCTCCGAGCGCCGACGTAGGTGTCGCCCAGAACCCCGAGCTCGAGCAGCGCCAGCCGACCGTCTAATTGGGCTCGACCAAAGCTGGTCCCCGGCTCCACTCGGCATCACTTGGTTGGACTGTGCACCATCTGCAGATAGCGCGGAGTCCAAGCAAGGGATGCCAAGTGGGTTGGGCACCAACGTGGTCTCAGATTCTGAGAGGTCGGCTGGAGACTAGTGCCGAAGGAGGGACTCGAACCCTCACACCCGAAGGCACAGGATCCTAAATCCTGCGTGTCTACCAGTTCCACCACTCCGGCTCTGCTTAATTGCCTCGCTCGCCAAGCTCGCTCGGCGCGGATCGCGCCTTTGGAGCGCGCCTACTTCGTCGTCGTTCGCGGACGAAAAGCGTGTCCGCTCACTCCTCCTCAGCACGGCGCGAGGGCGCGATCCGGTTGCTTGCCTCGCTCGCCAAGCTCGCTGGTGGAGTCTACAGATGGAGATCGCGCTTGAGCTTGTCGACGTGACCGCTGGCCTTCACGTTGTACTGAGCAACGGCAATCGTGCCGTTTCCATTCTGGTCGACGTCGATGACGAACGTGGAACGGATCACTCCCTCGACGAGCTTGCCGTACAGCAGCTTCTCCCCGTACGCGCCGTAGGCGTTGAGCGTTGACTTGTCCGGGTCGGATAGGAGGGGAAAGCCGACAGATTCCTTCTCGCGAAACTGGATTAGCTTTTCCTGATCATCCGGTGAGATCCCGAGCACATGCAACCCTGCCTCGTCTAGCTGCTCCATCGCTGCGGTGAAGTCGATGGCCTGTGTGGTGCAGCCTGGTGTCATCGCAGCGGGATAGAAATAGACGATCACGCGCTGTCCGGAGAAGTCTGCGAGCGAGACCTTCTTACCGTCCGCGTCAGGCAAGGTGAAGGGGGGTGCTGCATCGCCCTCGCTGAGCCGAATGGTCATGCAGAAGACACTAGCCTGATTGCTCCAATCGGCTTTGAGCCGCTGCCCTTGCTCTGGCATCCGCAATGCCTGCAATACGCTGTGATTTTGGGGACGCTATGCGCCCTGAGCCAGTCGAAGGGCGCTTCGACAAGCTCAGCGCACATGTTCCACCGCAGAAGATTTGTGCAAGGGAGGCTATGTGTCCAGCGACTCTCCTCAGCCCAACCGTACGCCGTCGCAGATCGAGGCAGATTTGGGCGCAACCCGGGATCGGCTCGCTGCCTCGGTCGAGGCGCTGATCGATCAGGTGCATCCCAACCGGATCAAGCAGCGCCAGATCAACAATGTGAAGC
Source organism: Actinomycetota bacterium (assembly GCA_046726195.1). Classification (GTDB taxonomy): domain Bacteria; phylum Actinomycetota; class Actinomycetes; order Propionibacteriales; family Propionibacteriaceae; genus Microlunatus. The sequence goes on from JBKPAB010000229.1 coordinate 3,666, forward strand.
GGTTCGCCAACACTGAGTTGGAGAATGCCAAGTCCAAGATCTTCACTGCTCGAGGCGATCTGCGGACCGGTCGAATTGCGGCGGTGGCGGCAGCCGCTGCAGGGATCGTTGGATTCCTGCTGATCATTCGTGCGATCGTGCGACGCGGGAGAAGTGACTGAGCGGTGACCGATCAGGACGGCAACCAGGACTCTGGCGGCCTCGAAGAGGGTGCGCTGCCGATCCGGATGCTGCACGATCGTGTGCTGGTGTCGACCGACAATGAGCCCGGTGAGCGACGCAGCAGCGGTGGGATCTTGATTCCGGCGACGGTTGCCATAGGACGCCGGCTCGCCTGGGGTCAAGTCATTGCTGTCGGAACCAATGTCAGGACCGTCAAACCCACCGATCGGGTGTTGTTCGACCCCGAGGATCGAGCCGAGGTTGAGGTACGAGGCAAGGACTACGTACTGCTGCGGGAGCGCGATCTTCATGCCGTCGCCTCGGAGCGGCTCCAGGACGGAAAAACCGGCCTCTACTTGTGAGTTCCCCTTGTCAGACAGACGTCCGGTGTGCTAGCCGCCTCTATAACGAATCTAAAAGTAACGTGAGAGAAGTAGCGCTTTTGTGTCAGATTCCCTCTAGTGTTTCGAGATGGCACCAACGAATGGGTGTCCTCTCTACAACGAAGTGAGGCTTGTATGACTTTCGTTCGTCCTGCGCGCCGCGTCCTCATCGCGGCCGCATCCATGAGTGCCCTGTTCGTCGCCGCGGCATGTGGTGGCGGCGGTGGTGGTGGGGCACCCGAGGGCGGTGGACAATCGCCCGCCGCAGCTGACTTCACCAAGCAAGGTGACATCGAGTACTGGCAAGGCAAAGATGTCTCGGGCAACCTCCCGAAGCTGATCGCGCAGTTCAACGAGTCGCACCCCAACGGCAAGGTCGTCTTCCACGAGCTGCCTGACGAAGCGGACCAGCAGCGGCAGCAAATGATCCAGAATGCCCAGATCAAGAACCCCAAGATGGCTGTCTTGAGTGTGGACGTGGTGTGGACCGCGGAATTCGCGGCGAAGGGCTACATCGAGGCCCTGCCGCCGGACACCTCCACCGAGGGCCTCGTCAAGCCTGCGGTAGACGCGGCAACCTACTTCAATAAGTTGTACGGGCTGCCGTTCACGACAGACGGTGGCCTGCTGTACTACCGCAAGGATCTGCTCGACAAGTACCAGCTGCAGCCGCCAGTCACCTTCGATGAGATGAAGGCCGCCTGCGACAAGATCACCGCCGGTGAGAAAGACTCCAAGCTCGCCTGCTTCGCCGGGCAGTACAACAAGTACGAAGGCCTGACGGTGAACTTCGACGAAGCCGTACACGGCGCGGGCGGCGTGATCGTCGGTGAAGACGGCAAGCCGAACGTGGCAACCCCGGAGGCCACCCAGGGCCTGCAGACGCTTACCGACTGGTTCAAGAGCGGTCACATTCCGAAGGCCGCTATCACCTGGACTGAGGAGGAAGGCCGGAAGGCGTTCCAGGACGGCGAGTTGATTTTCCACCGCAACTGGGGTTACGTCTACAACCTGGCGAACAAGACCGACGGCTCGTCCAAGGTTGCTGGCAAGTTCGAAGTTGCGCCGCTACCAGGCATCACCGGTCCTGGCGTCTCCAGTCTCGGCGGACACACGTTGGCGATCGCGAAGTTCGCAGAGAACAAAGGCACGGCCATCGACTTCCTGAAGTTCATGTCGTCCAAGGAGACTCAGAAGTCCAACACTTTGGCGACTTCCCAGTCGCCGACGCTGGAGGAGCTCTACAGCGATCCAGATGTGCTGAAGAAGTTGCCCTTCATGGACATCCAGCTGAAGTCGGTGCAGACCGCTGTCCCTCGGCCGAAGGTCGTCGAGTATGGTGATGTCACCCTGGCGATTCAGGACGCTGCCTATGGCGCACTCCAAGGTCAGACTCAACCAGACGCGGCCTTGCAAGCACTGCAGGCCAAGTTGCAGACTCTGATCAAGTAGTAGGTGTCCGCAAGGTTCCCGGCGCAGCCAGTCGCTGCGCCGGGAGCTCAGCGCCTTTCTCAAAGGAGGTAACCGGATGGCAACAGCCACCGCGGAACCAAGGAGTTTGCCGGCCACCACGGATGGCCACAAACATAAAAAGAACGCGCTGAGCGATGGGCAAGGCCGGCTGGCCTGGATCCTGCTCGCGCCGACCCTCATCATTATCCTCGTGGTGGCCGGAATCCCGGTCTTCATGTCGATCCGTGAGGCCTTCTTCCAGAGCAACACCGGCGTGGACCCCAACACCGGCCTGATCGCAGGTGGAGAGACTTTTGTGGGGTTGCAGAACTTCACTGACATCTTCCGCGGCCAGAACCCAGTGCAGGGCTCCTACGGCATCATGGATCGCTTCTGGAATGCCTTCCTCAACACCACGTTCATCACCATCGTCTGCGTGAGCATCGAGACCGTCCTCGGCGTGGCAATGGCCCTGATCATGGCCAAGGCATTCCGGGGTCGCGGCATCGTCCGAGCCGGCATCCTGGTTCCCTGGGCGATCCCGACAATCGTGTCAGCCCTGATGTGGAAGCTCATCTTCGACGCGAGTGGCGTGATGAACCGGATCCTCGGGCGCGAGGTTCTCTGGCTTGCCGACACAGGTGCCTCGTTCTGGGCGATCGTCATAGCAGACACCTGGAAGACCGCCGCGTTCATCGGCCTGCTTACCCTGGCAGGGCTGCAAACGATTCCGGCCGAGGTGTACGAGGCCGCCAAGGTCGATGGTGCCACTACCTGGCAGCAGTTCGTCCGCATCACACTGCCAATGGTGAAGCCGACGCTTGTGGTGGCGGTTCTCTTCCGCACACTTGACACGCTGCGCATGTTCGATCTGCCATACGGCATGATCGGCCCTGGCAAGTACCGGGTCGAAACGCTGTCGATCTTCTCCTACCAGGAAGCAACCCAGGAACGATACGGGCCCGCTGCGGCGTACGCCATCATCTTGTTCCTGTACGTGCTTCTTGTTGCCTTCCTCTTCGTCAGGATCCTCGGTGCCGATGTGATCGGCGACAGCGGCATGCCGAAGAAGAAGAAGCAAAAGAGACGTGAGGCGCCACCCGCTGACGCTGCTCAACAGACGATGATGGGCGAGGCGATTGGGGGTGCGCACTGATGTCTACGACCACTGAAGTTCATGAGGAACACCTCAGCCGGGAAGAGGTCGAGAAGCTCGCTCACCCGAAGAGACCTCTCCGTCAGAGGGTCGGAGTAGTCCTCTCCTATGTCGGGATGGGCTTGATCGTCCTGTACTGCATCATCCCCTTCTACTGGATGGTGGTCTCATCCCTCCGGCTCCCAGGTGAAGGGCGGAGCACGGAGTTCATTCCGAGCCCTGCGTCGCTGGAGAACTACCAGGGTGTCTTTGCTGGGCAGAACAATTTCGGGCGCTCACTGATCAACTCGCTGATCGTGTCGGGTACCACGACGATCCTGACCCTGCTGTTCGGGATCATCGCCGCATACGCGCTTGCACGATTGAGATTCAATGGCAAGACA
>JBKPAB010000230.1:0-26706 GCA_046726195.1 Actinomycetota bacterium
GACCGATCCTCTGCAGGGAACGTTGCCGCGACGAGGCTTCTCCGTTGGACTCGGTCAGCGCCTGCAGCCGCTCCAGGGAGAGTTCGAGGTGGGCTCCGCGTTTGGTCCCGGCGAGGGCATGGACCTCGTCGACTATCACCGTTCGGACTGATCGGAGCATGTCACGCGCCGCAGACGTCAGCATCAGGAACAGGGACTCTGGGGTAGTGATCAAGATGTCTGGCGGTCGAGCGATGAGGCTGCGCCGGTCTGCCGCTGACGTGTCACCGGAACGCACACCGACTGTGACATTTGGGGGCGTCTGCTTCAGCCGCAGCGCAGTTTGCGTGATGCCGGCCAGCGGTGCTCGAAGGTTCCGCTCCACATCCACCGCGAGCGCCTTGAGTGGGGAGACGTAGAGGACTCGGCAGCGCTGCTTGGCGCTGGGCTGGGGCGAACGGGTGAGATCGTCCAAGGCCCACAGGAAGGCGGCAAGAGTCTTGCCGGAACCCGTCGGAGCGATGACCAAGGCATTCTCGCCTGCGGAGATGGCCTGCCATGCCCCAAGCTGCGCTGGAGTGGGATGGGCGAAGACCTCCCGGAACCAGGTCGCGGTTGCGGGGGAGAAAACCTCCAATGGATGAGCAGGCACGGTTCCATCTTGCCCTCGGGGACTGACAGTTTTCCGGCCAGGCTGCGAGCGTCGCGAATCGTGCGCTGGCGAGGACCCCCCACACCCTGGCGCAGGAACGAACGTGCACGTTCGTGTCCGCGCCGATTTGCAGGAGCTTCACGTCGAGCTCCGCCGTTTCTCCGCATAAGGCCACACATGGAGGCTGCTTCCCGCGGTATCGCGAACATTCGTGGCCTTGAGCGGAGAAAATCCCCAACCGCAGTCTGATGCGAACGTGTGAATAACCCACGCTGCGTGGGGTGTTGACGCTGTACCTGGCGTGCATGCCATGTACAGCGTGAAGAAGCTAGGTACGGCATGTGCACGCCGACCACAATTTCAAGGTCCTCTGGCCGTCCGCCGGGATCGCTCGTGGCCTGGTGCGGAGAAACGCCACGATGCGGTATCCGTGATCATCGGCTACCCGATCACCGGAGGCGCCACGAAATCCGCGCGCCCGACGATCGGCGGAACGATGGGCGAACGTGCTTTTGGTTCGCGAACAGTCAGACGGCGGCGGATCACTAGCCCGCCAGGATCGCGCCCGCTGTCCCGGACGAACGAACGAGCAGACAACGCTTTCGTCTGTGAGTGAGGAAGGCAGCTGACTCCAATGCGCGATCCTCGCCAGCGGAGCGAGCGATCAAGCATTGCGCGAGCAAGCTCAAAGTCCGAGCGTACGGTGCCGGTCAGGCACGCCAGGCACAATGGACGGCTATGAAGGAGACCGAGTTATGGCAGCGCCTGCAGCTGCACCTCGGTGCGGGCTACTTCCGCGTGTGGGCCTCTGAGTACAGTCTCGCAGCGCTCGGCCAGCGCACCGTCGTTGAGGCGCTGTCAGAAGGAGTCCCGTGCAAGATCATCTGGCGTGCCGTGTGGGTTGCCCTGGAGTTGCCGGCACGCGACCGCTGAGCTGACTAACTGGGCTCAGACCCGGCGTGTCTAATACTGTTCGAACAGACGTTCGGTAGGTTATCCACCAGACGTCTGGATCGGTTATCCACAGAGTTCCGCGCGACCGAACGATTGTCAGTGCTCGTCCTTAGGGTCACAGCGCAAGACTTTCAAACATCAGGCAAGCGCCCGAAGGCAGCAGCAGAAAGCCCTACGGACGAGGGAAGGATCACAATGGCCACGCAAGATCGCGAGAAGGCACTGGAGGCAGCACTCGCGCAGATCGATAAGCAGTATGGAAAGGGATCGGTGATGCGCCTTGGTGAGGAGGTCCGAGCGCCCATCGAAGTCATTCCTACCGGCTCCATCGCCCTCGATGTGGCTCTGGGAATCGGTGGCCTTCCTCGCGGCAGGGTAGTGGAAATCTTCGGCCCCGAGTCGAGTGGGAAGACAACCGTGGCTCTGCATGCGATCGCCAACGCCCAAGCCGAAGGAGGCATCTGCGCATTCATTGATGCTGAGCATGCACTGGATCCCGAATATGCGAGGCGTCTCGGCGTAGACACCGACTCCCTTCTGGTCAGCCAACCCGACAATGGCGAGCAGGCTTTGGAGATCGCCGACATGCTGATCCGCTCCGGCGCACTGTCGCTGATAGTGATCGATTCGGTCGCCGCACTGACACCGCGGGCGGAGATCGAGGGCGAGATGGGCGACAACCATGTCGGTCTTCAGGCACGGCTGATGAGCCAAGCCCTTCGGAAGATGACGAGCGCTTTGAGCGGCGCCGGCACGACAGCGATCTTCATCAACCAGCTTCGGGAGAAGATCGGGGTGATGTTTGGATCGCCCGAGACGACTACGGGTGGCCGTGCACTCAAGTTCTACGCATCAGTGCGGCTGGATGTACGTCGTATCGAGACGCTCAAAGACGGTCAGGAAATGGTGGGCAACCGTACCCGAGTGAAGGTGGTCAAAAACAAAGTAGCGCCACCATTCAAGCAAGCCGAGTTCGATATCCTTTATGGGCAGGGAATTAGCCGCGAAGGCAGCCTGATTGATTTGGGTGTGGACACTGGAATCATTCGCAAAGCTGGGGCTTGGTTCACCTACGATGCTGATCAATTGGGTCAGGGACGCGAGAACGCTCGCAGCTACCTGCGAAACAATCCTGATCTGGCCGATGAGCTGGAGAAGAAGATCAAGGAGCGGATGGGCATCGGTCCCAAGATCGACTTGCCTGCCGGCATTGATCCGGTTACCGGCGAGGTGGAGTTCTAGCCAGTGCGAATTGACCAGCCCACCCAGCAGGATGCCGGAGTTGACTGCGTCGCCTCAGCTGATGGTCAAGCGCTGAACGAGGCGCCTGCTGCAGACGTTGAGTCCGTGGCCCGTGCCATCGCACTGCGCAAACTGACGACACGCGCGTACACCCGACATGAGCTCGACCAGGCGCTGCAAGCAAAAAATGTTCCTGCGAGCGTGCGAGAGGCAGTGCTCGACCGACTCCACGAGGTCGGCCTGATCGATGACGCCGCGTTTGCGATGGACTGGGTAACCTCGCGGCAGCGGCGCCGTCACCTATCCCGTCGGGCACTTGGCCGAGAACTCGAAGCAAAGGGCGTGGAGCGCAGTGATATCGCCAGAGCACTCGAGAGTGTCGATCCTGGGGCGGAACTCATGTCTGCTCGTGACGTGGTTGAGCGCAAACGGGTGGCAGTGAGAGGGCTTGCGCGCGATGTGCAGTATCGGCGACTAGCTGGAGCACTTAGCCGACGCGGGTTCGATGCTGCGGTCATCGCACGAGTGCTGACGGACGTGCTGGAGGAGTGAGCACCGAGTGCTCGCGCGTGGCTAGTAGCGGGACCTCACATTTGTGCTTGACCAAGGCTCGGGCCGGACATACCCTGCCAACACGAGGTATCTGACAACGCCCGAAGGATATGACGAAAGCCCAGATCAAACGTTGTTCCGGGACCAGTAAAGTAATGAGGTAGTTCTTCTTAAATCAAAAGGAGTTAATGAAGAGATCCGGCGTTCACTGACTGAGCGTTGGCTGATTTGCATTTCGCGTTGCGGATCCTCTTGAGTACACGCGCAGGCGTGTAGACAGGAGCGCGACGGTGAGCGGGGTCTTTGAAGCACTTATAGTTATCGGCCTTTTCTTACTCATCGCCGTCGTCGGCCTGGCGACCATCGTCATGGCCAGACGTGGACGCCACAGCACGGGCGGGTATCCAACCGGAACAGTTCCCTCCACGACATCGACGCCGCGGTCCAACTCAAGTTCCAGTCTGGTGTCCGGAACGCAGATGGACCGTCGTGATAGTGATTCGACTACTGAGGACGAGGCGCGCTCCGAGGCGGAGGTCGAAGAGCTACGCGCAAAGGCCGAGAGGCTGCTGGCCTCGGCTCAGGCCGCGCGGGCTGAGGCCGAAGAAGAGTCACGGGCTCGGCGGACGGAACTGCGCGAGCAACGTGCCGATCTGGAACGTCGTGAACAGCGGCTCTCGGATCGCGAGGAGCGCCTTGACACCGACATCCGGGAGTTGGAGGGCAAAAGCAGGCAGTTGGAGGAGCTGAACAACGAGCTCAAGGACCAGCGACGGATGCTGGCCGAGCTTGAGGCACAACAGCAGAGCACGTTGGAGCGAATCGCTGGCTTGACGGCTGAGCAGGCAAAGGCCGAGATGGTAGCAACTGTCGCGCATGATGCGAAGCGACAGGCAGTCCTTGTTGCGCGCGATATCGAACGCCAGGCAGTCCGCGAGGCAGACGCGAGGGCACAAGAGATCATCGTTGGCGCCATTCAGCGCCTTGCATCGGAGTTGACATCTGAGTCGGTCATCTCGGCCGTCCACCTTCCCGGCGACGACATGAAGGGTCGGATCATTGGCCGGGAGGGCCGCAACATCAGGGCGTTCGAGCAGGTGACCGGCGTGAACGTGATGATCGACGACACACCGGAAGCGGTGTTGCTTTCTTGCTTCGACCCGGTTCGGCGTGAGACCGCCCGGATCACCTTGAGCGAGCTGGTGGCTGACGGCCGGATTCATCCCGCTCGCATCGAGGAGGTGCACGAGCGGAGCAAGAGCCAGATCCAGGCTCAGTGCTTACGGGCGGCAGAGGATGCCATGGCCGAGGTGGGAATCTCTGATCTGCATCCAGCGCTCGTCCCGGTGCTTGGCACGCTGCGCTACCGGACATCGTACGGGCAGAACGTGCTGAAGCATCTGGTGGAGAGTGCGCATATCGCTGGACTGATGGCGGGCGAGCTTGGCCTCGATGTAGCACATTGCAAGCGGGCGGCGTTCCTGCACGACATTGGTAAGGCGCTCACACACGAGGTGGAGGGGTCACACGCGATCGTTGGGGCAGATCTGGCACGCAAGTACGGCGAGAATGCCGATGTCGTTCATGCCATCGAGGCTCACCATAACGAGGTCGAGGTACGCACGGTGGAGGCTGTTCTAGTGCAGGCGGCTGACGCGATCAGCGGCAGTCGACCGGGGGCTCGACGAGAGAGTGTCGAGGCATACGTTCAGCGCCTGGAGCGGCTCGAGGAGATCGCCGCTGCCCGGGACGGGGTGGACAAGGTGTTTGCGATGCAGGCTGGCCGCGAAATTCGGGTCATGGTGGCTCCCGACGTCGTCGACGACATTGAGGCACAAGTTTTGGCTCGCGACATCGCCAAGCAGATCGAGGAGGAACTGACCTACCCCGGCCAGATCAAGGTCACGGTCGTTCGGGAGTCCAGGGCAACCGAGACCGCTCGTTAGGCCTGACCGGGTGCTGTCAAGGCACCGCCTGCTGCCATTTCAGGGCTAACCAATGGTGCTTCGGGGATCTTTGGCCCGCGCTTACGGGCCTGCAGCCTGCGCTCCAGGTAGTGGGCGAGCCGGGTCAGCAGATAGTTGATGATGATGAAAATTGCGGCGATCACAATGAAGGTTGGGATGAGGTTCCCTTCCAGCGAGGCCAAAGTCTGCCCGCTGCGAACCAGCTCTGGATACAAGATCAGGAATCCCAGCGCGGAGTCCTTCAAAACCACGACGAGTTGGCTGACGATGGAGGGCAGCATCATCGTGATGGCCTGTGGCAACAGCACCAAGCGCAACGTCGCGAACGGCGTGAGCCCGATCGCCAGGCCCGCTTCGCGCTGGCCCGATGGCAGCGAGCCGACTCCGGCGCGGATCAACTCGGCGATCACACTCGAGTTGTAGAACGTCAGACCTACAATTACGCCGAGCAACGGGAGTGCCCCGCCGGAGATCTGGAAGCCGAAGAGAAAGAGATAGTAAGCGAAGAGCATCATCATCAGCACCGGTACGGCACGGAAGAACTCCACAAAGACGCCGCAGGCCGCCCGCACTGCTTTCAGCTGGGACAAACGGCCCATACCTAGCAAGATTCCGAAGATCATCGCGAGGATGATTGAGAAGAAGGCCGCGACCAATGTGGCTCGGAGGCCCGGCAACAGGTATGCCGTCCAGGTCACAGGGTCAAGAAACGGGCTCCACTTTTCGGCGGTGAACTGGTCCTTGGCGGCGAGTGCCCTGACCACGAGGACGAGCAGCGCAAGAATGGCGAGGCTGCCGACCACCGCAATCAGGAGATGGCGGCGGCGGGCCTTCGGGCCCGGAGCATCGAACAGTACGCTCGCTTCGGCACTCATCGTTTGACTGCCAGTCGCCGTGACAACGTGGTGAACAGAACGCCCATGGGAAGTGTCAAGATCACGAACCCGGCCGCCATGATGCCGAAGATGGCGTAGATCAGGTCAGGACGGAACTCGATCATTCCCTTCATCAGGTAGGACGCTTCGGCCACACCAATGGTCGCCACAACAGTGGTGTTCTTGGTGAGTGCGATCAACACGTTTCCTAACGGGGTGATGGCAGCTCGAAACGCCTGCGGCAGCACTACGTTGGACAAGCCCTGCCTGAAGTCCAAGCCGATGGCCCTCGCGGCTTCGGCCTGACCCTTGGGCACGCTATTGATGCCGCTCCGGAGCGCCTCGGCCACGAAGGCTGCATGGTAGATAGCAAGACCGAGAACACCCCAGCGGAAGTTCTGTACATCGATGGGTGAGTTCTGTGGCCCGATCCGATATTGCAAGGTGATGTAAAACCCGAACGCACAGAAGAACACGATCAGTGTGAGGGGTGTGTTGCGGACCAGCGTGACGTACGCCGTCCCCGCGGATCTGAACACGGCAACCGGGGATACCCGCATTATCGCGATGATCGTGCCGATCAACAGGGCTCCAATAGCGGCTGCGACGGTCAGCTTGATCGTCATCCAGAATGCACCGAGAACGTCGTACTCGGTGAAGAGTTCCGAAAGGCCCTGAAGCATCTAACACACCTCCTCGGAGTATCGGGGGCCGACAGCTTGCCGACCCCCGCTCACATCCGAACTACTAGGCCGCCGCACAAGGGTCGGGTTTCGGCGGGTTAGTCGAGGTGTCGACCTTGAAGCCTGATGGACCGAGGTTGGCATCGACAGCCTTCTGCCAGGATCCGTCGGCGATCATTTTCTCGAGGGCGGCGTTCACTTTGTTGCAGAGCTCGGTGTCGCCCAACTTCAGGCCCACGCCGTACCTCTCGGTCGAGAACGGTTTACCAACAACCTTGAGCTTGCCTGCATATTGCGGCTGTGCGGCGAAGCCGGCCAAGATCACGTTGTCGGTCGTGACCGCGTCCACGGTGCCACCAACCAGCGCTTCGACGCACTTGGAGTAAGTGTCCTGCTCGAACAGCTTGACTGTTGTCGCGTACTCCTTCTTGATCTTCTCCGCCGGTGTCGACCCGGTCACCGAGCACAATGTCTTGCCGTTCATCGCATCCGGTCCGGTGATGTCGGTGTTGTCGGCGCGAACGAGCAGATCCTGGCCAGCAATGAAGTACGGGCCCGCGAATGACACCTTCTTCTTGCGCTCGTCTGTGATCGAGTAGGTCGCGAAGATAAGTGCGACTTGGCCGCCCTGAATCGCCGTTTCGCGCTGTGCCGACGGGGTCTCCTTGAAGATCAGTTTGTCGCCCTCGAAGCCAAGTTCCTTCGCGACGTACCTCGCCACGTCGACATCGAGGCCCTTGTAGTCCTCGCCGACCTTCTGGCCAAGGCCGGGCTGGTCGTACTTGATGCCAATGGTGAGGGTTTCACCTGCGGTGCCTCCGGCTCCTCCGCCGCCGCCACCGCAGGAAGCCATAGTGAGCACCAACGCCGATCCCGCCGCCATGGCGAGGATCTTCTTACTGATGTGCATTTCTCTCCTTGCGTTTGCTAGTGGGTCAAGATCTTGCTCAGGAAGTCTTTGGCGCGGGCACTCTGCGCATTGGTGAAGAACGAGTCTGGGTCAGCCTCTTCTACGATCTGGCCATCATCCATGAACACAACTCGGTTCGCGGCTTTATGGGCGAAGCCCATTTCGTGGGTGACCACGATCATGGTCATGCCCTGGCGCGCCAGCGAGACCATGACGTCCAAGACCTCGTTCACCATTTCCGGGTCCAAGGCCGAAGTCGGCTCATCGAACAACATCACCTTGGGATCCATGGCGAGTGCCCGTGCTATTGCCACCCGCTGCTGCTGGCCGCCGGAGAGCTGAGCCGGATACTTCTCGGCCTGCGAGGCGACTCCGACGCGGGTGAGCAGCTCCATGCCCCGCTTCTTGGCATCGGCAGCGGACTTCTTGCGAACTTTGATCGGGCCAAGCGTCACGTTCTCCAAGACCGTCTTGTGGGCGAAGAGGTTGAACGATTGAAACACCATTCCAACGTCGGCGCGCAGATGAGCCAGCGCCTTGCCTTCTTCGGGCAGTTTCTCACCGTCGATGATGATGGTTCCGGATTCGATCGTCTCCAGACGATTGATGGCTCGGCACAGTGTCGACTTGCCGGAGCCCGACGGTCCAAGGACGACGACCACCTCGCCCTTGCGCACCGTGAGATTGATTTTTCGGAGCACGTGGAGCTGGCCAAAGTGCTTGTCAACATCACTGAGCTCGACGAGAGGTCCGCCAAGATGGTGCACGACCGACGGGCCGGTTGTCGGGTCCGGAATCTGCTCGGACTGTGGGTCGGCTTGGGCGGGCACATCCTCTGACGAGATTTCTGATTCCGTCATGGGGCCGACCCTAGACCCTTGGGCGACGAAACGGCGCGGGTTACGTGGTGGAGTTTCGGTTACACCTGATTTTGACAGCGGGATGAACCGTGCTCGGAGACTACTTGCCGGAAATCCCCCATTGTCCAATGAAGGTCTGCCCAGGTGCCAGGATCCTCATGCCGTCGTGAGTGGGGCCGTCGTTGAAGGCATCGGGCCCGCATGTCATCGGCTCAACGGCGATGGACCAGTCCCGGTGGGGCCCGCCGGTGAATACCTGCACCCATTCCATTGTCTCGTCGCCCCACAGCTCCGCCGAGCGCTCGCCAAACGCCAGCTTCGCGCGCCACCTTCCATCCGAATCGCGCGAGACATCAGTCATGGCGGTGTCGAGGCTGACCGATCCGAGGACAGGACCTCGGCGCAAATCGTAGGCCGTGCCATCGACGTTTGAGATCTTGGTTGGGAGCAGCCGGTCGTCAACCTCCAGGTAGGACGCGGCGGGTACGGTGACCGCGACCTCATCGACCGTAGCTTCCCCAACGGTCAGATATGGATGTGCGCCGTAGCCGAAGGGCAACTCGCTGGTGCCAATGTTGGTCGCTTGCACTGTCACGGTCAGCCCATCGTCGTCGACCCGATGGTTGATCATCGCCTCCAGCGTGCCCGGCCAGCCAGTCTGCGGATGGATCCGAACCCGGTTGGTGACCGCGTCTGGTTGCTTGTCGACGAGAACCCACGGCACATGCCTAGCCAGGCCGTGAATCGCGTTGTGCCGAGCCGGCTCGCTCAGCGCAAGTTGCTGGGTGACGCCCTGGAACACGTAACGACCATCGCGAATCCGGTTCGGCCAGGGGAGCAGATTCTGCCCGCGACCGCCGCTGATCATCTCCTGCGCGCCGAAGCCGCGGACCACGTCGCGATCGTTGACTGAGAAGCTGCGGAGCGTTGCACCTACCTCGGTGACAACGGCTCGGTGGCGACCCGAGATGATCTCGTACTGTTCGCCCGTCGGCGCGACGCTCACGAATCGGCACTTTATCGTCACCGGCCTCGCGCGATTACTCTAGGTCTGCCATGTCGACAGTGCCCGACGCGCCGGCCGCACCTCCGCGCACATATCAAATCCGCACCTACGGGTGCCAGATGAACGCGCACGATTCCGAGCGACTAGCTGGGTTGCTCGAGGAGGCGGGCTACCTCAGATGCGCAGAAGGCACAGCGCCAGACGTCGTGATCTTCAACACCTGCGCCGTACGCGAGAATGCCGACAACCGCCTTTATGGCAGCCTCGGCAACCTGCTGCCGGCAAAAAGGGCAAGACCGGGTATGCAGATCGCCGTAGGCGGCTGCCTCGCGCAAAAGGACAAAGGCGCCATACTCACACGAGCGCCGTGGGTCGATGTGGTGTTTGGTACCCACAACATCTCCTCGCTGCCCGTGCTGCTGGAACGCGCCCGTATCGCAGACGAGGCACAAGTTGAGATCAAAGAGGCTCTGGAGACCTTCCCGTCCAACCTGCCGACCCGACGGGAGTCGCCGTACGCGGCCTGGGTGTCGATAAGTGTTGGCTGCAACAACACCTGCACTTTCTGCATCGTGCCATCGCTCCGCGGTCGGGAGACCGACCGCAGGCCGGGTGACATCCTCGCTGAGATCAGGGCATTGGTGGCCGAAGGCGTCCAGGAGGTAACGCTGCTCGGTCAGAACGTCAACGCGTACGGGGTTGAGTTCGGCGACCGACGCGCCTTTGCGAAGCTCCTCCGCACGTGCGGCGACATCGATGGCCTGGAACGGGTCCGCTTCACTTCCCCCCATCCCAAGGACTTCACCGACGATGTCATCGCTGCGATGGCCGAAACGCATAATGTGATGCCCCAATTGCATATGCCGCTGCAGTCCGGATCGGACGCCATCCTGCGCGCCATGCGCCGCTCCTACCGCAGCGAGCGTTACCTGGGCATCATCGACAAAGTGCGGGCCGCGCTGCCGGAGGCGGCCATCACCAGCGACATCATCGTCGGCTTCCCTGGGGAAACGGAGCAGGACTTCCAAGCCACTCTGGATGTAGTCGCCGCTGCACGATTCGCGGCAGCCTTCACTTTCCAGTACTCCATCCGACCAGGAACACCGGCCGCGACCATGGACGATCAGGTCGCCAAGCCTGTCGTCCAGGAGCGTTATGACCGCCTGGTCGAGCTGGTGGGAGAAATTGCTTTGCAGGAAAACCTCAAGCAGGTCGGTCGCCAGGTTGAGGTGATGTTCGCCGATGGCGAGGGACGCAAGGACGTCTTCACCCACCGGATGTCCGGGCGGGCACGCGACAACCGGCTAGTCCATGTCTCGGTGCCCGAAGAGCCGGCGCAACGTCCGCGGCCTGGCGACATCGCCGAGGTGATCATCACCTATGCGGCTCCGCACCACCTGACCGCCGATGGTGGACTCCTCACACTGCGCCGCACCACGGGCGGTGACGCGTGGCAGGCGAGCCGGTCGCCCGAACAGGCACCTACCGCGATCAATCTGGGAATGCCATCGCTGGGAGTCCCTGCTATCGTGCAGCCCGCCGAAACCTGCGCAGCAATTTGACCCGCCCCAGAGGAGCCGCTGAATGCCCGCCGCACGATTTGTCGAGCAGCTCAACATTCAGATCGGGCATGAATTCGCCGCTCCTCAGCAGTACGTCGCGTGTGCGGTGTATTACGACGCCCTGACGATGCCACAGATGGCGCGCTTTTTTTATGCGCAAGCCCTCGAGGAGCGCGACCACGCAATGATGATGATGAAGTATCTGATCGACCAGGATGCGCCAGCGCTGGTTCCCGGTGTGAGTGCACCGCAGGTGGACTTCCCCGATCTGGTCGCACCCGTCGAACTTGCTCTCGAGCAGGAGCGCCGGGTTACTGCTCAGATCAACGAGCTCACCAGGATCGCGCGTGAGGAGAATGACTTCGCATCGGACCAGTTCATGCAGTGGTTCATCAAGGAGCAGGTTGAGGAAGTCGCCACGATGAGTGACCTTGTCGCCGTGGTTCGGCGGTCACAAGACAACATCGAGGCTATCGAGGAATATGTTCAGCGGGAGCAGAGACGAGAGTCCGCCGACCCGACGGCCCCAGCGGTGGCGGGCGACTGAACTCAGAGCTCACAGCTGAAAGAGCTCAGGTGGGCTTCTCGGGCTCGTCAGAAGTGAAGTCGCGAAGCGCGTCCTTCGCCTTGTCCTGGCCCTTGTCGACCTGTTCGGCGTACTTGTCGCCGGTTTTCTCGTCGACCATGTCTCCTGCCCTGTCGATAAGCTCGTTGAGCTTGTCTTCGTTCCCGCTCAGCGCATCCTTCGCTTTGTCGAAGATGCCCATGATTAGCCGCCTCTCCGGAGCACCAAATTCGGTTCTACTCGTGGTCGCACAAAAAGTACACACGTCAATGCACCTGCGCCACACTGAGGGCGTGACTGTGGTACTCGTTGGCCCGACCGCGGCTGGCAAATCAAGCCTGGCTACCGCGTTGGTTCAGCGTTACACCGCCGCAGGGCATTCCGCAGAAATCATCAACGCCGACTCAATGCTGGTCTATCGGGGCATGGATATCGGTACGGCGAAGCCGTCTGAGCCTGAGCGTGCCAAAATCCGTCACCACATGGTCGATTTGCTGGACGTCGATCAGACATGGACGGTGGCAGAGTTTCAGCAAATCGCACGAGCAACAATTGCCGACTGCCAGGCTCGCGGCGTTATCTCGATCGTGGTTGGCGGGTCCGCTTTGTACGTGCGAGCCATCGTCGACGATTTCGAATTCCCGGGAACAGATCCAGCGGTTCGCGCGCGGCTCGAGCAAGAACTCGTGAACCACGGAGCGGAGCGGCTTTACCGGCGGTTGGGCGAGGCCGATCCGGTGGCTGCGGCACGCATTCTCCCGGGCAACGCCCGCCGGATCATTCGTGCTTTGGAGGTGATCGAGCTGACCGGCCGATCGTTCTCAGCTAGCTTGCCGGAGCGTCGCTACCGGCTCCCTGACGTTGTGCAAATTGGTCTGGCAGTCGATCGAGCGACACTCGATGCCCGGATTGCCGCCCGGGTGGACGCGATGTGGGCCGCCGGCTTCGTCGACGAGGTGCGCAGGCTCGCCACCGCCGGCCTTCGGGAGAGCATGACCGCCTCGCGCGCGCTCGGGTACCGACAGGTGCTGCGCTTTCTCGATGGGGAGATCAGCGAGGCGCAGGCGCGAGATCTGACCATCAATGCCACTCGCAGGTTCGCGCGTCGGCAAGAGTCATGGTTTCGCAAGGATGTACGCATCTTCTGGCTGCCGTACGACCACCCGGATTTGGTATCAGCGGCGTACGAGCGGGCCGGGCCGTGGGGGACGGGCGCCGTGCGGGATGGCCGGGGATCCGGCGCCGTGGTGAAAGACTGACCAGCATGCGCAGGTGGTCGTTCGCGAAAGGACACGGCACCGAGAACGACTTTGTTGTGGTGCTTGATCGAGAGTCGATGCTCCAGGTCGGCCCGGCCGAGGCTCGCTTCATCTGCGACCGGCACGCAGGCATCGGAGCCGACGGCCTGCTGCGTGCTGTGTTCGCCAAGCACATCGATAGCTGGGATGGCGATGGCGCACTCTGGTTCATGGACTACCGGAATGCCGACGGATCAATCGCGGAGATGTGCGGTAACGGTATCCGGGTGTTCGTACGCTTTCTGCTGGATCAAGACCTGGTTAGCGGCCCGGTCGTTCCGATCGCCACGCGGAGCGGCCTCAGGGTCACCACGGTGCTTCCGGATGGCAGGATTCGGGTGTCGATGGGCCCGGTTTCCATCGGGAATCGATGCGTCGTTACTACCGCCGATGGGGCAGAATTCAAGGCGCTGACAGCCGACGTAGGAAACCCCCACGCGGTGAGCTTCGCGGAAAAGCTCGACCAACTTCCGCTCCATGCAGCTCCGCGATGGGATCCACCAGAGCAATTTCCGCAAGGGGCAAACCTGGAGTTCGTACGGCGCCTTGGCCCAAAGCACATCGCGATGCGTGTCTATGAACGCGGAGTCGGCGAAACCCGCTCCTGTGGCACCGGAACGGTAGCGGCCGCTGCGGCGGCCCGGGTCCACGATCAGGATGAGACCCCGTTGCCGGTGATCTATCGGGTCGACGCACCCGGGGGGGCCGTCGAGGTCGAGCTGACGCCTGAGGAGGCCTACCTGACAGGACCCGCCGTTCTCATCGCGTATGGCGAACTCGCTCTGCCCGACCGTGCCGCCCTCGAGACACAAAACCCCACCTCCATAGCATCCGGCGCCTCGGCCCGGCCCAGCTCTTAGGAGTCGCGAATGTCTGTCCTCGACGCGTTTTCACTCTCCGGCAAGGTTTCGGTCGTGACAGGAGCCAATCGCGGCATTGGCCGTGCCCTCGCTACCGCGTTAGCCGAGGCCGGCAGCGACGTTGTGTTGTTGGTCCGCGACACTGCTGGAGCGGCGGGAGTGCTCAAGGAGCTAGATGCCCTCGGAGTCACGGCTGTCGCCGTGACGGCTGACGTTACCGAGGCAGATCAGGTGCGGCGGGCTGTCGGGGAGGTGATGGACCGACTTGGTCAGATCGATGTGCTGGTGAACAATGCCGGCGCGTGCATCCATCGGCCCTCCCTTGAAGTCACTGCCGAGGAGTGGCGGTTTGTGATGGATGTGAACGTGAACGGCGTTTGGCATTGCTGCCAAGAGTTTGGTCGACGGATGGTCGCCCAGCACAGTGGCGCGATCATCAACATCGGTTCGATCTCGGCCAACATCGTCAACCGGCCGCAATGGCAGCCGGCGTACAACGCATCAAAAGCTGCTGTGCACCAGCTGACCCGTTCGCTCGCCGCCGAGTGGGCGCCGCACGGGGTTCGGGTTAATGCGTTGGCGCCTGGCTATATCAAGACTGAGATGGCCCCGGTCGACAATCCGGAATTCAAGCGTCACTGGATCGACGATGCTCCGATGCGACGGTATGGGATGCCGTCAGAACTTGGTCCGAGCGTCGTTTACCTTGCCTCCGACGCGTCGTCATTCATGACAGGTGAAGTCGTCGTCATCGACGGCGGCTACACGCTCTTTTGAGGTCGCCCGCCGCGGAGGTGAGGCAAAATGCTTCGCCGCGAGTTGTGCGGCCGTGAGATTCTGGTCCGGAGATGACAGTTCCCAGAAGAGATCCCCACGGTGCACCCACACCGGATGACGATTTGCTCGTTGAGCGGCTTGAGCTACGGCCGGCAGGGGCATCTGACCACCAGGGAGATCAGCATGACCTGGAAGATCGGCTTTCGCTGCGCCGAGTTGCTGGCATGTCGACTGAGCTATCTGACGTCACCGAGGTCGAGTACCGCCAGCTGCGATTGGAGCGTGTCGTTCTCGTCAGCGTGTGGACCACTGGCAGTGAAGTAAGTGCGGCGAATTCGATCACCGAACTCAAACTGTTGGCCGAGACGGCCGGTTCGCAGGTCCTCGAAGGCCTGATCCAGCGCCGTGACCGACCGGATCCAGCCACCTACATCGGGCGCGGCAAGGTCGCCGAATTAAGGGACGTCGTTATCGCCACGGGAGCGGACACGGTCATCTGTGACGGCGAGCTGACGCTCGCGCAGCTGCGCAATCTGGAGGATCGGATCGGGGTCAAGGTCATTGACCGGACCGCGCTGATCCTCGACATCTTCGCCGCCCACGCCAAGAGTGCAGAGGGCAAGGCGCAAGTCGAGCTGGCGCAGTTGCAGTACCTGAAGCAGCGCTTACGCGGTTGGGGCGGAAACCTCTCCAGGCAGGTTGGCGGCCGGGCAAGCGGCGGCGTAGGCATCGGAGGTCGTGGTCCTGGCGAGACCAAGCTGGAGACTGACCGGCGGCGGATCAACAGCCGAATCGCCAAGCTGCGAGCCGCGCTCCGTGAGATGGACACCACCCGAGAAACCAAACGGGCAGAACGGCGCCGCAATCAGGTCCCGTCGGTTGCGATTGTCGGATATACCAATGCGGGCAAGTCCAGCCTGCTCAACCGGCTTACTGGTGCCGGCGTGTACGTCGACGACGCCTTGTTTGCGACGCTGGATCCGACCACCCGCCGTAGCGCCGCTGCGGATGGCCGGGTTTACACACTGACCGACACGGTGGGCTTTGTGCGTCACCTGCCGCACGACCTCGTGGAAGCATTTGCCTCCACCCTTGAGGAGTCGACGCACGCAGATCTGCTGATGCACGTGGTCGATGGCTCAGATCCAGACCCCATCGGCCAAATCAATGCGGTGCGCGCAGTCCTGGCTGACATCGGCGCAGCTGAGGCTCCCGAGCTGATCGTGATCAACAAAGTCGACCGTGCTGCGGCTGAGACGCTCAGCATGCTGCATGCCACTTATCCCCACGCCCTCTTCGTTTCGGCGCGTACCGGCGCCGGACTTGAGCGGCTACGCACGACCATTGAGACGCTGCTACCGCGGCCAGAGGTCGAGATTCGCGCGCTGGTCCCCTATGAGCGCGGCGATCTGGTCAACCGGATTCACCAGACTGGCGAGTTCCTGACGACTGAGCACCTGGCCGACGGCACCCTGGTCGCCGCTCGGGTGAACCCATCACTGGCAGCCGAGCTGGCGCCATACGAGCTTGTGAGCAGGAATCGCTAGCGCTTGAGTCAATAATGCTGGCTGGTCACGGTTGAGGTGACTAGAGTTCTGCGGTGACCGCAGCGATCAAGGCCGCCCGGTTGGAGGTGGGCCACCGTGACGTGCTCGCGGTAGCGGTCGAGGCGATCGGTGGCGCGGAACGGCCAGGTCAAGTGGCGATGGCTGATGCCATTGCCGAGTGCCTGGAATCTGATCACCATCTCCTGGTACAGGCCGGTACCGGGACCGGGAAGTCACTTGGCTACCTTGCTCCGGCGCTGCTTTGGCTGGTCCGGCATCCGGACGAGCGGATCGTGGTGGCAACCGCGACCCTTGCCTTGCAATCGCAGCTGGCCAACAATGACATTCCCGCGGCGCTCGATGCTGTCGAGGCGGTGACCGGCCAGCGACCACGGCACGCGATCCTCAAAGGGCGCACCAACTACGTTTGCATGCTGCGATTGCGGGAGGGCGCTGCGCAAGATCAGGGCACGCTCATCCCGGCCGAAGATCTGGTCGAGTCCATGAGGTCCTCGGCGCACAGTACGCCGGAGTCAGCGTTGGGCGCGGAGGTATTGGCTCTGCGACAGTGGGCCGAGGAGCAGGTGGAACACGGCGGCCTGGCAGACCGTGATGATGCGCCAACTCATACCGAACGGGCCTGGGCTCAGGTCTCGATCCCTGTCCGGGAATGCCTGGGTGCGCAGCGCTGCCCTTACGGTGCCGAGTGTTTTGTCGAGAGCTCACGCGACGTGGCTCGCGCCGCTGATCTTGTAGTCACCAATCACGCGCTACTTGCGATTAATGCCATGCACGGCGGAACCGCTCTCCCCGAGCACAGCGCTGTGATCATCGACGAGGCGCATGAATTGGTCTCGCGAGTGACCAGCGCCGCATCCGCGGAACTGAGTCCACAGCTGGTCGAGCGCGTAGCTCGTCGGGCATTGACCTACCTCGAGGACGAGGTTGGGTCGGGCTTACTGGAGTCGGCCAAGACACTACGCATCGCGTTGGACGGCGCCGCTTTGGAACGCGTGGAAGATCCAGACAGCCCGTTCGTCGCCGCTTCTGTTGTGGTACGGAACGCCGCACGGGCTGTGGTGAGTGCACTGACGAGTCAGGACAACCAGACGCCGGATGTGCGACAGGCGACGGCGGCGGTCAAGGAGATCTTCGACATCGCCGAACGGATGGCTGCTCTGGACCGACGCGATGTGGTATGGGTCGCCGATCGCGAACGCTTCGGCCGCGAGGCCCGGGTCTCGCCGCTGTCGGTGGCGGGGCTGATGCGCGCCCGCGTCTTCGGTGAACACACCACAATGTTGACCTCGGCAACGCTCAAGCTGGGTGGTGACTTCACGGCGATTGCGACCAGCGTCGGTCTTAAGGCTGACGAAAGTGTGGATTCTTCCGCGCTGGCGAGCGGTCGAGGCCGCGACGAGGCAGCCGCAAATGATCTTGATGAGGACACGGTCGCCTGGCGTGGCCTGGATGTGGGCTCGCCGTTTGAGTATCGCCGGCAGGGGATCCTGTACGTCGCGCGATCGCTTCCCACGCCCGGTCGTGACGGGTTGTCCGACGCATCTCTAGCCGAGATCGCCGAGCTGGTGGCGGCCTCCGAAGGTCGGACGCTCGGACTCTTCTCCTCCCGGAAGGCTGCCGAGGTTGCCGCAGTCTCGGTCCGCAAGCGATTGCCTCAGCTGACGATCTTGTGCCAGGGCGATGCTCAGCTGCCCGAGCTCACCAGGCGATTCATAGCCGATGAACATGCCAGCCTGTTTGGCACGCTGTCGCTGTGGCAGGGAGTCGATGTGCCGGGTGCCACCTGCCAGCTCGTGATCATCGACCGCATCCCGTTTCCGCGACCAGATGAGCCGTTGGCAGTGGCGCGGCAGCGCGCCGTTACGGAGGCAGGGGGCAACGGATTCATGAGAGTCGCCGCAAGCCACGCAGCGTTACTGCTGGCGCAGGGATCGGGTCGGTTGATCCGTCGCCTCACGGACAGGGGAGTGGTAGCCGTACTCGATCCGCGTCTGGTCATCGCGCGCTACGGGCCGTTCCTGAAAGCATCGATGCCGGACATGTGGCAGACCACTGATCGACAGGTGGCTATCCAGGCTCTGCGCCGCCTCTCGGGCCAGTCCTGATCAGCTCGCCTGCTGAGCGGCGCGGTCGGAAGAGCCACACCTGGCGTACGTGTCGATCCTCTGGCACGCTTGCGGTATGGAGCACACGTACGATTTCGACCTAGCGGTCATCGGTTCGGGTCCTGGGGGCCAAAAGGCCGCAATCATGGCGGCCAAGCTGGGCCACAAGGTGTGCGTCATCGACAGCAAGTCGATGGTCGGGGGCGTCTGCGTCAACACTGGCACGATCCCGTCCAAGACGTTGCGGGAGGCGGTCCTCTACCTGACTGGTATGCAGCTTCGCGACCTCTACGGGGCCAGCTACCGGGTCAAGGAGGAGATCACCATCTCCGACCTGCTCGCCCGGCTGCAGCACGTTGTTGGTCGCGAGACGGAGGTCATCCGTTCTCAGCTGATGCGTAACCACATCGAATTGGTACCCGGTCACGCGAGCTTCCTCGACCCACACACCCTCACGGTCGAGATCGAGGGCGTGGGAGCGCTTCGCACGCTGACCGCAAACTTCATCGTGATCGGAACCGGTACTGTGCCGGCCCATCCGCCGAACGTCGACTTCGACTCGCTGCGCGTGCTCGATTCGGATCAGATCCTCACGTTGGACACGGTGCCGGGCTCATTGGTCGTAGTCGGTGCCGGCGTCATCGGCGTGGAATACGCGTCGATGTTCGCTGCCCTCGGCACCCGAGTGACGTTGGTCGAGAAGCGTGACAAGATGCTCGACTTCTGCGATCCCGAGATCGTTGAATCTCTGAAGTTCCACCTACGCGACCACACCATGTCCTTCCGGTTCGGCGAGGAGGTTTCCTCGGTGGAGAGCTCTGGCCGTGGCACGATCACGACCCTTGCCTCCGGCAAGAAGATCGCTGCCGAGGTGGTCATGCACTCCGCGGGTCGCCAAGGCAATACGGCCAACTTGAACCTCGATCTTGCAGGGCTCAAGACTGATCACCGGGGACGGCTCGTTGTCAACGCGAACTATCAAACCGAGGTGCCGCACATCTACGCAGTCGGTGATGTGATCGGTTTTCCTGCACTCGCCTCTACCTCGATGGATCAGGGCCGCCTTGCCGCGGCGCATGCCTTCCATGAGCCAGCCAACGAGCTCCGAAGTCTGCAGCCGATCGGCATCTACACGATTCCGGAGATCTCGTTCTGCGGTAAGACCGAAGGAGAGCTGACCCGTGAGTCTGTTCCCTTCGAGGTGGGCATTTCCCGTTATCGCGAGCTGGCGCGCGGCCAGATCATCGGGGACTCCTATGGCATGTTGAAGCTCATCGTGCATGCCGACACGCGGGAGATCTTGGGCGTACACGTCTTCGGTAGTAACGCCACCGAGCTGGTCCACATAGGCCAAGCGATCATGGGCTGCGGTGGGACGGTCGACTATCTGGTCGACACCGTCTTGAACTACCCGACATTGTCGGAGGCGTACAAGGTCGCGGCTCTCGACGTCTCCAACAAGCTTCGCGCTGTTGCCCGCTTCACGATGGAGATGGCGGCCAGCGAACCCAGCATGCTCTAATTACCGCCGCCTCTATAGGTCCTGGTCAGACTCGGCGCAGGACTGCCACGACCTTGCCCAAGATTGTGGCGTGACTCCCGTCAATCGGGTCGTACAACGGGTTGTGGGGGATCAGCCACACCTGGCTGCCAGTTCGCTTGAAGGTCTTCACAGTCGCCTCGTCGTCGAGCAGTGCCGCGACAATGTCGCCGTTATTCGCGGTCGGCTGCTGCCGCACAACCACCCAGTCGCCGTCGCAAATCGCCGCTTCAATCATGGAGTCGCCGCGTACCTCGAGGAGAAACGTCGTTCCCTCGCCGACCAGCTGCCGCGGCAGGGGGAACACGTCCTCGATGCTTTCCTCGGCAAGGATCGGCCCACCGGCGGCGATGCGTCCCACGACCGGGACATTCACCGGCTCGGGGAAGGCATCACCAATCCCGGTCTCGTCCTGACCAACGGCCTGCCGGGCAAGCGAGAGCTGCCGGCTCCCGGCCCGTTCCTCGCTGGGCAACAGCACTTCGAGTGCCCGCGGACGATTGGGATCCCGGCGCAGAAAACCTTTTGCTTCCAGCATCTTCAGCTGGTGCGCGACGCTGGATGACGACGCGAGGCCCACTGCGTCGCCCATCTCTCGGATGCTAGGTGGATAGCCGCGCCTCTCGACTGTGTCCTTGATCACTTCGAGAATCCGGCGTTGCCGCAGCGTTAGTCCAGCTGCGTCGGTCGGGCCGTCCGGGAACGAACTCAGAGAGGTGCTCTCGCCCAGCTGCGCTTCTACATCGCTCGCGCGGGGCCGGCCGCGGCGTTTGCTCGGCTGTGGGAATTTCGAAGGAGGGTACTTCGGGTCGCTCTGTGCCATAGGGCTGACGATAGAGAACTCTGCCGACAGATTCAAACATTTGTTCGAGCGTGTTCACAAGATCTTTGGGCGCTGCTGCGAGTTGGGATCGGGCGAAAACTGTCATACCTCGTTGATTTGCTTGCCCTCGCGACACGCCTCGAATATTTGTGCGAATGAGCTTGGCGGTGGGTGTCGTATGCGGTAGAAATCAAACGTACGTTCTATCGAACATCAGTTCGAGAATTTCCATAGAGGAGTTATGGAGATGAGTGCAGTTCCGGTATCGGTTTCAAGCCCCCCAGCTCCCGCGGTTCGAGCCGCAGTTGTGCGGTCAGGTCCGATCCCTCAGCCGGCAACCCCAGCTGTCCACTGGGAGCTCACCGACCGAGGAATAGCAGTGGTCATGGTGGTTGCAGCGATGATTCTGACTGCGGCGCTCGTTGTGGTAGGTGTTACCGCAGTACGTGTCACGAGCCCGGACAACGGTGTGCAGGAGTCGCGGCAGGCTCAACACTGAAAATCCAAGAGGCGCAGCATCAGCCGACGTCGCGGCTCATCTGGTCGATGCAGACGGCCACGGCCAGCAGGAGACCGTCGTCTTGACCGGGCTTGATCTCGATGCCATAGGTGTCACGCACGCGAAACCACCGGCGCGAGACTTCGGCCACCTCGTCCCCGCCGCGCTCGATCTTGTACTCATGGTCGACTATGTTGCCCTTGGCCTCCATGTCGTCGCCGCCATCGACCTCGATTGAGAAACGGTCGCGGAGCGGAGTCACCAGCGCCTTCTTCACCGTGGCGACCCGTCGTCCACCGCGCTCAACCTCCATCGTGTCTTTTACCCGGAGTTTCTTCTCCTGGATCGAATACAGCTCCTCGCCGCGTGGCGATTCGAGTGCAAGCGTGTCGCGCACCCGCAACGCTTTTCCGTTCACCTTGAAAGCGCGTTCGCCCCTCTCGTTCTCGATCCAGAAGTCGTCGCCGATGGCGAAGAGCTTCTCCTGCATTCGGTACCTGGTCGGCCTGGTTTCCTCACGACGGCCTCGCAGCAGTGGCATCGTCTGTTCCTTTCGTCGAGGGCCTCTGACGACGCTACGCCCCCACCCGTAACCGGCCTGAGACCCCGGGCAAGATCAAGAGGCGGGTGGCTCCATTGTGTCGTTGACTACCACGGTTCTCATGACCTGGTCGGCGAAGGTTTGTTTTCTCTCGTGCCACAAAGGCCACAGGTAGCCCACCAGAGTCAGCGCATCGAGAATGTGGACAAGATCGCGGATGAACGCGTTCATCGCACCGATCGGTGCGTTGGTCTCCTCCCCAATGAGCCTGATCTTGGTCGCTCGCTTACCCCACGACTGTCCTGTCCTGCCCGCGATGATCCAGCGGTTGTAAGCAGTCCACCCAATGCCGGCGAGTAGCACGCCGAGGCCAATGATCATCGCAACAGCCGCGCCGCCCTCAAAGTCGACGGTGGAGTCCGACCGAGCAAGCTGGACGATCAAGATGAGGTAGCTGGCGCCGCAGATGATCAAGCCAAGATAGGTCGGGAACTGATCGATAAGCCTGGCACGGACGCGCTTGTGCCAGCTGGCGTAGTCAATTGGCGGAGGCGTCGTGTGATATGCAGTTTGAGCTGAATAGTCAGGGCTTGCCGGCTGCATGAACGACAGCTGGGGGAAAGCCGGGGCGGTTTCGGGCCGCTGAACGCGGTACTGGTCGGTCATGCGCGTCCTTAAATCGCTGGGACGTCGCGAGTGTAGGCGATGGTCTGGCGCAACCGCCGAAGCCACTAACGCAGGCTCCTCGCCGCGCGAGCACAATGAGAACGTGACGGTCTCGACCGACATGCGGCCCTTTCGGGCCACGCGTGCAGCCGGGTACGTCGGCGCCTTCTTCGCCGGCGGGCTGGGCTTCAGCGCGCTGTACGCGACCACGGGCGTGGGCTTGCCGTGCCCGTTCCGTGCCATGACCGGTTGGGACTGCCCGCTTTGTGGGGGCACCCGGATGGGTGCTGCCTTGCTTCACGGCGACGTGCCTGCTGCATTCGCTTACAACCCCATCGCCTTAATCGGGGTGTTGATCTTTGGCGTTCTCGGCGTCCTGTGGGCAGTCGAGGCGGTCGGTGGGCCGGCCGCCCGGTTGCCGCGCTGGCTCACCGAACGGTTGGGCCGCGTACGCCCCAGCCGGTGGTTAGTTGTTGGGCTTCTCGCAGCGGTGGTCTACACCCTCACGCGGAACATCCTCTGATCGGTCATCTGCTGTCGTAAGTGGTCAGATCCGACACGACTGAATCGATCAAGAGGTGCCGTTTGTGACCACTTCGGGAGCCGAAGCCAGCGACACGCGGCTCGCGAGAGAAAAGTGTCAGTGCCCTTGCGGAGAATGGTTCTAGGACGTACGGTATCCATATCTAGTAGTTACAACGATGTTGTTCATCCACAAGTTGTGGTTAGACACTCACAGAAGTCCACAGGCAAATCCACAAGATCTCCTGACAGACCCACAGGCCGATCCCCAGCTTTGTCCCCAAGAGCGATATCGAGCACCGGTATCGAGCAGCAGAGAAAGGAGGCGGCGGATGCACTGCCCGTACTGTCGCAATGCCGACTCCAAGGTGCTCGACTCGCGGACCAGCGACGACGGTGGGAGCATCCGCCGTCGTCGTCAGTGCCCGTCCTGTGAGCGACGGTTCACCACGATCGAGCAGATGCAGCTCGTTGTGGTGAAACGCAGTGGCGTCGTCGAACCGTTCAACCGCGACAAGGTGATCAGCGGTGTTCGTAAGGCCTGCAAGGGACGACCCGTTACCGAGGACCAGCTGGCGCGTCTCGGGCAGTTGGTCGAAGACTCGCTAAGGGCCTTGGGTCAGCCTGAAATACCAGCCGACGAGGTCGGCGTCGCGATTCTGGGACCGCTCCGAGAACTCGATCAGGTTGCCTATCTCCGCTTCGCTAGCGTCTATCGCCAGTTTCGGTCGATCGACGATTTCGAGTCCGAGATCGCGCTGCTGCGCGTTGAGCAGGAGCCAACTGGGATCGAGCCGTTGATCCCAGATCGCGTCGCGGACACCAAGATGAGCAAGTTCATCCCTCATCGGTTGACCCCGTCCCGGCGGCGCGGCGCCGGCGGTCCGGAACCGCCGTAACCGATCTCGTCCAGACAGCCAAGCGTCAAGCCAATCACTCCATCAGCAGCGCCCGCGGCGGCGCAGGTAGCGACACAAGGTAGCGATACAGAAAGGCAGAAATGACCGAGACCACCCGTTCGGCAAATGGGCGATCGGAAAACAGAGGGTCCAAGCCAAAGTCCCGTGGGCTGAACATTGAGCGGGTCTTTACCTCGGGTGTGCACCCATATGACGAGGTGAACTGGGAACGCCGCGATGTGGTGCAGACCAACTGGAAGACCGGGGAGATCGTCTTTGAGCAAAAGGGCGTCGAATTTCCCGATTTCTGGAGCGTCAATGCCTCCACCATTGTTACTACCAAGTACTTCCGCGGGGCGCTTGGCACTCAGGCCCGCGAGCAGAGTCTCAAGCAACTCATCGACCGTGTGGTGAAGACCTACCGCAAGGCGGGCGAGGACTACGGCTACTTTGCCGATACCCGGTCAGCGGAGCTCTTTGAGGATGAGCTGACGTGGATGCTGTTGCACCAGTACTTCTCGTTCAATTCACCGGTCTGGTTCAACGTCGGTACCACCTCAAAGCAACAAGTCGCGGCGTGCTTCATCCTTTCGGTGGACGACTCGATCGACTCGATCTTGAACTGGTATCGGGAAGAGGGGTTTATCTTCAAAGGCGGCTCGGGTGCCGGCATCAACCTCTCCCGAATCCGCTCCTCGAAGGAGCTGCTGAGCTCGGGCGGTACGGCGTCTGGCCCGGTCTCGTTCATGCGGGGGGCCGATGCAAGTGCCGGCACGATCAAGTCCGGCGGAGCCACTCGCCGCGCCGCGAAGATGGTGGTGCTCGATGTTGATCATCCAGACATCGAGGAGTTCATCGAGACCAAGGCCCGCGAGGAAGACAAGATCCGAGCACTGCGCGATGCCGGCTTTGACATGGACCTCGGTGGTCGCGACATCACCTCCGTGCAGTACCAGAATGCCAATAACTCCGTACGCGTAACCGATGAGTTCATGCGAGCCGTTGAGGATGGTGGCGATTTCGCGCTGCGTGCCCGTACCGATGGTCGAGTTCTCCAGACAGTGAACGCCCGTGAACTGTTCAACAAGATGGCCCGAGCCGCTTGGGAGTGCGCCGATCCGGGCATCCAGTACGACGACACGATCAATGACTGGCACACCAATCCCGAAACCGGTCGGATCACCGCATCTAATCCGTGCTTCCCAGCCGACCAGCGCGTCGTCACTGACCAAGGCTTGATCAAGATCGGCGATCTTGTAGCGCGGGCTGCCGCGGGCGAGACCGCCGCGATCTATACAAATGACGTCACCTCGCAGGTTGAGCCGACTAACCGGGTAGTCGCGATACGTCCGGTGCGCTACATGATCACCGGCACCAATGAAATTGTGGAACTGCGCTTCTCTGATGGCTCGCACCTCCGCTGCACCCCCGGGCACCGGATCTGGACCGCGAACAGAGGCTGGGTGCACGCCGAGGAGCTGCTTGAGTCCGACGAGGTGGTGCGTTCCTTCGAGTACGCGGCACGCACCATGGCACGCACAGAGCTGCCTGAGGCGGCGCTTCGGGTTGGTCGACTCGCTCGCGGGTTGGCGTTACCGGAGAAATGGACCGAAGAATTAGGCCACTTCCTCGGTTGGTTGGTGGGTGACGGATGCGTCACCAACCAGGTCGTCACGAGTGTGTACGGTAATCGGGCCGATCAGACTGCCGTCTTGCCGCGACATGCTGCGCTGCTGCGCAGCTGGACTGGCTGGGATGCCAAGCCGAGCCATCAGCCGAACGGAACCGTGCAGCTCCGGTCGGGCAGCACCAACGTTCTTCGGTTCCTGCGGGCTCTTGGGGTGAGCAACGGTCGTTCCAGCACTAAGGTCGTGCCCGAGTCGATCTTCGAGGCTCCCGAAGAGGCGGTGCTTGCCTTCCTGCAGGGACTCTTCGACGCCGATGGCTGTGTAGCTGACGACGAGGTGAAAGGCACTCGGTATGTGGGACTCGGAAGCCGATATGAGGAGCTCCTACTTGGAGTACAGGAGCTGCTCGCCTCCTTCGGAATTGCCAGCCAGATCTACTCGGACGACCCCTCGTACGACTTACGTATCACAGGGGGCTCGCTGCGCGAGTTCGCTTCCTTGATCAACTTTTCGATCAGCACCAAGCATGATCGTTTAATGCACATCGTCGACGCACATGCCTCGTACGGCGTGCCTGAAACGGTGCGTATGGTCTCGCGGACTTCAAAGGGCTTCGAGACGACCTACAACCTCACCGAGCCGCGGAATCATTCCTACATCGTCAGCGGCGTCGTTGTCGCCAACTGCTCGGAGTACATGAGCTTGGACAACAGTTCTTGCAATCTGGCGAGCCTCAACTTGCTCAAGTTCCTGCGTGAGGACGACACCTTCGACTCCGAAGCGTTCGAGCGGGCGGTCGAGTTGATCATCACAGCGATGGACATCTCGATCTGCTTCGCCGATTTCCCGACCGAGACGATCGGGCAGACAACTCGCGACTACCGGCAGCTCGGCATTGGTTATGCCAATCTCGGCGCGCTCCTGATGGCTACCGGCCATGGATACGACTCTGAGGGCGGTCGGGCGCTTGCCGCGGCGATCACGTCGCTCATGACTGGCGTCTCTTACCGTCGGTCGGCGGAGCTAGCGGGCATTGTCGGTCCGTATGCCGGATATGCCCGCAATGCCGATGCCCACAAGCGGGTCATGAGGAAGCACCAGGCTGCCAATGACGCTCTGCGCACTATCAACACCATGGACGCCGATATCCAGAAGCGGGCGACGGCCGCGTGG
>JBKPAB010000231.1:0-34866 GCA_046726195.1 Actinomycetota bacterium
GGATGGGCCCGATCTCGATCAGGTACGGCAACTGGTTGCCAACGATCTGTCGATCAGGGGAATGTGGATCGTGCCGATGTACTCCAACCCCAACGGAGCGATCTACACCGCGGAGGTCACCCGGGCACTGCTGGAGATGCCGGCAGCCGGAGACTTCCGGATCTTCTGGGACAACGCGTACGCGGTGCATCATTTGACCGACGTGGAGACCCCGGCGCTGGATGTGCTCACCATGGCCGCCGAGGCCGGGCACCCGAATCGGGTGTTCCTTTTCGCGTCGACCTCCAAGATCACTTTCGCCGGTGCCGGGGTCTCGTTTTTTGCGAGCTCGGCCGCGAATGTGGACTGGTACCTGAAGAACCTGAGCAAGCGGAGCATCGGACCAGACAAGATCAATCACCTGCGGCACGCACTGTTCCTGAAGGGTGCCGACGGCGTGACCGAACTGATGCGCCGGCACCGCGAGATTCTGGCGCCCAAGTTCGCACAGGTGACTTCGATCCTCGGCAAGCGACTTGGAGACGGTCAGGTCGCCACCTGGACTGATCCCGATGGCGGCTATTTCGTCAGCCTCGACGTCGCCGACGGCACGGCGACCCGAGTGGTCGAGCTCGCCAAACGCGCGGGCATTGCGATGACGGCGGCTGGCGCGGCATTTCCCCACGGCCACGATCCACGCGATCGAAACATCAGGATCGCGCCAACGTTCCCATCTGCAGACGAGGTAGCCATCGCCATCGACGGGCTCGCCACCTGTGTGTTGCTCGCCGCCGCCGAAAAACTGCTGCGCGAGCCTGACTCAACTCAGCAGCACGTCGACGGCCAAACCCAGCATGATGAGCGCTGAACAGACTGAGATTCCCAGTCGCCCTCGAGGGCCGCTGAGCAGTCGACCCAGCAGGTTGCCACCTCCGGTGAGTAGCTCTTGCCAGGCGGCGGATGCGACGAACGCACCGATCGCGAACAGAGCCACTGCCGGCAACGACGACCCACCGTCGTGTGATCGGCCCATCACGACCGCGGCGAAAGTGATCACCGTGGCCGGGTTAAGAGCGGTGAGCGCAACCAGGCTGAGGTAGGCCCGCACCGGAGTTAGTTCCCTTGGCGGGCTGATATCGCCGGTGGTGCCCCGATAGCACCTGATGCCGAGTTGCAGCGTACGAACGGCGACCGCCGCGAGGAGCACCGCTGCCACCCAGGCGAGCCAGGTGGACACATCGGTCATCACTTTCCGGAGTCCCGCATCGCTAAGCGCGGCAATCATGGCGTAACCGCCGTCCACCGAGGCGACGCCAAGTGCGGCGGCCGCGGCGACCGGCATGCGCTCCCGGGCGCCCAAGCCGATCAGGTAGCTGCCGACAGCTCCGATCGGCATCGCGACTGCTAAACCGGCAACCACACCTGACAGGAAGTCGCTGATCACGGTCGGTATGTGGTCGTCATCCTCAGCACCTTTTCACCGCCGCTTCGCCCCAGCAAATCATTATTTGGCACGTCCTGCATCAAGATGCATGTGCCTGATGATATGATGCGACCATGAGAACCACCGTGACGATCGATGATCATCTGCTGGCCGAGGCGAAGGCCCGCGCAGCGCATGATCACCGCACCCTCGGCGAGGTGATTGACGACGCGCTGCGACTAGCCTTTGCGCGTTCCGCTCCAGGCGATGAGGATGCAGTCACGTTCCGATTGCCCACCCACGGGTCGGGCGGCTTACGGCCAGGTGTGGACCTCGAAGATCGCGAGGCGCTTGCCGACATCCTTGGCGACAACGAACGAATGCCGTGATCATTTGTGATGTCAATGTCATGCTCTACGCAATGCGTGCGGACAGCCCGCATCATCAGTCGTACGGGCCGTGGCTTGAGGGAGTGCTACAAGGCAACGAGACGGTCGGCGTGAGTGAGCTGGTCTTGTCAGCCGTCATCAGGCTTGCCACCAATCACCGCATCTTCTCGCGACCATCGTCGGTTGCGGAAGTGCTGACCTTCTGTGAGGCAGTATTCGCCGCTCCAGCAGCAATACCTGTGCTGCCGGGGGAGCGCCATTGGGCCATCTTCAGCCGCCTGCTCCGAGATGCCGGCGTCCGCGCCAACAGCGTCCCTGACGCTTATCTGGCAGCGCTTGCAATCGAAAACGGGGCAACTTGGGCCAGCCGGGACCGCGGCTTCGCCAGGTTCGCTGGCCTCAAACTCTTCGACCCGGCGAGCGTGTAAGGCTCGACATCCCAAGGTTGCGCGAGAGCACAAGGTGCCCCAGCAGAGCAAGGCCCCAAAGCAGGAATAGCGGGTCCCAGAGCAGTGCATGGCCGAGCATCGACGTCCGGTCGTAGCCACCCGTCGGAGTGATCACCCCGGAGAGCACAAGCCAGGCGATAATGGCGTTCGCCCCGCCGTACAAGATCAATGCTGAGGCGCCGACCCAGCTGATCGCACGCCACAGCCCAGACCATGGCAGCCGTCCGTACGCGTTAAGGACCGGAACTACGGCGGCCGCAATTTTGACTACGGCAACCGCGGCCAACACGATACTCGCCTGGACCGGCGCGGCATCGGCGAGCCGGACGGCCCATTGTCCGACGGTGCGGAGCAGCCAGTCGCCACCGAAGGCCCAGTACCCGCTGAAGCCGGCGTGTATGAGCCCGAAGGTGCAAGCTGCCCAGACCAGCACCTGACTGACCCGACGTGCGCTGGGTCGGGCTACGGTCTTTGATGGCGCAGGTTTCGGCATCGCGGCGAACCTATCCGCCACCGAAAAATGCTGCGCGAGTGTGACTCAGCTCCCCAGCACTCCGACGGCCAAACCCCTTAACCCAGTCCTCCACGAACCCAGCGCGGAAACGAACGTGCACGTTCGCTACTTTCACCCTGCACACGTTGCAACGTGTGCATCGCAACAGGAACGAACGTGTACGTGCGTTCCTGCAGGGGTGAGGAGGAGTTGCCGCCGAAAACCGCCGCGCGAGTCTGGCTCACCTCAGCAGCACCTCAACGGCGGGAGTTCCTGTCGAACCCTGATGAGCCGTTCGACTCTCCTCGGAATGCTCAGTTAGACTCTCTTGTTTGGTGGTCAGTCACCACTGTTTTTGTGTGCCCTGGTACATCACATTGGGTATCTGAGAGCAGCCGGTGGAGGGCTCCAGAGGGCAATAGCTCAATTGGCAGAGCATCGGTCTCCAAAACCGAAGGTTGGGGGTTCAAGTCCCTCTTGCCCTGCGGGTAGAGGCGAGATGACGGCAGGGAAGGTCAGAGCGTGGCAGACAAGGAAGAGGTAGAGCCGACTGCGGAGGCGGTCTCTGCCGAGCTGTCCGACGCCAGTGACACCAGCCAGGATCCTAAGCCCCAGCCGAATGGCGCGAAGGCGGCGAAGGACGACGCGAGTCCCAGCCCTCAGGCTGAGAAAGTCCTGGAGCCAGCAGGCGTGGCAGCGGCGGCAACGGGCGCCACAGCCAAGAGCGAGCGAGCCGGCCGACCCGCCCGTACGCCAAAACGAGCTCCCACCACCAAACGCGATCAGCCGGTGAAGCGGGAGCGCACCAGCCCGATCAAGTTCGTCCGGCAATCGATCGCAGAGTTGCGCAAGGTCGTCTATCCCACGGGCCCGCAGCTGATCAACTACTTCATCGTGGTACTGGTTTTCGTGCTGTTTGTGATCGCCTACGTAAGCCTGCTTGACCTCGGCATCGGCTGGGTAATCTTCAGGATCTTCAGCTGATGACCCCCAACGAACCAAGCAATGGAGATATCAACGTGCCCGAGAACTTTTCAGCCGACGAACCGCAGCAGGATGCGGAGGCGCTGGAAAGCCATGCATCCGCCGAGACGTCAGAAGAAGACTTCGACATCGATCTCGGCAGTTACGCGGTGAGCCGCCAGGACGATGTCGATATCAACCTTGACTTTGGCGGTACGACGGCCGAACAGCCGCGGGAGGACGATTTCGAACTCGACTTCGGCAGCCTCCCGACGAGTGAGGAGGAGCCGGAAGCAGCCGAGGCCGAGGCCGAGCCGGAGGAAGAGTCCGACGCTGGTCACGATGCGCTTGAGGCGTTCCGCGCAGAGCTACGCTCCAAGCCAGGCGACTGGTACGTGGTGCATACCTACTCGGGCATGGAGAACCGGGTGCTGCAGAACCTGGAGAACCGCGTCTCCTCGCTGAACATGGAGGACTACATCTACGAGATCGTCGTGCCGACCGAGGAGGTCACCGAGATCCGTAACGGCCAACGCAAGCAGGTGAAGCGCACGGTGCTCCCTGGCTACGTGTTGGTCCGCATGGATCTGACCGACGAATCCTGGTCGACGGTACGCCATACCCCCTCAGTGACCGGCTTCGTCGGACACTCCAACTCTCCGGTGCCGTTAAGCCTCGACGAGGTGGAGAAGATGTTGGCGCCCGCCGTCGTCGCCGCGGCAACGGCATCCAGCGAGGGTGCCACCCGTCGTAAGAAGAAGGTCGAGGTCGCCGACTTCGCAGTCGGGGATTCGGTCATGGTGGTTGACGGGCCCTTCGCGGGCGTACATGCGACGATCACCGAGATCAACGTGAACAACCAGCGGCTCAAGGCGCTAGTTGAGATCCTGGGTCGTGAGACACCGGTCGATCTGACCTTTCCGCAGATTCAGAAAGTTTGAGACAAGGACCAGGAATAGATGCCTCCCAAGAAGAAGAAAGTCGCCGCGCTCGTCAAGATCGCCTTGAACGCTGGCGCCGCGACGCCAGCGCCACCGGTCGGTACGGCGCTCGGTCCGCATGGCGTCAACATCATGGAGTTCTGTAAGGCCTACAACGCCGCAACGGAAGCGATGCGTGGCACCATCATTCCGGTCGAGATCACGATCTACGAAGACCGCACGTTCACCTTCATCACCAAGACTCCGCCGGCGGCCGAGTTGATCAAGAAGGCGGCAGGGGTCCAGAAGGGCTCCGGCGTACCACATCGAGAGAAGGTCGGCAAGATCAGCCGCGATCAGGTTCGCGAGATCGCCACCACCAAAATGCCCGATCTCAACGCTAACGATCTTGATGCCGCCATGAAGATCGTAGAGGGGTCCGCCCGCAGTATGGGCGTAACCGTCGCCGACTAGCGAATGATCCGAGCTGAGAGCGTCGGCATTGCGCGAGCAGCTCCAATGAACTCCAATGAAATTGAACAGTGGGAGAGCCGGCGCGGCTCAGACCACAACTGGCCCCCAAGAAATTGGGCACAGAAAGGACCAGCATCATGAAGCGCAGTAAGTCATACCGGGCGGTCGATGAGAAGATCGACCCCGGAAAGCTCTACACACCGACCGAGGCGATGGAGTTCGCCAAGGCCAACACCAGGGCAAAGTTCGACGAGACCGTCGACGTGGCGATCCGGCTGGGTGTCGATCCCCGGAAGGCCGACCAGATGGTCCGCGGCACCGTCAATCTGCCCAACGGCACCGGCAAGACGGCGCGGGTGCTGGTCTTCGCCACCGGTGAGCGGGCCGAGGCAGCAAAAGCCGCTGGCGCCGATGAGGTGGGCTCCGACGAGCTGATCGACAAAGTGTCGAAGGGCTACTTGGACTTTGACGCGGTTGTCGCGACCCCGGACATGATGGGCAAGGTGGGTCGCCTCGGCCGCATCCTCGGGCCTCGCGGGCTCATGCCGAACCCAAAGACCGGAACAGTCACGGTTGATGTGGCCAAAGCGGTGAGCGACATCAAGGGCGGCAAGATCGAGTTTCGGGTTGACAGGCACGCCAACTTGCACTTCATCATCGGCAAGGCATCTTTTACCAGCAAGCAGCTGGCACAGAACTACTTCGCAGCGCTGGACGAGATCGTTCGGCTAAAGCCGAGCGCCGCAAAAGGCCGCTACCTCCGCAAGATCACGCTCTCCACGACCATGGGCCCCGGGATTTCGGTGGACACCAACAAGACGCGCGCAGAACTCGAGTAGCCCCGACCCCCGGGGTCAGGTTGCGGCTGCCGCCGCCGTGAGCGCCTCGCCGCTCAGTCGGTATACAGTCCACTCGTCCAGTGCGACCGCGCCGAGGCTGCGATAGAAGTCGATTGCAGGCTGATTCCAGTCCAGCACAGCCCACTCCAGCCTTGCGTAACCGCGCTCGACGGCCAGTCCAGCCAGGAACGTCAGTAAGGCCTTGCCGAGCCCCGACCCGCGGTACTCGGGCATCACGTAGAGATCTTCCAGATAGAGCCCGTGGACTCCTTCCCAGGTTGAGAAGCTCCGAAAGTAGAGGGCGAAGCCGACCACCTGTTCATCGCTCTCGGCAACCAAGGCGTACGCGGCCGGTTGCGGTCCGAAAAGCGCGATCCGAAGCTGTTCGGTCGTCGTCTTGACCTCTTCGGCAGCCCGTTCGTAGCTGGCCAAATCGATGATCAGCTGGCGGATTCGGTCCAGGTCAGACTCCCGAGCCTCGCGTACGCGGGGATGCATCGACCCATCCTCACAGCAAGTGGTCACAAACGACACGGAGTGAACCCCGATTCGTTGTCGTTTGCGACCACTTGCGTCCCCCTCCGCGCGATTTGGCTGGCACTTGGGCCGCCGGTACAGTGTGGGCTGCCGAAGACCGCTGGTTGGTGGAGATGCATACTCCGCCCGAAGTGCCCGTACGAGATCAACGGACGGCCCGCGTAGGTGAGTTAAGAGTGTGGTGGGAGACGCCAGCGCCCTCCGATTGCCCCTTTACCGCCTGCGCAGGGGGCTTTCTCATTCTCGGCGGCCGGCCAGCACTTCGGTAGCGCTTCAGATGAAGTGATCGACGAAGTGGAGGAAACGATGCCGAGGTCGGACAAAGTAGCCGCCGTGGCTGAGCTGGCCAACAGGTTCTCCAGCTCGACCGGTGTGGTGTTGACCGAATACCGCGGGCTCTCGGTTAAAGCGCTTAGGGAGCTGCGCCGCTCGCTGGGCGATCATGCCAGCTATTCCATCTCGAAGAACACGCTGACAACAATCGCTGCCCGCCAGGCCGGTGTCGAGGGGATCGAGGAGCAACTCGTCGGCCCAACGGCGATCGCGTTCATCGATGGCGACCCAGTTGTGGTGGCCAAAGGCCTGCGTGACTTCGCGCGCACAAATCCCCAACTGGTGATCAAGGGTGGGGTGCTGGACGGGAATTTCCTGACCCCCGTTGAGGTCACGAAGCTGGCCGACCTGGAATCGCGAGAGGTCCTGCTCGCCAAAACTGCGGGCACCCTGCAAGGGGTGCTGCAGCAGGCCATATCGCTGGTGTCTGCTCCGCTATCCGAAGCGGCTCGATTGTTCGCCGCCCTGGAGACGGCTGCTGCTGAGAACCCGGCACTTCTCGCGCGCGAACCCGACACCACCCGCGAGCCATCCAACGAAGAACTTGCTGCCCAAGTGGCATCACCCGCAGCTACGGAAGAGAACTAGGAAGGAAGCCATCAATGGCGAAGCTCAGCACTACAGAGCTCCTTGACGCCTTCAAGGAGTTGACCTTGATCGAGCTCAGCGAGTTCATCAAGGAATTCGAGACCACATTCGGGGTGACTGCCGCTGCTCCGGTCGCCGTCGCCGCAGCCGCTCCGGCCGCCGCCGGGGGCGAAACCGGCGTGGTCGAAGAAGAGGGCAGCGATGAAGTCGATGTCATCCTCGATGCGGTCGGCGATAAGAAGATCCAGGTGATCAAGGAGGTTCGTTCGCTCACCAGTCTCGGTCTCAAGGAGGCCAAAGACCTTGTTGAGGCTGCCCCCAAGCCGATTCTGGAGAAGGTCAACAAGGAGACCGCCGATAAGGCTCGCGAGGCCCTCGAAGCCGCCGGCGCCACCGTCTCCTACAAGTGAGAGCGGGGGAACTCCACCCCGGTCAGCTCCTCGGAGAGCGCCCACAGCCGTTTTGCCATCTCCACATCTGAGGCGGCGGCTGTGCGGCCGACCAACGTGGGATAACCACGCTGTTCGAACAAGCCGTCCGGACCGACGTAACTCGCGCCAGGCAGATCCTGGCTTACAGCGAACAAGATCGGACGCGCTCCGGCCTCATCGGTCTGTGCGAGAAGTCGATTGCTGATTGCCATAACCCGGTCTGCCAGCCGACTCTCGCTGCGGAACTGAAGATTGGTTGCCGCGTAACCAGGATGGGCAGCAAGCGCCCGGACCGATGAGCCCGCAGCGGTCAGCCGCCGCTGTAGCTCGAGGGTGAACAGCAGATTGGCCAACTTCGATTGCTGGTAGGCCGACCACGGCCGGTAGGTGCGCCGTCGCCAGTTGAGGTCGTCGAGCGCGATCGAGCCGCCGCGGTGGGCTCCTGAGGCGACGGTAACGACACGATCCGTCACCTGTGGCAGCAACAGGTTCGTCAGGGCGAAGTGGCCGAGGTGGTTCGTCCCGATCTGCAGCTCGAAACCATCCGCCGTACGCCTCTCGGGTGTTCGCATCACCCCCGCGTTGTTGATCAGTACATCGATCTCGCCCCGCCACCCTTCCGCGAACGCGCGGATCGATGCCAGGTCAGCGAGATCAAGGCGGCGTACCTCGCAGTCGCCTGGAATTGACTCGAGAGCGGCCTCACCTTTGGCAGTGTCGCGCACCGCAAGCACTA
Organism: Actinomycetota bacterium; assembly: GCA_046726195.1. Classification (GTDB taxonomy): domain Bacteria; phylum Actinomycetota; class Actinomycetes; order Propionibacteriales; family Propionibacteriaceae; genus Microlunatus. The sequence continues at coordinate 8,555 of JBKPAB010000231.1, forward strand.
CGTGAGCGCCAGCCTCCGCCAGCGCCCGCGCGGTAGGAAGTCCGATTCCGCTGTTGGCACCGGTGACGATGACAACTCGCCCCGTCTGGGCCGGCAGGTCGGCCGCGGTCCACCTGGCTGAGGTCATACCCCGATCATCCCCAGAGAGTGGTCACGAATCTCACGATTTGTGTCGTCCGTGACCACTTCCGGAGGGGGAGGAGGGGGGTGGGTGGGCTCATGGGTCTCTGAGTTCGAAGCCTTCGACGGTGTTCAGAGGTAAGCAGATGATCGAAGTCCGTACGTCAGAAGGCCAGTCCTCTGCAAATGCGGCCTGGTCGATCAGGGGTCGTTGGCCACTATCGGCGAGGGCGGCGGTACCGGTCACGATGACGGTCTCGCGATGAGCGGCCGCCGTACCGCCGTCAACATCGAGGCTGATTTGAGAGCCAGGGGCATAACGCACGATGTCGTTGTAGTCAGGCAGCTTGACCAAGATCTGATCGTCGGCGACTGAATAGGAGACCACGACTTGGCGGTGACCGCGGCCGGACTGGTATCCCAACCGGCCTTCATGATGGCTGCAGAGCCAGGCCTTGCACTCGTGCGGCGAGAGTCTGCGCAGCCGCTCGCCTGGCGACACGTGACCACCGAACGTTGGCATGATCAACTCCTCGAGTTCCGCCCATCCCTTCATCTAGATTGTGCGCCGTTTGTGATCAAGTTGGTAGGGGTTTGAACCGATCCCCAATAAAATCAGGACCAAATTCCCAGTTTCGCAACCGGTTTCACCGTTGATCATCACCGTAGATGTGCGATGCCCGGGCTTTGCGGGCGGCGGGTTACCGAGGCCGTGCCGCCACAACACGACCAGTTACGCGATGCGGAGTGATCTGGATGAACACGTTTCTGACTCCGGACGCCCAGGGCACGACGCCTCCCGCGGCCCACATGTTCTCCAGTTGCTCGGGCTCAGCCACCCCTTGTGCCCGGCCCTGTACAACGACGCTCCATCCCCCGTGGTTTCGCTGATCAATCTCATCGATCTCCATCGCCACTTCGGTCGGTCGGATCAGTTCTGACAGCACCCCGTAGGGGGAAGTTCGGAAGATGATCGTTCCCTGATACCAGGCATAGGTCACCGGCAGGATCTGCGGACCGTCCGCGGCCTGCCATGCGACGCGACCAATGGTCTGGCTCTCGAGCAGCTCCTGGCAGCGAGCGGGACTGAGTGCCCGAAACTCGCCGGTGGACTCATCGTTGGTGGATCTCTGCTGTGCCATTGGTTATTGCCTCCCTGCAGTCTTCCTCTCAGCCCCTTGGTCAGTGCACCTTAAGTCAAGTGACCCGCCTCCCCTGCTGCGAGGGTCGAAGGTCCTGGCTGATCAGGCCCAAGGGCGACAGATCAAGTGGTGCCGAAAGTCGCTGTATTGCCCCTTGTCACGCAGCCGTCGAGGAGTATGATCTCTGTTCAAGGCAGTCCAGATTTGACTGCTCTAGTTTGTGCTGCGCCTCGTTCTTGACTATCGGCGTATCAGCGTCTATATTGGGGGTTTGCCCTCGCCATCTGCCGACCCGTTTTACCTTGACACGGGTCGTTCAGCATGCGCAGAAGCACTTTGCTCCTCCACTGCGAGCCTTCGGAAGGACACACGAGTTGGCCGCCTCGCGCACAACCTCGAAGACCAAAGTTTTATCACCTACCGGCCGGATCTCGTTCGCGAAGATCGCCGAACCCATGGAAGTCCCATATCTGCTCGATCTGCAGATCGATTCATTTGACTGGCTAATTGGCAACGACGCATGGCGTGACCGCGTCGAGACCGCGTTGGACCAGGGCCGCACTGACATCAACACCAAGTCCGGGCTCGAGGAGATCTTCGAGGAGATCTCTCCCATCGAGGACTTTTCCGGCACCATGTCGCTGTCATTCCGCGATCACCGGTTCGAGCCTCCGAAGAACACCGTCGACGAGTGCAAGGAGCGCGATGTCACCTACGCCGCGCCCCTTTTCGTCACGGCCGAGTTCATGAACAACGAGACTGGCGAGATCAAGAGCCAGACGGTCTTCATGGGCGACTTCCCCTTGATGACCGACAAGGGCACCTTCGTTATCAATGGCACGGAGCGGGTCGTTGTCTCCCAGCTGGTCCGCTCACCGGGCGTCTATTTCGAGCAGACCACCGACAAGACCTCAGACAAGGACATCTTCACCTGCAAGATCATCCCGTCGCGCGGCGCCTGGCTTGAGTTCGAAATCGACAAGCGGGACATGGTCGGAGTCCGTCTGGACCGCAAGCGCAAGCAGAACGTCACTGTGCTGCTCAAGGCGCTTGGCTGGACCGACGCGCAGATCCTCGAGCAGTTCGGGGACTACGAGTCGATGCGGCTGACGCTGGAGAAGGACCACACCACGACCCAAGACGAGGCGCTGCTCGATATCTACCGCAAGCTGCGCCCCGGCGAGCCACCTACTCGCGAAGCGGCCCAAGCATTGCTGGAAAATTACTACTTCAACCCCAAGCGCTACGACCTGGCCAAGGTCGGCCGCTACAAGATCAACAAGAAGCTGGGTTTGGAGCTGCCGTTCGATCGTACGGTGCTCACGATCGATGACATCGTCGCCGCTATCCACTTCGTGGTCGCGCTGCACGAGGGTAAGGAGACTCTCGACTCCCCGCGCGGCGAGCTGCTCGTCGAAGAGGACGACATCGACCACTTCGGGAACCGCCGGTTGCGTACGGTCGGTGAGCTGATCCAGAACCAGCTGCGTACCGGACTCGGCCGTATGGAGCGTGTGGTGCGGGACCGGATGACCACTCAGGATGTCGAGGCCATCACACCACAAACGCTGATCAATATTCGGCCGGTCGTTGCGGCACTGAAGGAGTTCTTCGGTACCTCGCAGCTGTCCCAGTTCATGGATCAGACCAACCCTGTTGCTGGCCTCACGCACAAGAGGCGGCTCTCTGCTCTTGGTCCGGGTGGTCTGTCCCGGGATCGGGCCGGCATGGAAGTCCGTGATGTGCATCCCTCGCACTACGGCCGGATGTGTCCAATCGAAACCCCTGAGGGCCCAAACATCGGCCTGATCGGTTCTCTCGCCTCGTTCGGGCGGGTGAACGCTTTCGGGTTTGTCGAGACCCCCTACCGCAAGGTGCAGAAGGGCCACGTCACCGATCAGATCGACTACCTAACAGCCGACGAAGAGGACCGTTACGTCACAGCGCAGGCGAATGCCAAGCTCGACGACAAGGGCCGCTTTATCGAGGATCGGGTGCTCGTCCGCAAGCGCCATGGCGAGGTCGACACAGTGCCGCCCAACGAGGTGCACTACATGGATGTGTCACCGCGCCAGATGGTGTCGGTCGCGACAGCGATGATCCCCTTCCTGGAGCACGACGACGCTTCCCGCGCGCTGATGGGATCGAACATGCAGCGCCAGGCGGTGCCGCTCATCCAATCGGAGGCTCCATTCGTGGGCACCGGCATGGAATACCGCGGCGCAGTGGATGCCGGTGATGTGACGGTGGCAACCAAGGGCGGCGTGGTTACATCGGTGAGCGCGGATCTGATCGACGTCACGCAGGATGATGGCACGTTCAAGACCTATCGGCTCAGCAAGTTCCGTCGCTCAAACCAGGGCACCTGCATCAACCAGCGCCCGTTGGTGACCGAGGGACAGCGGATCGAGAAAGGAATGCCGCTGGCCGACGGACCCTGTACCGATCACGGCGAGATGGCCCTGGGTCGGAATCTGTTGGTGGCATTCATGCCATGGGAGGGTCACAACTACGAAGACGCAATCATCCTGAGCCAGCGGCTGGTTCAGGACGACGTGCTTACCTCGATTCACATCGAGGAGCACGAGGTCGACGCTCGTGATACCAAGCTAGGCGCTGAAGAGATCACCCGCGACATCCCCAATGTCAGTGAGGAGATGTTGGCTGATCTTGACGAACGCGGGATCATCCGGATCGGCGCCGAAGTTTCGACTGGCGACATCTTGGTTGGCAAGGTGACCCCGAAGGGCGAGACCGAACTGACTCCGGAGGAGCGTTTGCTGCGCGCGATCTTCGGCGAGAAAGCGCGCGAGGTACGCGACACCTCGCTCAAGGTGCCACACGGCGAATCCGGCACGGTCATTGGGGTACGCGTCTTCGATCGCGATGCCGATGATGAGCTTTCGCCTGGTGTCAACCAGCTGGTCCGCGTCTATGTGGCCCAGAAGCGCAAGATCCAGGACGGTGACAAACTCGCCGGACGGCATGGCAACAAGGGCGTTATCTCCAAGATCTTGCCGATCGAGGACATGCCTTTCCTCGAGGACGGCACGCCGGTCGACATTGTGCTCAACCCGCTAGGTGTGCCGAGCCGGATGAACGTCGGGCAGGTGTTGGAGACCCACCTTGGCTGGGTCGCCAAGCAGGGCTGGGAAATCGACGGCGTCAAAGCACGCTGGGCTGATCGGTTGCGCGACGTTGGTATGGCCAAGACGGGCGGCAACGTGAAGGTTGCAACCCCGGTCTTCGACGGGGCCACAGAGGAAGAGATCACCGGGCTGCTCGGCCACACCCATGCGAACCGAGATGGCATCCGGCTGGTGAACGCAGAGGGCAAGGCCCGGTTGTTCGACGGTCGCTCTGGTGAACCGTTCCCGGATCCTGTCGGCGTTGGCTACATCTACATGCTGAAGCTGCACCACCTCGTGGATGACAAGATCCACGCTCGCTCGACCGGACCGTACTCGATGATCACCCAGCAGCCGCTGGGTGGTAAGGCGCAGTTCGGCGGTCAGCGGTTCGGCGAGATGGAGGTCTGGGCACTCGAGGCGTACGGCGCGGCATGGGCGCTGCAGGAGCTGCTGACGATCAAGTCCGACGACGTCCCAGGCCGCGTGAAGGTCTACGAGGCCATTGTCAAAGGCGAGAACATCCCCGAGCCCGGCATCCCGGAGTCCTTCAAGGTGCTGGTCAAGGAAATGAAATCGCTATGCCTCAACGTTGAGGTGTTGTCAAGCGATGGCACAGAAGTCGAGTTGCGGGATTCTGAGGACGATTATCGGTCGTCTGAAGACTTCGGCATCGACCTGTCCCGTCGCCCCGGCGACTCCCTTGGCGGGGTCGAAGAAGTCTGATGCCTCTCCTTTACGCCGACTTGTCAGAATCCAGCAGCGCAATAGCGCGGCTCAGTTCTGACAAGTCGGAGGGTGAAGGGCTCAATCGATTGACAACTTGAGATATCGCGTTAGTGAGAGAAGAGAGATAAACAAAGAATGCTCGACGTGAACTTCTTCGACGAGATCCGCATCGGCTTGGCCACCGCCGACGAGATTCGTAAGTGGTCACACGGTGAGGTGAAGAAGCCGGAAACCATCAACTACCGGACCCTGAAGCCGGAGCGTGATGGCCTGTTCTGCGAGAAGATCTTCGGTCCCACTCGGGACTGGGAGTGCTACTGCGGCAAGTACAAGCGGGTGCGCTTTAAGGGCATCATCTGCGAACGGTGCGGCGTTGAGGTCACCCGCTCCAAGGTCCGCCGTGAGCGGATGGGCCACATCGAGCTAGCCGCTCCGGTCACCCACATCTGGTACTTCAAAGGTGTGCCGTCCCGCCTCGGTTACCTACTCGATGTCGCCCCGAAGGACCTGGAGAAGGTTATCTACTTTGCGGCGTACATGATCACCTCAGTCGACGAGGAAGCCCGCCAGCGCGACCTGCCGTCACTCGAGGCCAAGATCGACGTTGAGCGTAAGCAGATCGAGGCTCGCCGTGACTCCGACATTGAGAACCGGATGAGGAAACTCGAGGAGGACACGGCCGCGCTGGAAGCCGAGGGTGCCAAGGCAGACGCCAAGCGTAAGGTCCGTGAGAGTGCAGAGCGGGAAGTCAAGCAGCTCAGGGATCGTGCCCAGCGTGAACTTGACCGGCTTGAAGCTGTGTGGAATCGCTTCAAGAACCTCAAGGTGCAAGACCTTGAAGGTGACGAAGTGCTCTACCGGGAGATGAAGAACCGGTTCGGCAAGTACTTCTCGGGCTCTATGGGTGCCGACGCAATCCAGAAGCGTCTGGAGACCTTCGACCTCGAGGGCGAGGCCGCCGAGTTGCGGGAGATCATCCAGGTCGGCAAGGGTCAGCGCAAGACCCGCGCTCTGAAGCGGCTCAAGGTCGTCTCAGCGTTCCTCACCACAAAGAACAGCCCGACAGGCATGGTGCTGGACTGCGTTCCCGTCATCCCGCCGGACCTGCGTCCCATGGTGCAGCTCGACGGTGGCCGGTTCGCGACTTCGGACCTGAACGACCTATACCGGCGCGTGATCAACCGCAACAACCGGCTGAAGCGGCTGCTCGACCTGGGCGCACCCGAGATCATCGTCAACAACGAGAAGCGCATGCTCCAAGAGGCCGTCGACTCGCTGTTCGACAACGGCCGGCGCGGCCGTCCGGTGACCGGCCCGGGTAACCGCCCCCTCAAGTCGATCTCCGACATGCTGAAGGGCAAGCAGGGCCGGTTCCGGCAGAACCTGCTGGGCAAGCGCGTCGACTACTCCGGACGTTCGGTCATCGTGGTCGGCCCGCAGCTGAAGCTCCATCAGTGCGGCCTGCCCAAGGCGATGGCGCTGGAGCTGTTCAAGCCGTTCGTGATGAAGCGGCTGGACGACCTCAACCACGCTCAGAACATCAAGTCCGCCAAGCGGATGGTGGAACGCCAGCGCCCCGTCGTGTGGGACGTGCTCGAAGAGGTCATCTCCGAGCATCCGGTGCTGCTGAACCGAGCGCCGACGCTGCACCGGCTTGGCATTCAGGCCTTTGAACCGCAGCTCATCGAAGGCAAAGCGATTCAGATCCACCCCTTGGTCTGTACGGCGTTCAACGCCGACTTCGACGGCGACCAAATGGCGGTGCACCTGCCGTTGAGCGCGGAAGCCCAGGCCGAAGCCCGGATCTTGATGTTGTCGACCAACAACATCTTGAAGCCGGCCGACGGTCGCCCGGTGACCATGCCGACCCAGGACATGATCATCGGCACCTACTTCCTCACCATGCAGCGCGATGGCGCGGCAGGTGAGGGCCGGGCGTTCGGGTCGGTCGCCGAAGCCATAATGGCTTTTGACCGTGGCGAGCTCTCCGTGCAGGCCAAGATCAAACTGCGGCTGACCGACATCGTGCCGCCTCATGGCCGGGAGCTGTCGCCGAACGGTTCCATCCTGCTGGAGACCACACTAGGTCGGGCGCTGTTCAACGAAGCGTTGCCGGACGACTATCCATACGCTGACTTCGAGGTTGGCAAGAAGCAGCTGGGTCAAATCGTCAACGATCTAGCCGAGCGCTACCCGAAGGTCCAGGTGGCGTACTGCCTGGATCAGCTCAAGGACCTGGGCTTCCACTGGGCAACTCGCTCGGGTGTCACTGTCTCCATCGGTGACGTCGAGACCCCGGCAGACAAGCCGCAGATCCTGGCCAGTTACGAAGATCGTGCTAACAAGATCGACAAGCAGTACGAGCGTGGCCTGATCACCGACGACGAGCGTCGTCAGGAGTTGATCGAGATCTGGACGGATGCGACCTCTCGGCTCGGTACGGCGATGGAGAACAACTTCTCCAAGACCAACCCGATCTACATGATGGTGCACTCCGGTGCTCGCGGAAACATGGTGCAGATGCGCCAGATCGCCGCGATGCGTGGTCTGGTGGTCAACCCGAAGGGTGAGATCATCGCGCGGCCGATCAAGTCCAACTTCCGTGAGGGCCTGTCGGTCCTGGAGTACTTCATCTCCACTCACGGCGGACGCAAGGGCCAGGCCGACACCGCGTTGCGTACCGCGGACTCCGGCTACCTGACCCGGCGCTTGGTCGACGTCAGCCAGGACGTGATCATCCGCGAGGAGGACTGCGGTACCGAACGCGGCCTGACCAAAACGATCGCGGTCGACGATGGCCAGGGCAACCTGGTTCTCGACGAGCACGTGGAGACCGCGGTGTATGCGCGGACCCTGGCCACCGACGTCTTCGGTCCCGACGGTGAGGTACTGCTGAAGGCTGGAGTTGATCTTGGTGACATCAACATCCGGCTGCTCATCGACAATGGCATCACCACCGTCAAGGTACGCAGCGTGCTGACGTGCGAAGCGGCGAGCGGTACTTGCGCGATGTGCTACGGCCGTTCGCTGGCCAGCGGCAAGCTGGTTGATGTCGGCGAGGCTGTCGGCATAGTCGCGGCGCAGTCCATTGGTGAGCCGGGTACCCAGCTGACGATGCGGACCTTCCATACCGGCGGTGTGGCCGGTGACGACATCACCCAAGGCCTGCCGCGTGTGGTGGAGCTCTTCGAGGCCCGTCAGCCCAAGGGCAAGGCGCCGATCGCTGAGGCCACCGGGCGGGTCAAGATCGAGGACAGTGAGCGGCTCAAGAAGATCATCATCACCCCTGATGATGGATCGGACGAGGCGGAGTTCTCAGTGTCCCGTCGGGCTCGACTGCTGGTCGAGGACGGCGATCACGTCGAGGTTGGCCAGCAGCTGACCGCGGGTACCCCGGATCCGCAGGATGTGCTGCGGGTGCTCGGCGTCCGCCGGGTGCAAGAGCACCTGGTCGATGAGGTGCAGTCGGTCTACCGGACCCAAGGCGCCCCAATCCACGACAAGCACATTGAGATCATCATCCGGCAGATGCTGCGCCGGGTGACGGTGATTGAGTCCGGAGACTCCAGCCTGCTGGCCGGTGACCTGGTGGATCGGCTGGCTTACGAGGCGGCGAACCGGCAGGTTGTCGCCGAGGGCGGCACTCCGGCTTCTGGTCGTCCGGTACTGATGGGCATCACCAAGGCGTCGCTGGCAACCGAGTCGTGGCTGTCAGCAGCGTCCTTCCAGGAGACCACCAAGGTGCTGACCGATGCTGCGATCCACGCCAAGTCCGATTCGCTGGTGGGCCTGAAGGAGAACGTGATCTTGGGCAAGCTGATCCCGGCCGGTACCGGCCTGGAGCGGTACCGCAATATCCGGGTCGAGCCGACTCCGGAGGCGAAGGCCCAGGCGTACTCGATGGTGGGATACGACTCGTTCGACTACGACTTCGGTCAAGGGTCGGGCGCTGCGGTGCCACTGGAGGAGTTCGATCTCGGCGACTATCGCTGACCTCCGAAGTACGAGGGGCGGGCCTGGGATGGCCCGCCCCTCATGCTTCATCCAAGCGCAGGCACGATCACTTCGTTCACGAAAGGCCACGGGTCTCCTCCCGCCATCTCCTCGGTGGGCACTGAACCGACGGCGACGACCAGCTGGTGTTCGGGTACGACCGCGATGACCTGCCCTCCCCAGCCGCGGGCTACCCATGCTGGATGGCCGTGTTGATCGATGTCGAGCCACCACATCAGACCGTACTGAGAGCTCAGCTCACTGGGTGTCATCGTCTGCTCGACCCATCCGGTGGGCAGGATCTGCTTGCCGTGCCAGTTGCCGCCGCCAAGATAGAGTTCACCGAACTTGATCATGTCAGCTGGGCGGAGCCGCAGCAGGCAGCAGCCTGAGTGTAGGCCCATAGCATCAGTGGCCCAGTCGAAACGCGTCACCTGCTCGTAGGCTGGATCGCTTAACGAGACCTGGTTCTCTCGCGCTCCACTGGAGTCGATTTCCAGCGGGTCGAAGAGTTTGTCCCGCGCGTATTCGAGAACGGTGCGTGGATGGTCAGGATCGGCTCGAACCAGCGCTTCCCGCAACACGGCGGAGACCAGATGTGAACTGCGGCTCGAGTAACTGAAGACATGTCCCGGCGGCTGGTCTAAGCCTTCTGTCAAAATCGTCGGTATTGGATCGGTCCGCTGTATGAAGAGTTTGTGGAGGTCCTTTAGAGGTTCGTCCTGTGGGAAGCCGGCCGTCATGGACATCAGTTGGCGCAGCGTGATCGACCTCTCGTCGGCGGTTAGATACTTCTGGTACCTAGGCAGGAGTTCGGGCAGGGTCGCATCCAACTCGCTAATGATCTTTTCATCGATGGCAATCCCGATGAGGGCAGAAGCAACGCTCTTGGTGATCGACCAGACATGTAACGCGTCCTCAGGCTTGCTTCCGTTCCGATAGCGGGCGACCTTGGTTTCACCATCGACGCTGACCAGGACCGCGTTCATAGTAGACAGGCTTAGGGATCCGGAGCTGATCTTGTCTTCGATCGCCCTCTCCATCACCGCATAGTCCACAGCTGGACTGGCCGCCGTTCGATCCGTCGCCGGCTCGGACATGGGCGGAGCCGTGCAGGCCATCAGGCCGAGGAGCGCCGACAGGGCGATTAAGACGCGGGCGAACATCCGCGGATTGGATGGGTGAGCGGACATCGGTGTCTAGTTCACCGTTTCTTGCTATTGGGGTTGCTGAGTCCACCCCATTCTCCGCTCGACGCGGCCGTATGGTTCACCAGGGTACGCGGGCTGACCCGGAGCACAATCAAGAAGGCGATCGCCGCCAGCAGGAGTTCTCGCACCGCCCAGTAGCCCTCCGTCCACAGGGACGGAGGGGCGTCGCCGAATAGCACCCAGCCGACGCACTTCGATACCGCGGGCCTGGTCGAGCGTCAAGTGGCCCGCACTTGCGGGCTTGCCGTGGGCTAGACGGCCGCCCGCTGCAGATTGGCCAGGATGTCGTCCACGGTCTCCTCGGGCGTTTGGGTACTGCAGTCGAGCCAGTAGCCGATCTGCGTCGTCTCCCGGCGCAGCACTTCGTCCAACGCGTCAGGGGAGAGATGGATGTATCCGGGCTTCGTACGCTGCTCTTCGCGCCAGTCCGCGGCTGAGAGGCTGGGCGACAACACCACAAGGTACCGCTCCGGTGACGCAATACGTTTCACGAAGTCGGCCAGATCCTTACCTAAGATCACGTCTTGCACGATGGCATCGAAGCCGTCCTCCGCGCAGCGGTCGGCAGCCATGGCCGCCAGGTCGTAGCGGAGATTGAGCTGAGCGATTGCCTCCGAGTTGGGATTAGGAGTCATATCCGCGCGACCATTCACCACCATCCGGCGAAACATGTCGCCGTGGATATGAACCGACTTGGGCAGCCGAATGGCTAGGAGGTCGCCCACAATTGACTTTCCTGCAGCCATCGCGCCGGTGATCACGATGACTCTCCCCCGAGCAGACATCACAGAAGGAAGTCTGTTCTGTCGTAGGCACAAGAGCCAGCACCGACATGCCGACATCGCCAAGCCGTGATCGTCCACAGGTTTGCTGGATACAGAATCTCCGTCTCCGAGTCCGCGGATCGAACCTGGCTAGACATCCGCATTGGCGGACTAGAATACGATGTCGTGCCGCATTATCGGATTGCCCAAGCCGCCTCCCTACTCGGTGTCTCGGACGACACCGTACGCCGCTGGATCGATTCCGGCCGACTGCGTGCCAGCAGTGCCAGCGGGCCGACCACCATCGATGGGGCCGAGCTGGCCGCACATGCGCAAGAAATCGCGACCACACCTGAGCTAGGCGCCCCAGTCGTGGAGAGTGCCCGTAACCGTTTCACCGGCTTGGTGACTCGGGTGGTCAAAGACTCGGTAATGGCCCAGGTGGACCTGCAGTGCGGACCATTCCGAGTCGTGTCATTGATGTCAGCTGAGGCAGCCACCGAACTCAAGCTGGAGCCAGGCGTCCTCGCAGTGGCTTCGGTCAAGTCGACCCATGTCGTCGTGGAGATCCCCCCAGACCGATGAAGACAGAACGCGCGCTGCTGCTTGCACTTGCCCTAGCCCTCAGCAGCCTGCTGGCGGCCTGCGGTGGCGGGACTCAGCCGATGGCCCGTGATAGCGGCGCCGGCTCATCGAGCGGGACCATTGCCGTGCTGGCCGCCGCATCTCTGACCGAGGCATTCACCCAGATCGGTAAGGACTTCGAGGCCAAGAATCCGGACAGCACGGTCAGCTTCAGCTTCGGGTCGAGCGCCACCTTGGCCACCCAGATCGTGCAGGGTGCGCCAGCTGACGTCTTCGCGGCGGCGAGCCCAGATACCATGAAGATCGTCAGTGATGTTGGCGCAGCCAATCACCCCACGAGCTTTGCGTCCAACACCCTCCAAATCGCTGTTGTAAAAGGCAATCCGCACAAGATCAAGGGACTGAACGACTTCGCCGACACTGGCAAGAGGATCGCCCTGTGCGCACCCCAGGTGCCTTGCGGCTCCGCCGCGATCAAGGTCTTCGCAGCGGCCAAGATCGTTCCCCAGCCCGACACACTGGAGCAAGATGTGAAGGCTGTCCTGCAGAAGATCTCCTCTGATGAGGTCGACGCGGGGCTGGTGTACCGGACGGACGTTATTGCAGCGGCGGAAACCGTCGACGGCATTGGGTTTCCCCACGCACAACAGGCCGTTAACAGCTATCCGATCGCCGCCCTAAAGGACTCGAAGCGACCGGCCGAGGCCCAGGCCTTTGTCGACTACGTCTTGTCACCCGAGGGCCAGGCCGTACTGGAAAGAGCCGGCTTTGCCAGGCCCTGACCTCGGGACGATCGTGCCCGACACTGTCTCGGCGAGGCGCAACACCACGGCGTCAGCAACTCCGGCCCGTCGGTGGCAGAGCGGCGTGCCGATCTTGCTTGGGCTGCCAGCCGCGGTTGCCATGCTGTTCCTGCTGCTGCCGTTGGTCGGTCTCCTGATTCGGGCTCCGTGGGGCGACGCCAGGAGCGTGTTGACCGACGAGAGCGCTTTGCAAGCGCTGCGGCTTTCCATGATCACCGCCACGGTCTCCATGATCATCGTCGTAGTATTTGGTGTCCCGCTGGCGTGGCTGCTGGCCCGGCCGGGCCTGCGTGCTGCCCCCTTGTTGCGGGCGTTGATCACGATTCCGTTGGTGCTGCCGCCGGTGGTTGGCGGCGTCGCCCTGTTCACCGTATTGGGCCGTTCCGGACTGCTGGGCCGCCCGCTATACCAGCTCACAGGCTTCGCATTCCCCTTCACCCCGTACGCGGTGATCTTGGCTCAGGTCTTCGTCGCATTGCCATTCCTGGTGCTGTCGGTGGAGGGAGCATTACGTGCGGCCGACCGGCGGTACGAAGACGCCGCAGCCACCCTGGGGGCCCGGCCGGTGACGGTTTTTCGCCGGATCACCTTGCCCCTCATTCGACCGGGTATTGCAGCTGGGGCGGTTCTTGCCTGGGCTCGGGCGCTCGGTGAGTTCGGCGCCACGATCACATTCGCTGGCAACTTCCCGGGCACCACTCGCACCATGCCGTTACAGGTCTACCTAGCGCTGGAGACCGATCCGGGGTCTGCGCTGCTGCTCTCGGTACTTCTGCTCGCGGTCTCGGTCGCCGTACTCATCCTGCTTCGTGATCGTTGGGTTAGCAGGTGGTAGCGGAGTTGTCCGCCGACCTCGGAGTGCGGCGCGGCGAGTTCACGCTGGATCTCGGGCTGCAGATCGGAGCCGGGGAGGTGGTTGCGCTCCTTGGCCCGAACGGCGCCGGCAAGTCCACTGCCGTGCAAGCGTTGGCCGGCTTGATTCCGCTCACCTCTGGCCGAGTTTCGATCGCCGGTCGGCTAGTGGCCGAGCCCGCGTCGGGGATCCATCGAGCGCCGCACGCGAGGCCCATTGGGGTGGTTTTTCAGGACTACTTGCTGTTTCCACACCTCACCGTGCTGGACAATGTCGCATTCGGGCCCCTGGTCCAGGGAATAGGCAAGCCGGAAGCCCGGCGTCGGGCGGTGGCGTGGCTTGATCGTGTCGGCAGCGCCGAACTTGCCAAAACGAAGCCGTCGGCTATCTCCGGGGGTCAGGCTCAGCGGGTAGCGCTGGCTCGTGCCCTTGCGACCGAGCCGCGATTGCTGCTGCTTGATGAGCCGCTCGCAGCTCTCGACGCCAAAACCCATCTGCTGGTGCGTGCCGAGCTGCGCCGACATCTGGCCGATTTCCCTGGCGCGACGTTACTGGTGACCCATGATCCGATCGACGCTGCGGTTCTGACGGATCGATTGGTCGTCATCGAGGGCGGGAGAGTGGTGCAGCAGGGTGCGCCGCTGGAGGTCGCGCGCCGGCCCAGGACCGATTACGTGGCGAGGCTGGTCGGCCTCAACCTTCTCGCGGGACGCGGTCAGGGACATCGAGTGCTGCTTCCCACCGGAGGCTCTGTCAAGTTGGCAGAGCAGGCATTTGGCGATGTCTACGTCGCTTTCCGCCCGGCCACCGTGTCCTTGTTCGTGCACCGTCCCGATGGATCTCCCCGCAATCTCTGGGCGGGGCGGATCGTAGCGCTGGAGCCGCACGGCGAAGGGGTACGCGTCGAGATCGGCGAAGTGCCCGACCGTAGGTCGAGCATCTTGGCCGAGGTCACGCCAGCAGCGGTCGCCGACCTGGAGTTGCGGCCCGGCAATGAGGTCTGGGCAGCGGTCAAGGCCTCCGACATCGAGGTCTATTCCGCGCATTAACTGCGAGTGTCGCGAGCAGCCCACAATAGGGGGCGTGAGTCTCCGTGAACTGTTTCTTCCCATGCTCGGCAACTGGACAGGCGTCGAGCAACAGGCCGCCTCACCCTGGGCTCCGGCAACCACAGCTCGGGCCATGATCGTCTTCAAGCTCGATGTCGGTGATCAGGTGGTCGTGCAGGACTACCGGCATGTGGATGCTGACCGCGCGGAGTTTTCCGGGCACGGCGTTTTCATGATCGACAGCAGCGATGTGATGTCTCCGGCTTCACGGACGCCGATCCTTTGGTGGTTCTTCGACTCCGACGGCTATCCGCCGCAGCCTGCTCACGGAGCCTGGCAGGACGGCGAGTTGATCATGCACAGGACTACGCCACGCGGAAACACCGAACATCGTTTTGCCGTTGCCGGCGAACGGTTGAGTTATCGGATTCGGCTACAGCGCGACGATGCCGCTGAGCCGGAAGAGTTTCTGAGCGGAACATATCGGCGTTTCAGCGGGCACTGAGTCAGACAGCGCAGGTGAAGATGAGCTGGTAGCCGCTGGACACCTCGCCCGTTACGGTCGGCATCTGCAGGTCGTATCCGTCACTGAACACGTTGTCGCTGTCCAAGCTGACACGGCTGAAGTTGCCGAGGCTTTGTTCATACCCACTGGTGGCATAGACCGCTTTGGAAGTCGCCTCGGGTAATGCCATCTGTGAAGTGGCGATCTTGTTGGCGCTATTGGTGGCCTTGGCCCAGCTCGGATACACCTCGAAGTGGATATGTGGCCAGCGGCCCGAGTAGCAGGCAGGGAAGATCGTGGTGAACCTCACCTGGCCACGGTCATCGGCCTCCTGGACGCCGCGCAGGTAGTTCTCGTTGGTAACCCCTTCGGAGTAGAGGGAATACCTGCCTTCGGGGTCGCAATGCCACACATAGACAGCGCCGCCGGCCAGCGGGGAGTTGTTGTTGGCGAAGTCGTTGATGGTCATGGTTATGTCGAGCGGCACACCCTCAGCCCTTGTTGTACTGGTTCCAAAGCTCGAGGTGATGTCACGCCGTACGATGCCGCTCTGGTTCAGCACGTTTGCACCATTGGAACCATCGCCCGGAAAACGGTCCGCTGGTCTCCTCGGGAAGCTCGCCGTTCGTGGTGTCCGCGGTCTGTGCACCCCCCGGGGAGTTTGTATCGCCCGCACTGGTGTCGGCTGCGCAGGCCCCAAGGGTGATTAGTCCGGCGCCGGCAAGGCCAACGCCGGCAACCAGTTTTAACATGCCACGCCGGTGCAGCAGCCGAGGAAGATCGTAGTCAAGGCCACGATCATGGTTCTCGAGATCTTCTTCACGGTGGTCGACCCGCATAATTCCAGGCTTAAGCGGCGATCCGGCCGCCCTGACCCGATTGGCTCCATTCATACGGCAGGCACAGATGCTCACAGCAGGTACACAGAGTCTGATTGGCTGCTCGTCCAATGTCGCCGGAGAAGAATGGGCACATGGCCAAGACCGAGGTACGGGAGGGAACCTTCAGGGGCGGCATACCGTATCTTGCGACGGGCCGAGGCGAGCCGCTTGTCTATTTATGCGGATTCACCGCAAATCATCGGAACCCGAAGCAGGGCCTAGAACGGGCGCTCACCCTACGAACCGTGAACCCGCTGGCCCGTGCCGGCTTCGAAGTGTATTTCACCAACCGCTGGCCAGGGATGGCCGCAGATATCAGCTTCGCCGAGGTCGCCGAGCAGCATGCTGAGGCCATCCGCGACCACTTTGGCAGGCCGGTCGATGTGCTCGGTCATAGTACGGGCGGATCGCTGACTCTCCAGCTAATCGCCGACCGTCCTGACGTAGTGCGCAAGGCGGTAGTTGCGTGCGCGGCGTACGCGCTCGGTCGCATTGCCAAGCATGCGCAACTGGAGCTGCTGCACGGAATCGAGGCAACCGGCCGTTTTTCGGCTGAGGCGATCGTCGATGGTATGCCGGGTATGGTTCGGTCCCGCTGGGTTCGAGCCTTGCTCACCCCACTCGCGACCGTTGCTGCCAAGTGCATCACGATCGAGAATCCGGTGGATCCGATCGCCATGCTGCGGGCCGAAGACGCCTTCAACGTTCGCGACCGGCTTGGCGATATCCGGACTGAGACACTGGTGATTTGTGGAGCGCGAGACTACTTCTGGACGCCCGAAATGTTTGCGGAGACGGCGTGTCGGCTGCCACGCGGGAAGCTGATCATGTACCCCAACCGCGGCCACGGCCTCATCACTGCGCCGGAATTCGCCCGAGATGTCACGGCCTTCCTCCGCGGCCACGACGTAACCTGACACGGTGGCAAGACTCGACTCCGTCAATCTGGGCCACCCGCGACCCAACCCGCACAAGGAGACCGGGTGGACGGGTATTGGTAAACAGCCCGCGGACGGATGGGTGGAGGTGCGGGCCCCCGGCCCCAAGCTGACTGGTCTGGGGAGTGGGCTGGTCGGAGATTTCATCGGCGATGGCACCCACCACGGTGGGGATGATCAGGCGGTTTACGCGTTCCAGCGAGAGGACCTCGACGAGTGGGAGCGCCGGCTTGGGCGGAAGCTTCCCAACGGTTTCTTCGGCGATAACCTGACAACGGTGGGACGTGAGGTTAATGACGCCCGGTTGGGTGAGCGTTGGCGCGTGGGCAGCGACGTAGTGCTTCAGGTGATGAGTCCCCGGATTCCGTGCTCAACATTCCGCGGCTGGGTGGGGGAGAAGGGCTGGGCGAGGATATTCACCGCGGCCGGGCGCCCGGGAGCGTACCTGAGAGTGATCACTGCCGGCAGCATCAGGGCCGGCGACTCCATTGAGGTGATACACCAGCCAGATCACGATGTGACGATCGCTATGGCTTTTCGTGCCTCGACGACCGAACGAGCACTCCTGCCCCGACTGCTGGAGGCCGGCGATGATCTTGATCCTGCGCTGCGGCAGGCCGCGCTCAGCTGGCCGCGCTTCGCGCGGGCGTGAGCTGAGCGAGCGTACGCGCGGCCGGAGGCCTCACACTTGCGAGGAGCCGGGAATACCCGATTGGGGTTGCACGTTTGACTTTTGACCGAGCGTGAGCGACGAGCTAACCTTGGCGATTGTGTTCGGGCTCGCCCGACACTTTGTGTGTGCCCGAAACGTCACGGAATATCTTCTTGTGCCGACGGCGTTCGCGCGCTGGCCCGCCGGAACTTCCGAAGGGTCGCATCACTCACACGAGGGAAGAGATACAACGCGGTGCCCACAATTCAGCAGTTGGTCCGCAAGGGCCGCGAGGACAAGGTGAGCAAGACCAAGACGCCTGCGCTCAAAGGTTCGCCTCAGCGACGGGGCGTGTGCACTCGCGTGTACACCACGACCCCGAAGAAGCCGAACTCCGCGCTGCGCAAGGTGGCTCGCGTCCGGCTGTCCTCCGGGGTGGAGGTCACCGCTTACATCCCCGGCGTAGGCCACAACCTGCAGGAGCACTCTATGGTGCTGGTGCGCGGTGGCCGGGTGAAGGATCTGCCCGGTGTCCGATACAAGATCATCCGTGGCTCGCTGGACACCCAAGGTGTGAAGAACCGCAAGCAGGCTCGTAGTCGCTACGGCGCGAAGAAGGAGAAGTAATGCCTCGCAAAGGCCCCGCTTCGAAGCGCCCGGTGATTGCCGATCCCGTCTACGGATCGCCGCTGGTCAGCCAGCTCGTATCGAAGATCTTGTGGAACGGCAAGAAAACAGTTGCCCAGAGCATCGTCTACACCGCGATGGAAGGCACCCGGACCAAGACCGGGGTGGATCCGGTGCAGACTCTGAAGCGAGCACTGGACAACGTCCGGCCCTCGCTGGAGGTCAAGAGCCGCCGCGTTGGCGGCGCGACGTACCAGGTGCCGGTCGAGGTCAAGCCTGCGCGCGCCACCACGCTGGCAATGCGCTGGCTGGTGCACTTTGCCCGTCAGCGTCGCGAAAAGACGATGGCAGAGCGGCTGATGAACGAAATTCTGGACGCATCGAATGGGCTCGGCGCTGCTGTTAAGCGCCGCGAGGATACCCACAAGATGGCTGAGGCGAACAAGGCATTCGCCCACTACCGCTGGTAATTACGGCGAGTTGTCAGCCTCTCAGCGGGCTATAGCACGCTGAGACGCTGACAAGTCAGGAACCTTTTATGGCTGTCGATATCAAAACTGACCTGTCCAAGGTCCGCAATATCGGGATCATGGCCCACATTGACGCGGGCAAGACGACGACAACCGAGCGCATCCTCTTCTACACCGGTATCAACTACAAGATCGGTGAGGTGCACGAGGGCGCGGCGACCATGGACTGGATGGAGCAGGAGCAGGAGCGGGGGATCACCATCACCTCCGCCGCTACGACGTGCCATTGGAAAGATCATCAGATCAACATCATCGACACTCCAGGGCACGTCGACTTCACCATTGAGGTGGAGCGGTCGCTGCGGGTGCTCGACGGGGCCGTAGCGATCTTCGACGGCGTCGCCGGGGTGGAACCACAGAGTCAAACTGTTTGGCGTCAGGCTGACCGCTACCGCGTGCCTCGCATCTGTTTTGTCAACAAGCTGGACCGTACGGGCGCGAGTTTTGAGCACTGCGTCGAGACCATCAAGAACCGGCTGAATGCAGTGCCCGCTGTGGTACAACTGCCGATCGGCTCTGAGGCTGACTTCATCGGCGTCATCGACCTGATCAGGATGCGAGCGCTGACCTGGCGGGGTGAGACCAAGATCGGCGAGGACTATACGGTTGAGGAGATTCCCGCTGCGCTCCTTGATCAGGCGCAAGACGCTCGCCATGCACTGATTGAGCTGGTGGCCGATTACGACGATCACATGATGGAGGCATTCCTGACCGATGAGGAGTCGATCACCCCAGAACTCCTCCAGGACTCGATCCGGCGTGCTGTGCTGGCATCCAAGATCACCGCTGTGCTATGTGGCGCCGCCTTCAAGAACAAGGGTGTGCAGCCGTTGCTGGATGCGGTCATCGCGTACCTACCTTCGCCTCTCGATGTTCCGGCCATCATTGGGTTCAAGCCGGGCGACCCCGCTGTCACCATCGAGCGGCATCCCACCGACACAGATCCTTTCGCTGCCCTGGCGTACAAGATCGCGGCCGATCCCCACCTCGGTCGGCTGACCTACATCCGCCTTTACTCCGGCAAGCTGGAAGCCGGCTCGACCGTGTTGAATGCGACCAAGGGACGGCGCGAGCGGATCGGCAAGATCTACCAGATGCATGCGAACAAGCGCCAGGAGATTGCCTCCGTTGGCGCTGGCCAGATTGTCGCCGTAATGGGGCTCAAGGACACCACTACTGGTGAGACGCTGAGCGAGGTGAGCAATCCCGTGGTCTTGGAGTCGATGGACTTCCCGGCACCGGTGATCGAGCAGGCGATCGAACCCAAGACCAAATCCGACCAGGAGAAGCTGGGCATGGCGATCCAGCGACTGGCGGAGGAGGACCCGACGTTCCGGGTCCACACCGACGACGAGACGGGCCAGACGATCATCGCCGGGATGGGTGAGCTGCACCTGGAGATCTTGATCGATCGAATGAAGCGGGAGTTCCGGGTCGGGGCCAATATCGGCAAGCCGCAGGTGGCCTATCGCGAGACGCTGCGTCGGCCCGTTGAAAAGGTCGAATACACCCACAAGAAGCAGTCGGGTGGCTCCGGCCAGTACGGCAAGGTGATCATCAATGTGGAGCCGTTACCTGCGGGATCGGGTTATGAGTTCGTCAACCAGATCACTGGTGGTCGCATCCCCAAGGAATACATCCCGGCGGTCGACGAAGGCGTTCAGGACGCCATGCAATTTGGCATTTTGGCCGGTTATCCAGTGGATGACATCAAGGTCAGCTTGATCGATGGCGCCTATCACGATGTCGACTCCTCTGAACTCGCCTTCCGGGTCGCCGGCTCGATGGCGTTCAAGGAGGCAGCCCGTCGGGCAGATCCAGCGCTGCTGGAGCCGGTGATGGCGGTCGAGGTTACGACGCCCGAGGCTTACCTTGGCACCGTAATCGGGGACCTTAATGCGCGGCGCGGCCACGTCCAGGCAATGAACGATCGCCATGGCAACAAGGTGATCGAGGCGCTGGTGCCGTTGTCGGAGATGTTCGGATATGTCGGCGACCTGCGGTCCAAGACCTCGGGTCAGGCGTCGTACACGATGGAATTCCACTCCTACGCCGAGACACCCAAGAACATCGCTGACGAGATCATTCAGAAAGCACGGGGGGAATGACATCACCCACATTGCGTTTGACCTAAGCGGAATCGTCCACAAAACTTGGGCCGGGTCAAACCGGCCAACTGACCAGTAACCCAAGAACCAACGCCACGCGACCGGCGTGGCGTTACATCCAGGAGGAGCCTCAGTGGCAAAGGCGAAGTTCGAGCGGACAAAGCCGCACGTCAACATCGGCACCATCGGGCACATCGACCACGGAAAGACCACCCTGACCGCGGCGATCACCAAGGTGCTGCACGACAAATTCCCGACGCTGAAC
Organism: Actinomycetota bacterium; assembly: GCA_046726195.1. Lineage (GTDB taxonomy): Bacteria > Actinomycetota > Actinomycetes > Propionibacteriales > Propionibacteriaceae > Microlunatus. Next base: position 29,438 of record JBKPAB010000231.1, read on the forward strand.
CAGGTCTCGGCGTTCGAGCAGATCGACAAGGCGCCCGAGGAGCGCCAGCGCGGTATTACCATCTCGATCGCGCACGTGGAGTACCAGACCGAGAAGCGGCATTACGCGCACGTGGACTGCCCGGGTCACGCTGACTACATCAAGAACATGATCACCGGTGCTGCTCAGATGGACGGTGCCATCCTCGTGGTCGCCGCCACTGACGGCCCGATGCCACAGACCCGCGAGCACGTTTTGCTGGCCCGCCAGGTCGGCGTACCTGCGATCGTGGTCGCCCTCAACAAGTGCGACATGGTCGATGACGAGGAGATCTTGGAACTGGTCGAGCTCGAGGTCCGCGAGCTGCTCAGCGAGTACGAGTTCCCGGGCGACGACCTTCCGGTCATCAGGGTCGCGGCGCTGCCAGCACTGAACGGTGACCCGAAGTGGAGCGAGTCAGTGATGGAGCTGCTGGATGCGGTCGACAACTACATCCCCCAGCCGATCCGCGAGATCGACAAGCCGTTCCTCATGCCCGTCGAGGATGTCTTCACCATCACTGGTCGCGGCACCGTGGTCACCGGTCGCATCGAGCGCGGCGTGGTCAAAGTCATGGAACCCGTCGAGATCATCGGCATCCGCCCAACCAAGCAGACCACCACGGTTACCGGCGTGGAAATGTTCCGCAAGCTGCTTGACGAGGGCCAGGCTGGCGAGAACGTGGGTCTGCTGCTGCGTGGTACCAAGCGTGAGGACGTGGAGCGCGGCATGGTGGTCATCAAGCCCGGCACCACGACCCCGCACACCGAGTTCCAGGCTCGCGTCTATGTCTTGTCCAAGGAGGAGGGCGGCCGGCATACGCCGTTCTTCAACAACTACCGTCCGCAGTTCTACTTCCGTACGACTGACGTGACCGGTGTGGTGAACCTTCCAGAGGGCACCGACATGGTGATGCCAGGCGACAACACAGACATGTCGGTTCAGCTCATCCAGCCGATCGCCATGGAGGAGGAGCTGAAGTTCGCCATCCGCGAAGGAGGGCGTACCGTCGGCGCCGGCCGCGTGACCAAGATCATCAAGTAGGCGCTGCCGACCTCGATCAATATCAGCAGACTGGACCCCGGACTTCGGCCGAAGTCCGGGGTTTCGTCGCTCTAAGAGGGTTCCCTGACAAGTCGCGGCAGGAGTTAGATGGTCCTCAGCAGGATCATTTGATCACTCTCGACACTAGGAGGTCATCGTGGCAGGCACAGTCGCACGCGTCACGGAGATCAGCGCCAGATCCGACACCGGTTTCGAAGATGCCGTAAAAGTTGGCCTTGACCGTGCCAATGCGACGCTGCGCAATGTCACCTCGGCCTGGGTCAAGGAGCAGTCGGTCGACGTGCAGAACGGCCAGATCGTTGCCTACCGGGTCAACCTGCTGGTGACGTTCGTCCTTGAATAGCGGAGTCCGGCGCTAGTAGCGCAACCGGGTAGGAGACGAACAGGTCGTCGAGAGCGACGATTCCGCCCCAGCGGCGGCCGGTCAGCACATCGAGAGAGGGGCGGGCTATCTGCACGGTCGTGTCTCGCCAGCCACCAGCGGCGGCGAGACCAATCGGCAGTCGTGTGGCCAGCGTGATCATCCCGCCGCGATCAAAGCCGATCAGATGATCACTCGCGGGACCACTCGCCATGATCGGTTGGTAGCTGCTGAACCAGTCTGGATGGCTGCGTCGTAGCCGAAGTGCTTGCCGGGTGATCCAGAGTTTCGCCGCACCAGTTCCATCGATGTCGGGCGCAGCATCGGAAAGCGATTCGAGCAGCCGAGCGCGTTCGGCGAAGTCAACTGGTCGTCTGTTGTCCGGATCCACCAGCGAGTCATCCCACAGCTCGGTTCCCTGGTAGACATCCGGAATGCCGGGCATGGTCAGCTGAACGAGCTTCTGACCAAGCGAATTGGACCACCCGGGGGCCGTGATCAGCCTGTTGATCTTGTTCCACGCGGAGCGCAGCCTGGGATGGTGATACGCGGCGTCAACCGCCCCATGCACCGCGGATTCGTACGCTGCCTTTGGCGTGGTCCAGGTCGTACCATCGCTCGCCTCCCGCGCGGCCTTTTCGGCGTACCCGTGCATCCGGGCAGGCTCGATCGGTCCGGTGCCGACCAGCGTCTGCGCGAGGAAATACCCGAATAGCGCATTCGGTATTGCGGTCATGCCCAAGAACAACTCGGCGAAATCAGCCCAGGCCTGGGGAATCTCGGAGAGCACGGCCAGCCGAGCGCGCACATCCTCACCACGCTTGGTGTCGTGGGTTGACAGGCTTGTCATGGAACTGGGCAATCGCTCCAGTCGCAAGCCCTGCAGGGTGTGAAAATCCTGTAGCGGGATGCCGAACTGTGCCGGATCGCCGCCCACCTCGTTAAGGGCAATGAATCGGGAGTACCGGTAATAGGCAGTGTCCTCGACACCCTTGGCCATCGCAGCGCTACTCAGTTGCTGCATGCGCAGGGCGAGATCATCACCATGATCATGGAGTCGTGGACTGAGTTGATCAAGGGCAGTGCCCAGCTCTGGGCAACGCCGTGCGGCCGTCGCTAGAGCATGATCAAGATCTGCAACGCCCTCTGGAAGGTAGGAGCGATAGACCTCAAAGGCAATCGCCACCTCAGCCAGCGCCGCGCTTGCATCCGGAATTTCCGGGACCAATGCCGCCATTCGTCGGACCTCGGCTGGAAGCAGAGTGCTTACGACCAAGCGCTTGCCAGCCTCGATGTGATCACCAATCGTGCCGTAGTCCCCGGTCAGTCGCTGATAGAGCGCGGTGAACTCCGGCTCATGATCATGATCAATGAAGACGCCGTTCACCTCCCGCATTGCGTCGTATCCGGTGGTACCGGCAACCGGCCAGGTTTTTGGCAGCTCTTCTCCCGGCTCGAGAATCTTCTCGGCTGTGATCCACTGCTCGGAGGCAAATGATCGCAGCCGGCGCAGGTACCCCAGCGGATCACGCAGGCCGTCCGGGTGATCGATGCGCAGCCCGGTCAGGCCCCCCTCGCACCAGTCCCGTACCAGCGCATGGGTCGCGGCGAAGACGACCGGATCCTCGACCCGCACCCCGGCGAGTGTGGTAATCGCAAAGAACCTGCGGTAGTTGAGTTCGGTGTTTCCGCGCGAGTAGTGCACCAGCTCGTAATGCTGCCGATCATGCACTGCAGCGACATCGTCGCCTTCAGACCACGTGCCGGGGGCGAGTGGAAACCGGCGGTCGAAGTAGCGCAATTCGTCGTCCACCACGGTCAGCTCAGGATCATCACCTAGCACCGGCAGAAGGATGCGACCCCGGCTCCAGTCGATGTCGAACCACGCGGCGTACGGCGAATCTTGGCCGAGGCGTAGCACGTCCCACCAAGCTGGATTCTGGATCGGATGCTCGATGCCGAGATGATTCGGCACGATGTCAATGATCACGCCAAGGCCCGCCGACTGAGCGCTGGTCATAAGTTGTTGCAGCCCCGCCTCGCCGCCCCGATCATGATCAACGCGGGAGACGTCTGTGGTGTCGTACCCATGATCTGAGCCGCTCGTCGACTGCAGTATCGGTGAGAGGTATACCGCACCCACTCCCAGCGCCCTGAGGTAGCCGAGCGCTCCGGCCGCATCCTGCAAGGTGAATCCGCGATTGAGCTGCAGGCGGTAGGTCGCGGAGGGGATCGTCACCGCTCGACCCTAATGGACGCCAAAGCGGCAGCGAACGAAACCTAGGTTAACCCAGCTTGCTGACGGTTTGCACACTCTGCAACGTGTGCAGAGTGCCGGGAAGCTGGGTTAACCCAGGTTTCGTTCACAACATGATCACGAATCCGCTGCGGCGAGGATCGGCTCCTCCGCCGAGCGGGCTGAGAGCCGACACGCCCCCGAAATACGGGTCGCGGTGGTCGGCGATCGCGATCTTGTATCCGTTCGTCTCCAGCCACTGGATGACATGAGAGAAGAACCCGGGCTCCAGCCTCACCAGATCCGGGAGGGCGTTAAGTCGAGGTGCGTCGATGGCCTCCTGAGGTGCAGCGCCGCGCAACATTCGGAGCACGCACTGCACCAAGGCAGGGCGAATCCGGCTGCCGCCCGCTGCGCCCGCGATGGCGGCTAGCTGTCCATGATCATCCAGCGCGATTAGCGGGGACATCATCGAGCCCATTCGGGTACCAGGGTGCACCAACCCTCTCACCAGCTCCCCTTCACCCAACATCGAATTGAGGTGTACGCCGTAGCCCGGCACCCAGACTCCGGATCCCAGGCCAAGGCTGGTGGTGATCACGCAGCCGTTGCCGTGCTCATCCACGGCAACGATGTTGGTGGTCTCGGCCCGCTTGCTCGGTGCTCGCAAGGCATCGACCAGCGCGGCTGCCGATGCTGCATCAGTTGTCGGATCGCCGTGCACCACCGGGGCTACCCGCTCCATGGTGCCAAGCAGATCATCAAGATCATTACCGCGGGCGTGCACCGTAAAGTCGTTCACCCGGACAGTTCGGGGCGCCGACTCTATGACGTGGTAGGCGTCGAGGTCTTCCTGGCTCAAGGCGCCTCCATCGGAGACGGCGACGACCAGCGCGTCGGCGTACGCACCGTGGTAGAACGCGCGGGGATCCCGCAGCATAAGCTCATAAGCTCGGTGATGATCAGGATGCCGTAACGGGTCGCCCGCGCGCAGCAGGGCGCCATCGGGACGCTGATAGACCTCAATCCCCTCCCCGACACACATCGCAGGGGCAACCCGGGGCAACACCCGCGCATGCATCGCTGGGAATGGCGTTCCGTACGAGGCCTCCAGGCCAGCGGCGGTCACTGTGGACCAGGGCAACCGGCCCCAGCGTTGCCACAGATGGTGAGCTCCCGCTGGAATCCCGGGCACCGCAACCGTCGCCGGTCCGATCTCGTAGGGCACGTGCTGGCCGATGAAGATCACCTCGATCGAGGTGGCCGGACTGGGAAGCTTGCCCCCGAGGCCGGGGACAGTGACGAAGAAGTCCAGACAGCGCACCTGGGCTGTTGCAGCGTCGTAGACCGTCGCATAACCACCGCCACCAAGTCCGGTGAAGATCATCTCCGCGGCACAGCTGACAAGCATCATCGAGACAGCAGCATCGACGGCGCTGCCGCCACGAGAGAGGATGTCAGCCCCCGCGCGCGCAGTCGACGGATGCCCGGCGGCAACGCCGGCTCGGACCCTCATCGCAGCCCGTTTCTCACGCCTGCGAGCCTAATGGCCGTCGGTTCCGTCGGCAGGCGGATTGGGCATCGCCGAAGGGGGGATTCCGACGCGCCACCGACTTCGGCTGACAAGCTGAACCCATAGGGTCGATCGGTCGTCTGAGTGGGTGATGAAAACGTTGCTGGAGCCACTGCTGTGGTCAAGTCGGCGAGGCAATAGGGAGTACTGGTTGCTCGCAGCGAGCGGGCCGGTGC
>JBKPAB010000232.1:0-5369 GCA_046726195.1 Actinomycetota bacterium
GATCCGCGCTCCAGCTCGCCGCGAGACCGATCGCGGTCGGGAACACGACGTGACCGCCCGACATGTAGCCGTTCAGCGCCTCGGCGTGGAAGAGGATGGGCACACCTAGCCGGGTCCGCTCGACGGCGGTCCGTTGGATCCGCCCGACGATCTCAGCCATCTGCGCTGGGTCGTCCACCGCGAAGTTACTCACGTGTCCGGGCGCCTTCTCCAGCAGGTCCCCAATGCCTTCGGGATCCGCGCCATCAGCGAGCGTCAGCCACCATGCCGGAACGGACGTCAGCTGATGGCACTTCTCGACGACTGTCATCTCGCGCGCCAACAGGTCGGCTCGCACGTCGGCGGGCAAACCGGCATCGCGGTAGTCGTGGTGACTCATGATCATGGCGACTCAGGCGGGCGCAAGCGGGGCGATCCCTACCTCGTGCGGGCCGGCGGCGAGTAGCGCCAGTCGCTCCCTGCGACGTGCCCGCTGCTTCTTCGGATCGGCAATGGGCGCCGCCATCTGTAGTTCGCGGGTGTACTGGTTCCTGGGGGCCAAGGCGACTTGCTTCGCCTCGCCGATCTCGACGATCTCGCCCCGGAAGAGCACGGCAATCCGGTCGCTGATGTCATTGACTACGCCTAGGTCGTGACTGATGAACAGGTAGGCCACACCGGTCGCCTTCTGGAGCTCTTCGAGCAGGGTCAGCACACGGGCCTGGGTGGTGACGTCCAGCGCACTAGTGGGCTCGTCGCAGACAACAACTGCCGGGTTCATCGCGAGCGCCCGGGCGATCGCCACCCGCTGGCGCTGGCCGCCGGAGAACTCCCGCGGGTAGCGGCTCCCGGCGTCCTTCGGCAACCCGACTGCCTCGAGAAGATCTCGGACCCGGTGCCGGCCGCCTTCCACGCCGACCGCCTGCAGCGGCTCGACCAGGATGGTCTCGATCGTCATCGACGGGTTGAGCGAGGAGTATGGGTCCTGGAAGACGACCTGGATGTCGGTGGCGAGCTCGCGGCGCAGCTTCCGGGAGACGTTGCTGATCGTCTGTCCGCGGAAGGTGATCGCCCCGCCGGTGACCGGCGCCAGCCCGAGGATGGCGCGGCCGATGGTCGTCTTGCCGGATCCGGACTCTCCGACCAGGCTCAGCGTCTCCCCGGCCGACAGGTCGAAGGAGACGCCTTTGATGACGTGAGCCTGCTTGCCCCTTCGGCCACGGAACGTGACCTCGAGGTCCTTGACTTGCAGGATCGGGTCCGTGCTGGGCGCCGTCCGGTTCACGGGGGTGGTCACGATACCTCCAAAAGCTCGACGCGGCGAGACGACTGCAGCAGCTCGCGGGTGTAGTCCTGCTGAGGCGCTTCGAAGATCTGGTCGACGCCGGCGAGTTCGACGATGATGCCGTCCTTCATCACACTGACGGTGTCGCACAAGTCCGCGACGACACCGAGGTTGTGGGTCACCAGCAGCATGGCCAGACCGCGCTCCTCGCTGAGTTCCCGCAGCAATTCGAGCACCTCGGCCTGGACAGTGACGTCGAGGGCTGTGGTCGGTTCGTCGGCAATGATGATGTCCGGGTCGGCGGCGACCGCGCCGCAGATGAGCACCCGCTGCGCCATGCCGCCGGAGATCTCGTGGGGGTAAAGGCCCATCACCCGCTCAGGATCGGTGATCCCGACCCGGTTGAGCAGGTCGACGATGCGCTGCCGGACGTCGGCGTCGCTGAGCGAGGTCGACGCTTTCAACCCGTAGGCGAGCTGCCTGCCGACGGTGAAGCTCGGGTCGAGGTTGGACATCGGCTCCTGCGGGACGTAGCCCATTCGCCGACCGCGAGCCGCCGCCATCCGCTGCGGGTCGGCGAGCAGGTCCTCACCGTCGAGCCGGACGCTGCCGCCGAGGATCAGCGCCTCGGCGGGCAGGATGCCGAGGGTGGAGAAGGCGATCTGGGACTTGCCCGACCCGGACTCCCCGACCAGAGCGTGGATCTCGCCGCGGCGCAGGTCGAGGTCAACTCCATGGACGACCTCGCGGACCTGACCGTCCGGCGTGGGGTAGCCGACGCGGAGTCCCCGGACCGCGAGGACCACGTCGTCGTCGACCGGGCAGGCAGTTGCCTCCGTCGCGGCGAGGCGTGCGCGCTCGGCTGCCAGGACTTGGCGCCGGCGGCGGGGAGGCAGCGGCTTGCTACGGGCGGAGGACTGCAGCGCATCGCTGAGGGCGTTGCCGAGCAGGATTAGCGACAGGATGGTCAGTGTGATCACCAGCGCAGGACCCACGATCGCCCCGGGGTTGTTGTAGATGCTGTTGAAGGCCTGCTGCATCACCAGACCCCAGGACGATCCGGCGGGATCACCAAGCCCGAGGAAGGTGACGCCGGCCTCGATGCCGATGCCCGCAGCGAGGATGAAGGCACTCTGGATGATCACCGGGGCCCGGACCGCCCACAAGACGTGCCGTCCGACGATCCGTAGGTCGGACAAACCCACCACGCGCGCGGCGTCGACGTACAGCTCATTGCGGGTACCCAGGGTGACCGAGCGGACCATCCGGTAGAAGACAGGGGCGACGATGACGCCAAAGACCGCCATGGCGGCCGGGATGTTGGGCCCCGTCAAGGCGTAGAGCGCGATCAGCAGGACCACACCCGGTAGCGACATGATCGTGTCGGAGAGGAACCCGGCGATGCCCTCAGTCTTGCCGCGATAGAAGCCGGCAGCGAGCCCGCTGATCACGCCCACCGTGGCCGACACCGCGAGGACGATGAGCGCCGCGATCGCGGTCTGCCGCGACCCCCACATCAGTCGCGACAAAATATCCCGCCCAGCGGCGTCCCCGCCGAGTGGGTGACCAGGGGTGAGCGGTGGCGCGTTGGTCGCCGACAGCTCGGTCAAGGTCGGTGGGTAAGGGGCCAACCAGGGTGCGGTGATCGCGACCACGACGACCAGCAGCAGCCAGGCCATGCTGAACACAGCCAGCGGGTTGTGCAGCAGCTGTGCCGGCACCGACCGGCGCCCGCCCCGACCGTCGACGCTTGCACCAGAGATGCTGATCTCGGGGGCGACCTCCTCGAGGGGAATCTCGCTCATCGGGCTCTCGCTTTCGGGTTCAGAAAGTAGGTCGCCAGGTCGGCGAGGAAATTCACGATCAGCACGATCAGCACGGTCACCAAGACGGTGCCCATCACCATCGGCACGTCGCTGATCGTCGCCGACGAGACCGCGAGCTGACCCATGCCGGGCAACGCGAACACCTGCTCGATGAACACCGTGCCACCCAGCAGGGCGATCATGGTCAGGCTGAGCGCGATCATGCCCGGACCGGCGGAATTGCGCAGCACGTGCCGCCACACGACTGCACGCTCCGGGATGCCCCGGGCCCGGAGCGTGCGGACGTAGTCCTTGCCGGCGGTGTCCAGCACGGCGGTACGGAACTGCGCCGCGGCACCGGCGACCGCCCCGATCAACAGGGCAACCACCGGCAACGTCACCGAGCCCAGCCACCCGCTCAGGCTCTGGTCGGGAGAGACGTAACCAGTGGCCGGCAGCGCCCGCCAGTTGATGGCGAATGTGAAGACCAACGCGATGGCCACGATGAACGACGGGATCGCCGCCCCGGCGACCGACACGACCTGCACGACCCGGTCGGTCGGGCCTCCCCTGACGGCCGCGACGACTCCGAGGAGCACGCTAAGCACCGCCGTCAACAGCAGGGTGAGGATGACTATCGCGAGCGTCACTGGGACGCGGTTCGCCAGTGCCGCCGTCACGGACTCTCCGGTGTAGAAGGAACTGCCAAGATCGCCGGTGAGCGCTCCGGTGAGCCAGTCCCAGTACTGGACCAGCAACGGTCGGTCCAGCCCCAGCTTCGCCATCTGGGCCTGCACCGCTTCCGGCGTCGCGGACAGCCCCAGAGTCGATCGGGCGATCCCCGGACCGTTCCGGAACATCAGGCAGAACGTGACGAACGTGACCACTCCGAACACCGCCAGCGAGCGGAGGATGTTCTTCAGCAGCATCATTGGTCTCAGCCTCCAGACTGCGTCGTCGTGCCGGGACTACTTGAAGTCGCGCAGCTTGGGCGTCAACGCCTCTTGGTCGGACTGGGTCGGGATGGACACCTTGCTGGCGTCGTAGGCGTAGTTGGTGCCCATGTAGACCATCGGGGCGAACCACGCCTCGTCGACCTGGTACTGGTTGATCTCCTGCTGCAGCTGCTTCGACGTCTCCGGGTCGGCCGTGAGGATCTGCTCCCAGCGCGAGTCAACGTACTCGTCCGGGACGTGCTGCAGGTTCCACCAACCCTCCGGGGTGGACTCGATGTAGATCTGCAGCGCCGAGTTGCCCAGGTTGCCGAGCTGCCACAGCACTACCGGGTACTTGCCGCTCAGCAGATTCGGGATGGCGTTCGCACCCGACAGCGGCACCTGCTTGACTTTGATGTTGATCAGGGCGAGCTGCTGGGTGACGTACGGCATCAGCGTCTCGAAGTTCTGCCCGGTCATAGTCGGCAGCTCCAGGGTGAAGCCGTCGGCGTAGCCGGCCTCGGACATCAGCGACTTTGCCTTCTCGACGTCGTACGGGTACGGATCCTGCAGCCCGTCGATGAAGGCGTCGGTGCCCTTGCGGAACACCTGCGCCGTCGGCTCCGCATTGCCCTGATACAGGCTCTGCGCCATCCCGGCCTTGTCGAAGACCATGTTCATGGCCTGCCGCACCTTCACATCCCCGAGCGCCTTCTCGACCTTGCCGGTCCGGTCGGAGATGATCAACCGCGTCGTCTGGCCCTGGAAGCTGATGACCTCCTTGCCGGACGCCTTCACCTCGTTCACCGACGCCTGCGGCACCAGGACGGCGTCGATCTGCCCGGTCTTCAGCGCGGACACCGCAGCGGTGTCACTGGTCATGACCTTCGTCACCAGCTTCTCGTACGGGTAGTTCGCCGTGTCCCAGTGATTCGGGTTCTTGGTGAACGAGTACACCGACCCGGTGGTCGATCCAGCCGCGTCGAGGACATAGGGCCCGGAGCCGACCGGCGTGTCGAACTTGCCGGCCTTCAACCACGCCGCAGGCGCGATCTTGGGGCTGCAGACCTTGTTGTCCATGATCGGACCCTGCGGCTCCGGCCAGGTGATGGAGATGTTCTGCGCGTCCGGCGTCTCGATCTTGATGCCCTTGTAGTCGTTCGACACTCCAGCGTTCTTAACGAACTCGAACGAGGCGTTCACCGCTGCCGAGTCGACCGGTGTGCCGTCGCTGAACTTCTGGCCCTCGCGGATGTGTGCCTTGAACGTGGCGTTGTTATTGGTCACCTCGAACGTGTCCGCGACGTCCGGGGTGGCCTTGCCATTCGCGTCGCACTTGACGAGCGTGTCCCAGACCGCCTCGTG
>JBKPAB010000233.1:0-2559 GCA_046726195.1 Actinomycetota bacterium
CCGGTTAGGCCTGAGGATGCGCGAGATGCGCGAAAGGCCTTTCCAGTTCTGGTGGCTTGGGTCGCATTCTCTCGATGGTCCGGTACACCGTCGATCGGCCGACGCCGAAGAGTTCGGCCCGCTCGGCTTGGGTCAAGGTGCCGAGATCGTGCAGCTCAAGCAGATGCTTGGCCTGGTTCGGCTTCAGCTTCGGCTGCTTGCCTGGCAGCCGTCCCTTCGCCTTAGCGAAATTCATGCCCTCCCGGGTGCGCAGCCTGATCAAGTCGGCCTGAAACTCGGCGACCATCGCAAGCACGTTGAACCGCAGCCGTCCCACCGGGTCTGTCGGATCATGGATCGAGCCGCCGAGACTGAGCTTGACGTTTCTCCTTGTGAGCTCGTCGAGAATCTCGCGTGCATCGGGCAGCGATCGGGCCAGCCGGGCCAGCCGGTCCAGCTTGGTCACTACCAACGTGTCACCAGCGCGGCAGGCGGCCAGCGCCAGTCGCAGACCGGGTCGGTCCAGGTTAGTGCCGGTCAAGCCATGGTCGACGTAGATGCGATCGTCACCGACGCCGAACGCGTGCAATCCGTTGCGCTGGGCGGTGACATCTTGTTGTTCTGTTGATACGCGTGCGTATCCCACCAGGAGTTCGTTCATCCACCTGCGATGACGTTGACACACGACGCCCGTCAAGTTCTCCCATGCGACGTGCCCGCAAGAGGCTCGGCTTACGGGCTGGGGTCTCAGCGATGGTCGGCCTCAATGCGTTCCACTCGCGTACGGTGCCGTTGGCCCATCGGTGGACGTCCTAGCATTATCTGGGTGACCCGAGCGATACGCGACGGTAGGGCACATGTGATCTGCGATGCAGCCAATACTTCTACCACCACTTCTGCATCCTTGCCGATCACGCAGACCGCGACGGAACAGTGACATCGATGGCCAGCCAAATCGTTGTTCTGCGCAGCGATCCCTCCTCGCCGGCAGCCCGAGCGCTGAGCGACGCGCTCTGGGACGAGATACAGCGCCGATACGGCTTCACCGCCCCGAACTCCTTCGACCCGGCGGCGTTCACAGGACCAGTTGGCGGCTTCTGGGTTGCCACGGACAACGGTGATCCGGTGGGCTGCATCGTACTTAGCCCGCTGGACGATCACGTCGCCGAACTCGACGTCATGTATGTCGCACCTGGGCATCGCGGGGCAGGGGTGGCCCGAGCGCTCCTCGCCGCACTGGAGGCGCATGCCCGCGGCGTAGGCGTCTCCGTGCTGCGCCTTCGTGCCGGCGAACCCCAACCCGAAGCGCTCCGCTTCTACATCGCCGCCGGGTTCGTACCGATCGCAGCCTTCGGCAAGTGGATCGGGGACGACACGGCTCGATGCTTCGAAAAAGTCCTCGAGTAGGTAGAGCTCAGACGAGACATGTCGCCCAGCGACGCCGACGGGAGCATCGTCGGCATCTGCGACATCGCCCCACACACCGAGCAGGTCCTGCGCAACCTGCTCACGGCCCCGGCGGCCGCCGGTGCCGGGCCGCATCCTCCATCGCGGTCGTTCCTGCCTGACCAGCGGAGCTCGAACCTTCGCAGGCTCCGAACCATGCATGGAAGCGAGGGTGGCCGACGAAGCAGAGGCCCCGCGGCGGTGATGCACTCAACCGGGACCCAGGCCAGCCGCTCTCAGACGTGACAGGTCTCATCGACGATCCGACTCGCGTGGATAGCCGCACAACGCAAGCGTCGCTCGCTTCGGCGACTCGGTCGCGTGTTTAGATCGCCGGGCGGCCGGCTCTTTCAGATCAACAGCCGGCTCGCCGAGACGCTGATCGACACCCTGCATACCTGCCCCATCCCCGAGACCACCCGCCTCGGCCGAACCCTTCGACAGTGGCGAGACCCGATCCTGGCTTACGTCGCCACCGGCGGCGTCAACAACGGCGGCACCGAGGCGCAACCTCATCATCGACAAGACCCGCCGCCTATCGCTCACGGCTTCCACAACTGACCCAACTACCGACTATGCATCCTGCTCCCATAACACGGAACCCGGCCGTACCGATATCGGCCCACCCAGGCTTAATCCCGAAGAGCCGGCTTGAGCGGTCGCGAAATTCTCAGAGCTCGACCGGATCATGGTCCGGGGTCGGTGTCCCTATTCGTTGGCGCCCCGCAGTGCACGGGTGATTTGGTAGTGGTCCGGGTCCAGCACGAGACAGATCAGTGTGACTTTGCCGGCGGTCCAGCTGTCCTTGTCCGGGGTGAGGTAGTCCAGGTCAAGCCGGGACTCAACTAACTCCAGCCCCACGTAGGATGCGAACGCGGACTCGCACTTCTGCTGCGCCGCGTCATCTACGGCGGCATCCCCGGGGTACTCCTTGCTTCGGGCTAAGGTGTCGCGTGACATGACCTCTTCTTCGTGCTCGGCACTACAGTCGACCACGATGTAGTCCATTTCGTTTGGATCTTCGCGGACGCACATCCCGGGCTGGAGATCTTCCCAGTAGACCCGTTGCGCGTCGGCGTCGACAGCCGAGGAGTCGGCGGCGCCCGTCTCGTCGTCACCAAGCAGTGAGCCGAC
>JBKPAB010000234.1:0-6822 GCA_046726195.1 Actinomycetota bacterium
TCTCTGCGCCGCCGTTGGCTATCTGACGGTCGCGCTGGTGAGCGGCCTGCCCCTACTGCTCATTGGTTGGGCACTGGTTGGTTTTGGTGTTGGCATGATTGCCCCCCAGGTCTACGCGCTCTCCGGGCACCTCGGCGGGGGCCGAGCCCTCGCCGTGGTCGTAACCTTCGGCTACGCCGCGTTCCTGATAGGCCCGGCTTTCGTGGGATTCCTGATCAACCAGCTTGGGATCCACTACACGATGATCGTGCCGGCCGTGCTCTGTGCCGGCATCATCGCACTGGCATCCACCATGCCGCACGAGGACATAGGGCTCGCCCAGCGCGAGATATCGGGTACCCGACCGCCGGTGCCCTGATCGCGCAACGCTCGCAGCCAGCCTTTGGGCTGCTCGCGCAAGAAAACGGGACGCTCGCAGCCCTAGACTCCGGATGTGACCGGCCAGCCGATCCGGGACGAAGTCGACACAATCGTTGAGGCCTGGCGACGAGAACGTCCGGACCTCGATGTCACGCCCATGGAGGTGCTCTCGCGCATCAGCCGGCTCGCCCGCCACCTCGACCGGCTCCGGGCAATCGCATTCAGCGCCCATGATCTGGAGTCCTGGGAGTTTGACGTCCTCGCTGCCTTGCGCCGATCCGGCCCGCCGTACCGGCTCTCACCTGGACAGTTAGTGCGCGAGACCCTCGTCACGTCCGGGACCATGACCAACCGGGTGGACCGGCTCGCGGGGCGTGGCTTTGTCACCAGGGAGGATCACCCCAATGACCGGCGGGGCATCCTGGTTCAGCTAACAGACGCCGGTAGAGACGCTGTCGACGCGGCACTGGCGGAGCTGATGGCGTCGGAGCGCCAGATCCTGGCTGGCCTGGGTGCCGCGGACCATGATCAACTGACCCGCAGCCTACGGCTCTTGCTCACCCGTCACGGCGTCGACCGCCTTCGATGATCAGCATCTCAGGTGACAACGCGAGCTCCCGGGACGGGCCCGGTCGCGCGCCGCACTGCCCGGCAAAGTCCCTCGGCGCTGAGGGCGACGGAGAGCTCGATCGCAGCCGACTCACTGTCCACCAGGAAGGCGCAGGTCGGGCCCGATCCCGACACCAAGGCGCCGAGCGCGCCGTATTCCAGTCCGGTTTGCAGCAAGGTACCCAGCCGTGGCTGCAGATCCAATGCGGCAGGCTGTAGATCATTAATCAACGCGGCGGCCAGCAACGTTGGATCGCCTACACGTAGCGCATTCATCAGTGCATCCGGCACATGTGGTGGTGCCGCGTACGGGCTGAGCTCATCGAAGTGCCGAAAGACTGCAGCCGTCGACAAGCCGTGGTAGCCGAACGCCAGTACCCAGTGATAGGTGCCGCGGGCCAGTGCCGGTGCCACGTCCTCCCCACGACCACTACCCACGGCGGTGCCGCCCAGCAACGCGAACGGGACATCGCTGCCTAAGTCGGCCGCCAGTGCCATGAGTCTCTCCGGGCCGATGTCCAGACCCCACAAAACAGCGCAGGCCAGCAAGGCCGCGGCGCCATTGGCCGACCCGCCAGCCAACCCACCCGCCACCGGAATCGATTTCTTGATCGACAAGGTCACTCCGAGGGATTCCCGTGGTGCGTGCCGCAGCGCCAGCAGCCTGGCCGCGCGTACGGCGAGATTAGAGTCATCCAGCGGTACTTGATCGGCCCCCTCACCGAACACCGCCACCTCGAACTGGTCCGGTTTGGCCCAGTCCGCATAGACCTCGTCGTAGAGGGAGACTGCCTGATACACGGTGGCCAGCGGATGGTAGCCGTCGGCACGCGGAGCGCCCACCTTGAGTGCAAGGTTGATCTTGGCTGGCACTCGCACGCGTACGCCGGCAGCAGCCGGCCGCGGAGATGAGGCCATGAGTGTGAGGTTATCTACGCACAGGGGCTCTGCCCCCGTGTACCCCCGCTGGGGGCTCCGCGCCCCAGACCCCCGTCTTACGCCCAGCCGTCGGTGTTCAGAACTACGCGGAGAAAATATTCTCCGCGATCCGAGCGAAGTCGGCCACGTCAAGCGTCTCCCCGCGCGCTTTCGGATCAAGCCCTGCTGCCGCGACGGCAGCGCTTGCTGCCTCCGGCGAGCCAGCCAGGCCGGCCAGAGCCGAGCGCAACATCTTGCGGCGCTGACCGAATGCCGCATCGATGACCGCGAACACCTGATCGCGGGTCGCGGAGGTCTTGGGCGGCTCACGGCGGTTAATGGCGACCAGACCAGACTCGACATTCGGTACCGGCCAGAAGACGGTTGGCGACACCGTGCCAACTCGCGCGGCAGCGGCGTACCAAGCGAGCTTGATCGACGGTACGCCGTAGGTCTTCGATCCCGGCTGGGCAGCCAACCGGTCAGCTACCTCGGCCTGGACCATCACGAGGCCGGTGCTCCAGCTGTCGAAAGTCGCCAGCATGTGCAGCAGCACCGGCACCGCGACGTTGTAAGGGAGGTTGGCGACAAGAGCCGTCGGCGGCTCTGGAACGGCGTCGACCCGCAGTGCATCGGCATTGATCACCGTGAGTTCGCCGGTCCGCTCCGGGAGCCATGCCGCGACCGTACGGGGCAGCTGGGCTGCGAGTAGATCATCGATCTCGATTGCGATCACCCGGCGGGCAGCTTGCAGCAGTCCTAAGGTGAGCGAGCCCAGGCCGGGACCTATTTCGAGGACGATGTCGTTCGCGGTTACGCCCGACGCGGCTACGATCCTTCGTACGGTGTTGGCGTCGGTAACGAAATTCTGGCCACGCTGCTTGCTGGGCCGTAGGCCTAACTGTCTTGCCAGCTCACGGATCGCCGTAGGATCGAGCAGCCCGTCGGCCACCGGGCTAACGCAACCCCAGCTTCGATGAGCACGCTGGCCAGGCACCCCAGCCTGCGTCCGCCTGCACCTTCTTGGCGATCGCGATCTGCTGCTCCCTGCTGGCCTCGTGCGGCATACCCGAACCGCCGTACGCACGCCAGGTGCTGAGGCTGAACTGCAGACCGCCGTAGTAACCATTGCCTGTGTTGATCGACCAGTTGCCGCCAGACTCACACTCGGCGAGCTTGTCCCAGACGCTGCCCGACGGCGTGCTCGACGTGCTCGAGCTACTCGAGCCAGAGCTCTCTTTAGCGGTCGTCGTCGTTGTTGTCTTCGTGCCGACCAGGATGACCTCAGTCACGGGCTCCCGAAGCAACTTGGATTTGATCTTGACGCGTTTGACGATCTTGCCATTGTGCCGCACCAGCCGGTAGGTCACCGCGCGGACACCGTCGACTCCTCGCGTGTCGATCTTGGTGTCGCCCTTGTTGAGCTTGCTTGTCTCCTTGCGGACGGTATTGAAGTCGACATTGAACTTCTTGGTCTTGGAGCTGATATCGACCCGTGTGTAAGTGAACCTTGACCCGTCGACCAGGCGGGTACTCGGCCTCGCGCTCAACTTGTCATCATTGTCCACCTTGATCTTGGCCGCCCTAAGGGCATCGGCCAGCGTCTGCCCGGTGGTGGTGATCGTGCGCTTCTTCCCGGCATCGACCATGATGATCGTTTTTTGCGTGGCGATGATGATGGTCAAGCCTTGCCGTCCGATGGGTGAGCTGCGGCTGGTCGAAAGCTCGGCGCCGGAGAGGTCAACGCTGAGCGCCTTGAGGGCATCGTTGACCGTGGTCGCCGTTGTCCAGATGGTCTGGACAGCCCCGTCAACGGTGAAGGTGACTTGGCGACCGAACTTGACTGCGATCCGGGTACCGTCCTCGACTTCGGTATCTAAGCCCGGTGCCACGACGTCGTGGTCATTGACCTCGATTCCCCTGCTCTTAAGCAGGGCACCCACGGTGTCGGCAGTCGTCCGCAGCTGGGTGGCCTGCCCATCGATCGAGAGCGTTACGTCTTTGTTGAGGTTGGCATAACCGAAGGTTGTTCCAGCCAATGCCAGTGCAGTCGCTCCAGCGGCAACCACAGGGACGATCTTGCGCACAGCATTTCCCCCGAGTTGGTCCCGTGATCGGAACCCAAATGTGTCCTAAGTTGGGCTTACAGCCCGACTGAGTTACGAAATTATAACGGAGCACGGCACCCGTAGGCCAAAATGTGGGACCGACGCGCGCGGGTCCCTACCAGATACCGCGGTGAATGACCTCCGATTCGGCCTTGCGACGGCGGTACGTCGACGAGCCAATAGCGGGTGCTGCGGCCGGATATCCGAGACTGATGACACCTACGCTGAGCTGACTCTGCGGCACGCGGAAGGCTTCGCGTACCGCACCGATCCGGTCTGTGGGGATGCCGAAGAAGCAAGCACCGAGCCCCTTGTCGACCGCCGAGAGCAGGGTGGCCATGCTCGCCATACCAGCGTCGACGAACCAGTACGGCGCAGACCAGCGTGCCGGATCTCGATCTGTCCAGCCTTTATCCGGCTCGGCGTAGCGATCCAGGTAGGCCTCCTCGCTGGTCCAGACCAGCACGAGCACAGGTGCCGTCCGCATGCCGCTAAGCCACACGCTGTCCGCCTCCGCTGTGACGCGCCAGAAGGTTTCCCGCTCGGAAGGCGAGATCAGCACCAACAAGGAGATGCCCTGGGTGAAACCAGCAGAGGGCGCCCGGAGCGCTGCGGTGAGAACCGCCTGCAACGCGTCGTCGGGCACGGGCCGGGCTTCGTCGTAGCGACGAATCATCCGGCGCCGGCGCAGCACCTGCTCGAACTCCATTGGCTACCAGCTCCCACCGAAGGCCGCATCGGCGTTGTCGTTGAGGGCCCGACACAGGCGCTCCAAGTCGATCTTGAGCGTGGCGGCGAGGAAGCGGGCTGTGTGGGGAATGAGGTAGGAGGCGTTCGGCTTTCCCCGTACCGGCATCGGGGTGAGGTAGGGCGCATCGGTTTCGACGAGAATCCGATCAAGGGGAGCCAGGGCAAGCGCCTCGCGCAAATGATCGTTGTTCTTGAAAGTGATGGTGCCCGCGAAAGAGAGATATGCTCCGCGGTCGAGGCACGCCCGGGCAAACTGATCATCGCCGGAGAAGCAATGCATCACGATCCGTGGCGGAGCGCCTACGGAGTCGATCACATCGAGAATTGCGTCGTGGGCGTCGCGATCGTGGACCACAAGGGTCTTGTCGTGGGCTTTGGCAAAAGCAATGTGGGCCGCAAACGCGTCCCGCTGCACCGCTTGTCCAGCGGCGTCGCGGGTGCGGAAGTAATCCAGCCCGGTCTCCCCCACCGCCCTTACGCGTGGGTGTTGGGCCAGCTCCTCCACCATCTCCAGGCCGGGCACTAACTCTGCACCCATTCGTGCCGCATCGTTTGGATGGATGGCAATCCCCGCGATCACTGAGGGCCAGCGCTCCGCGGCCTGTATTGCCCATCGGCAGCCTTCGGGATCACACCCGATCTGCACGATCCGGTTGACGCCGACCTCCGCGGCCAGCCGGATCGCTCGCGCGGGCTCAAGGCCAGACTTGGCCTGCGTGGAGTCGAGATGGCAGTGCGAGTCGACGACCGGCGCGGGTAGTGGATCAGGCAGGGCGGGCAGCTCCACGCCTCAACTGTGCACTATGACGAGCTGTTCGTTCCGACGACTGCAGGAGCTTGCGGACCGCAACGGTCAACACACACCCACCTTGCAACGCAAGCGACGAAGGAGTCGGATATGCGAACAGCTTGTCAGAGTGCCAGACAAATACTGTGCACTATGACGAGCTGTTCGTTCCGACGACTGCAGGAGCTTGCGGACGGCAACGGTCAACACACACCCACCTTGCAACGCAAGCGACGAAGGCGGTGCCCTGAGCCTGTCGAAGGGTGCGCTTCGACAAGCTCAGCGCGCATTATGCATTTTCAGGGCGAGGTTGTAGAGGGCGTTCTTGGCAACGCCATGCCGTCGCGCGGCCTGGGCGGCCGCAGCCCCAAGCTTCATGCCGCTGTCGGCGAGACTGAGCGCCTCCTCCGCTGCTGCTTCCATATCGACATCTGGCTGGGTGGCGCCGCCGACTACCAGAGTTACCTCACCCCGTACCTCCGAGGTCGCCCATTCAGCGAGCTCCTGCAACGGCCCGCGGCGGATCTCCTCATGAGTTTTGGTGAGCTCGCGGCACACTGCGCCTGGACGATCGGCTCCGAACGCCATTGCCAGGGCTGCCAGTGTGGCGGCCGCTCGGTGTGGGGCTTCGAAGAAGATCATGGTGCGTGGCTCGGTCGCCAACTCTTTCAGCCGCCGCATCCGCTCGGAGGACTTGCGTGGCAGGAAGCCTTCGAAGCAGAACCGGTCAACTGGGAGGCCGGAGACAGCAAGTGCGGCAAGTACGGCGGAAGGGCCAGGGACTGCGGTGATCCGGAAGCCGCCCGCCACCGCAGCAGTAACCAGCCGGTATCCGGGATCTGACACCGACGGCGTCCCAGCATCGCTGACGACGACGACACGAGCCCCTTGCTCGAGTTGACCTATTAAGTCGGCGGTGCGTCTGACCTCGTTTCCCTCGAAGTACGACATGATCCGCGCAGAGGTCTGGACTCCCAGCCGGTCCAGCAGTCGCCGCAGCCGGCGTGTGTCCTCAGCAGCGATGACATCGGCATTGGTTAGCTCGGCTATCAACCGTGGCGACGCGTCTGCTATGTCGCCGATCGGCGTTGCGGCAAGTACCACGACTCCGGCCGAATCCTGCTGCGCCACCGCCACACCTTCCAGACCCACGTCGGAAACCTACGTTCACCTAGGTTGCTGGTGGTCTGCACTGGTTGCAAACTGTGCAGACCGTGAGCAACCTACGTGAACGTAGGTTTCCGAACGGGCTCCGGAGGTTCCCGAACGGGGCTACGGAAGCTGGCCTGT
>JBKPAB010000235.1:0-2208 GCA_046726195.1 Actinomycetota bacterium
ATCGAAAGGAAATCAGATGGACATCAACACCAGGCCGCTTGGGCGACGCGACTTCCTCCGCGGCTCACTCGCCGCGGCGGCCTTAGCCGCCACCGGGTCGCTCGCGTCCTGCGCCACGTCAGGTACGGGCACCACCTCGCAGACTTCAGCCCCAGCGGGTCAGGTGAGCGACACCAACCCCTTCGGCGTGCAGTCCGGAACAACGGTTGACGCCGTGATCTTCAACGGCGGGTACGGCATCGACTATGCGGAGTTCGCCGCCAAGCAGGTCGAGGCGAAGCAGCCTGGTGTGACTGTGAAGGTCACCCCCGTCACAAAGGTCGCCCAGACCCTGCAGCCCCGTTTCGTTGCGGGCAACCCGCCGGACGTGATCGACAACAGCGGTGCCGGCCTGATTGGAATCAATACGATCCGCGACCAGCTGGCCGAGCTGAACGACGTCATCGAGGCCAAGAATTACGAAGGCACAGTCATCAAGGACACCCTGTACGAGGGCGTCACCGAGCCGGGAACGTTCGATGGCAAGTTCATTGTGCTGAACTACGCCTTGACCGTGTACGCGCTTTGGTACTCGGCCTCACTCTTCGAGGAGAACGGCTGGACCGTTCCGAAGACATACGAGGAGATGCTGGCCCTCGGCGCCGAAGCCAAGGGCAAGAACAAGTATCTGCTCGGCTGGGGCAAGGAAGCGGCGACCTACTACCAGACCATGGCCATCGCTTCCGCCATCAAAGAAGGTGGCGACGAAGTGCGGCTGGCGCTGGAGAATCTCAAGCCCGACTGCTGGTCGCTCCCTCCGGTTCAGGACGTGTTCAACGGGCTGAAGAAGATCATCGACGCTGGCTACGTCAAGCCGGGCGGCTCGGGGACCCAGTTCACCGCAGCCCAGGCCCAGTGGACCGAGGCCGATGAGTTCATCCTCTATCCGTCGGGCGGCTGGATCGAGAATGAGATGAAGAAGCAGACCCGGAAGGACTTCAAGATGACCGGCGCGCCTGAGCCGGTCGTGTCGAGTAACTCGAAGATGCCGTACGAGGCGCTGCACTCTACTGCTGGTGAGGGCTACATTGTCCCGTCGCAGGGCAAGAACGTTGCCGGCGGCAAGGAGTTCCTCCGTGCGATGCTTTCCCAGGAGGCCGCGGTGAACTTCGCCAAGACGAAACTGGCTTCGACCATCGTCAAAGGCACTGTGCCGCCGGACGGGTTTGGCTCCACAGCACTGCAATCCCAGATCCAGCTGCTCGAGGCGGCAGGATCAAACATCTTCTCGTGGAACTTCGTCGACCTCTATGGCATGAATACAGATCAGCTAGTGGTCTGGAATAGCTTCCTCGCCGGCGACTCAGACGTGGCCAAACTCACGCAGGGTCTGCAGGACATCACCGACAAGGTCGCCAAGGATGATTCGATCAAGAAGGTGCAAGTGTCGTGACCACATTGACCAGCGGGGGGCTCACCAGCGCGGTGAGCGCCCCGCCGGGCGGGTTGCGGCGGATCGGCTCTGCCCGCTGGCGCCGGCGTAACCTGACATTCGACAAGATCACCTTCTTCCTGGTTTTCTTGGTCATCCCGGTCGCGTTCTACATCGCTTTTGTGGTCTCTCCGTTCGTACAGGCGGCCTATTTCTCGTTGACCGACTGGACGGGTTTCACGCCCGTGATGAACTTCATTGGGCTGTCCAACTACGTGAAGCTGTTCTCCGACAGCACATTCCTGCAAGCCATGAGCAACAACATTCTCATGGCGATCGTGGTGCCGATCGTGACGCTGGGCTTGGCGATGTTCTTCGCCACCCTCGTCACGGTCGGTGGCTCAACCCGCGGCAACGTCAAAGGCTTGCGCAACTCGAGCTTCTACCGAGTGATCTCCTTCTTTCCCTACGTCGTACCCGCCATCGTCATAGGGCTTATCTGGTCCCAGATCTACGACCCGAGCGCCGGACTCCTGAACGGCATTCTCACCAGCCTCGGTCTGGAGCAGTTCACCTCGTTTGCCTGGTTGGGTGACCCTCGCACGGCGCGCTGGGCCGTCATGTTCGTGATCATCTGGGGCCTGGTCGGCTTCTACATGGTGTTGTTCATTGCCGCTATCAAAGGCGTCCCCGCGGAGGTCTTCGAGGCCGCCCGGATCGACGGAGCGGGACGTTTCCGCACCTCGATTTCGATCACCATTCCGCTGATTCGGGAGAACGTGCAGACGGCCTTCATC
>JBKPAB010000236.1:0-4643 GCA_046726195.1 Actinomycetota bacterium
CACCCGGACCAGCGCGGAGCGGTTGTTACGACCCCAGCAGATGTAACTGGGCGCCTCACCGCCCCCGGCCAGCCGCTTGTAGGAGTTGGTCCACTGGTTGGTGACCGCGGTGATTTCGGCGGCATGCCGGAGCAGACCGGCTATGAAGTAGCGCCCAATTTTCGACATGTGATGTTCTGCACTGGCGTCGTAAAAGGCATTAGTGTCGCCCTCGAAGAGCGACATGTGGGTGTGCATCCCCGAGCCCGGATGTTCGGTGAATGGCTTGGGCATGAACGAGGCGTGAATGCCTTGGGACAGCGCCACTTCCTTTACGACCACGCGGAAGGTCATCAAATTGTCAGCCGTCGAGAGCGCATCGGCATAACGGAGATCGATTTCCTGCTGGCCTGGAGCGCCCTCGTGGTGTGAGTACTCGACTGAGATTCCCATCTGCTCCAGCATCGTGATCGCACGGCGCCGGAAGTCGCTGCCCAGGCTTTGTGGCGTGTGATCGAAGTATCCGGATTGGTCGACCGGCACCGGTGGTTTACCCGGCTCGATCGGGTCTTTGAAGAGGAAAAACTCCACCTCGGGGTGGGTGTAGAAGGTGAATCCGAGATCGGCGGCCCGCTTGAGCGCCCGCTTCAGCACATATCTGGGATCGGCGTAGGAAGGTGAGCCGTCAGGCATGGTGATGTCGCAGAACATCCGCGCCGTCGCCGGACTGATATCCCGCCACGGCAGCACCTGAAATGTCGACGGGTCGGGATGCGCCAGCATGTCAGACTCATAGACCCGCGCAAATCCCTCGATCGCCGAACCGTCAAAACCCATGCCTTCGGCGAAGGCACCCTCAAGCTCGGCAGGAGCGACAGCGACCGATTTCAGGAAGCCGAGAACATCGGTGAACCACATCCGGACGAACCGCACATCACGCTCTTCAATCGCCCGCAACACAAACTCGGTCTGCTTGTCCACGCGGCCCAGTCTGCCGCCCACGATGTAACGGCAGAGTTACAACGCGGGAAGTCTCGTAATCGACTTAGCTGTCCGCCTCAACCGGACCGAGTAGGTCATCGACGGCGACCTCGGTTCCCGCGTACGCGATCGGCAGCCGGGTACCGCGACGGAAGATTGCGCGTTTCAGATAGCCGGCGTCACTCGGCTCGGTGTGTACGTAGATTGCGTCCGGCGCGACCACCCAGTAAACCGGCCAGCCAGCTGAGCCATAGACCTTCGCTTTGACATTCAAATCGGAAAATAGGGTGTCATCGGATACTTCGACCACCAGAAGGACGTCCTGCTCGTTCCAGCAGTCGAGTTTCGAGCCAAGCACACCGACCGGCACCGCACCGTCGCGGAGGACCCAGCAGTCAGGGTCAGGAAGTGAGCTACCGCTGGGCAGCGTCGCGGTAGTCACCTCACCTTGAAATTGCTTGAGCAGCGCGATGATCTGGGTAACCGTTCTGCCATGCCACCGACCGATGACCACTGGCCAGACCTCCCCGTTGATCAGCTCGACCCTATTGTCAAAAGCCCCGGCCTCCCAGGCACGCAAAAACTCGCTGACACTCCAGCGGTAGGGCGCAACGGTCGAACTCATGGCACTCACATTATCGTCGTAGTCTCGTGCCGTGCCTCATCTACGGATCGCCATGGCCCAGGTCAATGCCACCGTCGGGGACATCTCGGCCAACGCGGACATCGTCATGGACTGGTCAAAGCAAGCAGCCGATGCTGGCGCGCACCTGGTGCTGTTCCCGGAGATGATGCTCACCGGCTACCCGGTCGAAGATCTCGCGTTGCGACGGAGCTTTGTCGAGGCATCGCGGAAATCGATCAATCGGCTTGCCGCCCGGCTGCTCGACGCCGGGCTTGGTGATCTTGTCGCCGTCGTCGGGTACCTGGATCGCACCAACGAGCCTGACCATCCCAAGGGCGGGCACCCGCAGAACGTTGCCGCCGTACTGCACCAGGGTCGGGTCATCTGTTCTTATGCCAAGCATCATCTTCCCAACTACGGCGTCTTCGACGAGTTCCGCTACTTCAAGCCCGGCAACGAACTCCACGTGTTGCGGATTCGCGGCATTGACGTCGCGATCGCCATCTGTGAGGACCTGTGGCAAGACGGCGGCCCGGTAGCCGCGACGGCAGAGGCAGGCGCCGGCCTGCTAGCGGTGATCAACGCCAGCCCGTACGAGCGATTCAAGGATGATGTACGCGGCGACCTGGTCAGGCGGCGCGCCCGGGAGGCGGGCTGCCCGCTTGCCTACCTCAACCTCGTCGGCGGCCAGGATGAACTGGTATTCGACGGCGACACCATGATCGCCAGTAGTGACGGCACCATCGTGGTACGCGCATTGCAGTTCGTCGAAGACTTGGTGGTTGCCGATCTTGATCTTGCTCCCGGCACTGCCCCGTTGCGGAGCGAGCTTGCCGACGATACCGTTCCCGCCGAGCCGGGCCAGAGCGGCATGATCATCCTCCGCCAGCACATCTCCGACGCCGGAGATGAGCCCGCCCAGTTGATCAAGCCGAGCATCGCGAAACCACTCGAGCCGATGGCCGAGGTGTATCTCGCCTTAGTCATGGGGCTGCGGGACTACTGCACAAAGAATGGGATTGAGCGGGTCTATCTGGGGCTGTCGGGCGGCATCGACTCATCGCTGGTAGCAACTTTGGCCTGTGATGCGCTTGGCGCCGACCACGTCTACGGCATATCGAATCCGAGCGCCTACTCCTCAGAGCATTCCAAGAGAGATGCCGCTGATCTGGCAGCGCGTACCGGTTTGCATTTCATGACGGTGCCGATCGCCCCTGCGGTCGATGCCTTTCACCAGATGTTGGATCTGGATGGCATCGCCGCCGAAAACCTGCAGGCCCGTATCCGAGCCGTGATCTGGATGGCGGAGTCCAACCAGCATCCACCCTCGATCGTGCTGGCCTGTGGCAACAAGAGTGAGTTAGCCGTTGGCTACAGCACGATCTATGGTGATGCCGTCGGCGGCTACGCACCGATCAAGGACGTACCCAAGACGTGGGTGTGGAAGCTGGCGCGTTGGCGAAACGACCAGGCGCTACACCGGGGCGAGACACCACCGATCCCGGAGCACTCGATCACCAAAGAGCCGAGCGCCGAGCTGCGCCCGGGCCAAAAGGACACCGACTCCTTGCCGCCGTACGAGCTGCTCGACGATGTTCTGGATGACTACGTGGAAGGGGACGCCGGTCGCGAGGAGATCGTGGCCATGGGCTTCGATCCGGAGCTGGCCGACCGGGTGATCCGGATGGTGGATCGCGCGGAATACAAGCGGCGGCAATACCCACCGGGTACCAAGATCAGCTTCAAGGCATTCGGCCGCGACCGGCGGTTGCCGATCACCAACGGCTGGCGGGAGGGCCGCTAGGTGAGCTGGCTTGCCTGCTTGACCTCCGGACGGTCGAGTCGGGGGCTCCTCAGGTAGCCGGAGATGTCGGAAAGCCTTCCCGGCTGGTACCCCGATCCCGCGGGGGCTCCTGGGCGCTACCGCTACTGGGACGGCTCGCGGTGGTCGAGTGTGACCACCGACGATCCCCGGCGGCCAGCACCGGCCGAGTCCGGCTCCTCTAACGACTCGACGCCCCCTCCGGTTTTGGAGGGTGCATCCGCCAGCCCACCACTGCGAAGACGCCGGCTTGCGCTGATCATCGGTGTGCTCGCAGTGGCGGTGACTGTGGCCGTGGTTGTAGCAGTCGCTCTCCGAGACCCCCGCCAGCTATTGGGCGAACCTACGCCTACTCCAACAGCGACTGGCCTCACCGACAAGTCGCCTACGCCACCAGCAGAAACAGCGACTCGTTCACCGACTGCGACGCCGGTGCCCGCGCGCTGCCCGAAGGGGAATCCCAATCAGCGAGCCGCCCATCCCAGTGACGGACGGGTGCACGGTGGAAACCTGTCCTTCCCCGAGCAGCCCACCTTCGATCGGGCCTCGCTCGAGGAACGCTTCAGTTTCGCTTACGACGTAATCCAGCAGACCCTCACCGTGAGCCAGGACCCGCCCTGGATTGCGCAACTGGCAGTCGGTCGACTACGCGGAAAGGACGGCTTTGGTAACGATCCGCGGAGCACGATCGAGAGCTTGATGCGTTGCGTCATCACAGGCAACATGTACAGCCCTTACCTGCCAGCTCGAACCGATATCCGCAGTGAAAGCCTGAGTATCGACGGCCATGACGGATGGCTGATCGAGAGTGAGATCACCGTCGACCGACCCGATATACAGCTGGCAGGCGACCACACGATCTTCATCGTGGTGCGCGATGGTAAAGATTGGGGCTTCTTCTTCGGCGCGGTGCCGCTTGGCAACGCCCAGCTTGATGCCGTGCTCGCCAGCACCATACGGGAGCTGCGGGCGAGCTAGCTGCGCCGGGAGCTTGTCAAAGGGCGCCGTCCTGAGCCTGGATCCACCGATTTTGTGGCGGTGTGAGCGTGGCGTGGGGCCAGGAGTGCCTTTCTGACTTGGACAATCGTGTCTGCGAAGACCGATTAGTCCATGATCGAGAAAGGCACCCTGGAAATGCAACTGTCTCATAGCGCAGCGGCGGTGTCTGCGGTGTTTGATGATCCGAATCTGGTCGGGTCGGCCGGGTTGGTGCCGTTGCTGCGGCTGGCGGAGCGG
>JBKPAB010000237.1:0-6752 GCA_046726195.1 Actinomycetota bacterium
TCAGGTTGTGGTGATCGACTATTCGGCTCCCAACGTGGCCAAACAGATGCATGTTGGTCACCTGCGTTCGACGGTGATCGGGGATTGCCTGCGTCGAGTCATCTCCGGGCTGGGTCACCACGTGATCGCGCAGAACCACATCGGCGATTGGGGCACTCAATTCGGGATGTTGGTTGAGCAGATCCTCGACGAGGGTATCGACGCATCTACGCTGACGCTGCCGGAAGCGGAGGCACTTTATGCTCGCGCCAGCGCACACTTCCGCGCGGCTGAGGAATTCTCGGATCGGGCCCGGCGTCGGGTCGTCGCCCTGCAATCCGGTGATCAGCAAACCCGGGAGATCTGGCGCCAGTTGATCAACGTCTCACTCGTTGGCTTCAACGCGGCGTATGCCCGGCTGGGCGTACTGCTCACCGATGATGATCTTGCCGGGGAGTCGATGTACAACGATGATCTTCCCGCGGTCGTGGCCGACCTGGAGCGCAGCGGAGTCACGGTTGTCGACGACGGTGCGTTGTGTGTCTTTGTCGACGGCTTCGCTGCTCCCATGATCGTACGGAAGAGTGATGGCGGTTTTGGCTACTCCGCAACCGATCTGGCGGCGATCCGGCACCGGGTACGCGACCTGCATGCCGACCGGATCATTTACGTGGTGGACGCGCGACAGTCCGATCATTTCGACCTGGTGTTTGCCGTGGCCCGTAAGGCGGGCTTCCTGCCTGACAACGTGATCACCGAGCATGTCGCGTTCGGGACTGTGCTGGGCACCGATGGCAAGCCGTTCAGGACTCGGGATGGCACCGCGGTGACGCTCAATACGCTGCTGGACGCTGCCGAGGAGCAGGCTGCGCCGCCGGTCGCTCTCGCCGCGGTCAAGTACGCCGACCTGTCCACTGGGCTGAACAAGGACTACGTCTTCGACGTTGCCCGGATGGTACAGACAACAGGCAACACCGGGCCCTATCTGCAGTACGCGCACGCCCGAGTGACTCAGGTTCTGCGCAAGGCCACTTCCCGCGGATACGGCGAGCAGTCCAAAGTGCTGCTGCTCGAGGAACCCGCCGAGCAAACACTGGGATTGTTGCTCACCCGGTTCGGCGACGTGGTTGTCGAGGTCGGACGGACTCTGCAGCCGCATCGGCTGTGCAATTACCTCTACGAATTGTCTGGTGCGTTGGCGATCTTCTACGAGCAATGCCCGGTATTGCAGTCCTCGGGAGCGGTACGGGATTCACGCCTGGCTCTGGTCTCGGCGACCAAGCGCGTACTCGCCTCCGGCCTCGTCATGCTCGGAATCGAGCCCGTGGAACGTATGTAGCCGACTGTGACGTATGACTTATTGGCCTATGCCCCTTATCGTGACGGGAACGAACGTCCACGTGCGTTCCAGGCACGATGCACAAGTTGCAAAGTGTGCATCGCGACTGCAACGCATGTAGAGCTGCCGACATCCCATCGCTCGCCGTGGCCGGCGGCTACCTGAGCTGGTCGGGGTGGACCTGGCGGTCAGCGGCGAGCCAAGCTGCGCCGACGATGCCTGCCGTGTTCAACAGCTTGGCCGGTACGACCTCGGCATTGAGCTTGAGCTTCGGGATGAACTTGTCGGAGTTCTTGCTGATGCCACCGCCGATCACGATCAGGTCTGGCCACAACAGAGCCTCAAGCCGCTCGTAGTAGCGCTGAAGTCGTGGCACATATTCGCTGAAGGAGAGGCCTTCCCTCTCTCGCGCGCTGGCGGCCGCGCGAGTCTCGGCGTCACGTCCGTCGATCTCCAAATGACCGAGCTCGGAGTTTGGGACTAACACGCCGCGGTAGACAATCGCCGTCCCGATGCCGGTGCCCAGCGTGGTCATGATCACTAGACCAGGATGACCTTTTGCGGCGCCGTAATGCACCTCGGCGATGCCTGCCGCGTCAGCGTCGTTGACCAACAAAATGTCGCGACCAAGGCGCTTTTCGAAAGTCTTCTCGGCATCGGCATCGATCCACGACTTGTCGATGTTCGCCGCGGTGCGGGTCTTCCCGTGCGTCACAACGGCCGGAATCGTGACGCCCAGGGGACCGTCGCCAATGACGTCTGAGAATTTCTCCACGATTTCAGCGACGACCTCGGCCACGTTCTTCGGTGTTGACTTCTCCGGCGTGGCGATGCGAAGTCGCTTTTCGGTGAATTCGCCTGTAGCCAGGTCGACGGGCGCTCCTTTAATGCCGCTGCCGCCAATGTCGATGCCGAGCACGGGCCTGCTGCGTACCGTTTCTTCGCTCATGCTGGGAGCCTAGCGATATCCGGCCCCTGCGGGGAGTGCCTGAGGTGCCGGCATATCGGCCAAAGCGCCTCCTCAGACGAGTACGTCGCTGAGATCCGACTCGGAGTCGATCTCCAGCAACTCCGCCAGGAGCAGCAGGAGTTGCTCGTGTTCTGGTGTGATGGTCCGACCGTACGGACCGCGGCTCCGCGCGATATCCGCCCCGATGCGGAGCAGCGCAAACCGGTAGTCGTTGGACGTCTGCGGATCGATTCGATCGAGGACCTCCAGAATTTGCCGCACTCCCGAAACCACTGGCCGGTCATCTAGCTCGAAGTCGAGCAATATGCCGGAACGGTCCTCCGCCATCGACGTGAGAATGTCGCGGGCTGGGCGCGACGTACGCAACGCGATGGCGACGACCGTGTCCCAAAAGGCAGCGAGTTCGTAAGTCTTGAATCGGTTGTAGGTGCCGGCCACCGCGCTCAACACCCAGAACGGTCCGAGCTAAAGCGTGCGGATCTCGGCAGGTTCTAGATTCACGAGGCCGCCTTTCCTTGCGCCAACTATCCGCCGGCCGCCAGCACCAGACAAGCTCGGGAATTGATTTACCTGGCAGCGGCCGGGGGCTCAGCGAGTCAGCTGCCGGAGGCACCACGCATACAACGTGGGGTCGAAGGCGTACGCATTGGAGAAGTAGAAGCCGTAGAAGCGACGGTAGACGTTGATCCATGGGACGATCTCGCGTCCATGTCGCTCGACGGCCACCGCCTCCAGCCAAGCTGCGTCTGCGGGCGCGTCGGCGTACGGTTCGAGCTCGAGGAAGATCAACGCGCCAGCAAGATCCATGAGCGGGTCGCCATTCACCGTGTGAGGGCTGAAGTCGCCGATTCCGGTGACAACCGGGCCCTCTGGGGCCTGGCTGAGGTACGCGTTGGGCGGGCAGACATCACCGTGCACCAGCGCCGGCACCGCAGAGCGCTGGGCCAGGTCGGCGTGCAACCGGTTCCAAACTTCGCTGACGCCAGGGACGTCCCGCTGCAGCAGCGGACGGCTGGTCTGCAGCGGGCCCTGGAGCATGCTGGCGAGCAGTTCACCCAGCGTGCCGAATTGTTGTGGCGCGCTATCACCAATCAGTCGCGCAAAACCGGCCACCGGGCTCGGCAGCTGTTGCAACCGCTCAGTCGCATGAAGGAAGCTGATCAACGCCGCACGGCGTTGGGTCAGGTCGGCAGATTGCAGCCAGCTCGAGAGGTTCGGGCCGGAGAAGCGGCGGTCCACGGTATAGAAGCATCCGTTACGCTCAGCCATCTCCATGATCAACGGCAGCTCGATGCCGATGTCGATACCTCGCCAACTCTCATAGAGGGCCCGCAGCTGCGCAGCGGTCCGTCGCGGAGCCTCATGGCGGCTGCGATAGATCCGCAGCACTCGATCCTGATCAAGAGCGAATACCTCGCTCTCGCCTCCCGAACCGATCAGTTGATCATCACGGCCGGTGCCGAATGCTGCCAGCAGCTGGGCTTCACCTTCATGATCATCAGCTGGCACTACCCCGATCCCCCGATGTCTGCGCTCCAAGGCCCGGGCAGCTCGGGCGCGATCCAGCTGGCTCAGCGCGAGCTCGCGGGCAGTGTGCTCCTCGAGCTGGTGCGCGACGGCGTTCACGGGCCCTCGGGGCGTATGGACATGTACGTCGGCCAGCCGAAGCCGCCGTTGCAGCGGACCCTGCTCAATACGTACCGACTGTGTCTTGGCATGTGGCACGACGTCGCGTACGTGGGTTAGCCAACCCCGCTCGGTGATCAGGGTTCGGTCGTCCCAGCCATAGCGGAGGGTCCAGAAGTCGAACCACCGTAGCCAACGAGCGCGTCTGGGAGAGGGATCCAGCTCGATGGCACCAAGATCGAAGCCCGGCAGCGCACGGCCGATAGCAAGCTCAACTTCGTCAAGAGTGGCGACCGGGAGCAGCACACTGGAGGCGTTCGACTCATTGTCATCGCCGCCCAGGTGGGCGTAACCAAGGATGTCGACATCCACCCGATACCAGCCCAGCGACTTCCACAGCAGCGATTGGCTGGTCTTGACACCTTGGATGCGATTGATCGGCACCGATTGGCTGGTCAGGTTGGTCAGGCCGCGGGTGATCCGGAGCCCACGTGGCGACTCGGCCAGGGTGAAGTTGAACATGCCGATCAGCCGCCGCCAGATCAGTGTCAGCATGCCGATCAGCAACGGGATCAGGCCGCCCAACGCGTACGGGATCGCCGCGAAGACCGCTGTCACAACCAGGATGATGATCGTGATTGCTGCCGGGACCAACCATTCCGTGGACAGCAGAAAGCTGACGATCAGCCGCTGCGGCGGGACCTGAACCAGCGGCCGATCGGCTACCCCTAGGTCGGTGAAAATGCTCGCTGCCGCCTGTTGATCAAGATCGCGAATGCTCGCTCGCTGACCGTGGGCTCGGGTGAGCAGGTAGTCGCGGAGTCGCGAGGCTTTGCCGCGGCTCAGGTAGCGCAGCTTGGTGGTTGTGTTTCCAGCATCAAGGCGCAGCTCGGCAAGCCCCACCATGCGGGCGGCGAGCGGCTGAACGATGTCGACGGACTGGA
This sequence comes from Actinomycetota bacterium, assembly GCA_046726195.1. Classification (GTDB taxonomy): domain Bacteria; phylum Actinomycetota; class Actinomycetes; order Propionibacteriales; family Propionibacteriaceae; genus Microlunatus. The sequence continues at coordinate 4,859 of JBKPAB010000237.1, forward strand.
GTCGCTCGAACGGAATCTTGGTGGACTTCTTGAAGATCATCCCGGTCTCGATGCGCAGTTCCTCGTCGTCGATCACAAATCGTGTGAAGTACCAGGTGAAGAAGCCGGCGATCGCAGCCAGCAGTACGACGGCAGCAAGGACAGGCAGGATCCAGGCCAGGCCGCCGGGCTCGAGCTGGTCTCCACTGGCGCTGGTGACGATCTCCCGACCCCAGCCGATGGCGATCGCAATCAAGATCAACCAACCACGGACCAAAGGTGTCAGTGGATGCGGTCGCTCTGTCTGCTTGACCGGCGCGGCAGGCGGAACTGGCGAGTCTGGTCTGCTGATGACCACCGGGTCGGCAGGCGAAGTGGGTTGCGGCGACTGTGAGGCGGTCATAGTCCTGAGGCGTGCGCTTCGCCGAGTTCGGTTAGCCGGTCGCGCAGCCGCGTTGCCTCCTCGGGTGCGAGCCCCGGGATGCGAGCGCCGGTCTCGGGGCTGGCTGTCTTCAAGGTGACCGAGGCCAGCCCGAACGCGCGTTCCAACGGGCCGGATTCCACCTCGACCAACTGCATCCGGCCGTACGGCACCGCGATCAGGCTGCGGAACATAACGCCATGGGTGATGTAAAGATCGTCTTCTCGTTCCACATAACCCCAAGCGCGCCAGCTACGAGTGACAAAGGCGAGCCTGATGATGACGATCACGATCGCGGCCGCCCAGATCAGACCCGAGATCCACCACTTGCCCGTGGCGATGCCCACGATTAGTGCCGGAACCGTGAAGATGATGGGCGGGACCACCAGGCTGGTCAGCATGAGCATCGAGCGGTACTTCTCCGAAAGTCGCTTCCATTGATACGCGGGCGGCGCGAACAGTTCGTCCATGGCACGTTCAGGCTACGCGCCGGGGTCGATAGAAGCCGCTCGTCATTTCCGCCTCTTACTCGGCTTCGGGCCATGTACCGATACTCCGCCGAACAACGAGACGCCTTTGATCACCAGGGTCGGTGCACCCGGCGCCGGCTCGCCGATATCGCGGATATCGGTACCGCCGAAGATTCCGGCAGTCTGGTCGCGCACCTCGATGCCTTCCGGCACCTTGATGTCGAGGCCGCCGAAGCACCAGAAACCAGAGATCTCCACTACCGGGGCTTCGAAGATCGCATCGCGAAGATCAAGATCTGTGCCACCGAAGAGCGTCAGCGACTGAATGTTCTTACGCACCCGCCATCTCCCCTTGCGGGTCACGCCGCCGAAGATCGCGATCATCCGGTCGGGCTCGGCGGTCTGTCCGGTGGTGTCGATCGTAAAACGGCTGCTAGGTTGCGCGGTGGGGACAGGACTCGGTGTGCCGACGATGACAAGGTCGCGGGTGATCGGGATGAGGTCGTCGAAGGTTTTGGCCGCCATGAGCTGGTCGATACGCTCGTCGTGCTCCTCACGAGTCAGCCTGCCTTCGGCGTACGCGGTGCTCAACACAGTTGCCACGTGGTCGCGGTCGGCGTCTGAGGCACGCAGGTGGCCGCCGGCGATGGGGCCAACATTCCTGGGTTCGGGGAGGGGCGCGGTCATCCTCCAAAGCTAGCCCTGGCGCAGTGGCGGCAACGAGAGGCGGCCGAGCGTTTCAGGGCCTGGGTCCGGTGACTTATGGGGCCTTCCCGGACCTCAGACGACCCCCTCATGCGCTAATGCGTTCCCCCAGAAAGTAGTCAGCGGAAGGAACTAGCCACCGTGTATGAAACGCACGTACACCTTCGTTTCCTACACGATGCACAGGTTGTGCAACGTGTGCAGTGTGCCAGGAGCGAACGTGCACGTGAGTTTCATACACCGGCCGCGAACCTGAAGCGCGCCGGTCAGTGAACCGACCCGCCTCGGTTATCTTCGAGTCAGCCCTGCAGCCCAGCCT
>JBKPAB010000238.1:0-6079 GCA_046726195.1 Actinomycetota bacterium
CAGGCCGCCATGTCGTGCAGCGCCAACTCTGGCTCGCAGGCAATGTCGACGCCGCCTTCGGCGAGCAGCATGTACGACCAGAAGTCTCCGTACGCACGCGTACGCCAGCAACGTCTCAGCAGGTCGACAAACTGCTGACCCTGGTGCGACTCGACCCATGCCGAGATCGAGGAATAGCTCAACGAAGCGTCGGCGATGCTCGCCACGTCGGAGACATGGATTGGGGTAGCAGACATCAAAGACTTGCCGGCGTACGCTCTGCCGCGCAGGCTTGCCCACCAGCGGCGCCCCAGCGCGGGCGCGCTCACTACTCCGACAACTGGCTCGTCGCCGATCATCAAGGCAATCAGGGTCGCCCATACCGGCACTCCCCGGACGAAGTTCTTGGTGCCGTCGATGGGGTCGATGACCCAGCGACGCGGTCCCCAGCCGGTGTCGGCCATCTCCTCGCCATGGACGGCATCACGTGGTCGTGCTCGGCTCAGCGTACGGCGGATGGCCTGCTCGGCCGCCGTGTCGGCGTCGGAGACCGGCGTCAGGTCGGGTTTGGAGGTGACATGCAGGTCCAGTGACCTAAACCGGCTCATGGTGATCGAGTCGGCGTCATCGGCGAGCAGGTGGGCCAGCCGCAGGTCGTCGGTCAGACCTCGATGCAGCGCATCGTTTGGCCCTCTTCTCGCGGTGTCGGGGACGGGCATGGTGCCTACGCTACTGGCCGGAGCCGAGCATCCGGCGAAAAGACTCAAGCCTGGCTGGCGCAAGCTCGCCGCTCCCGACCGCGGCGTCCAGGGCGCACTCCGGCGCGGACTCGTCGTGCCGGCAGCCGCGGGGGCAATCTTCGGCGATGGCTCGCAGGTCGTCGAAGGCAGCGATTATCCGGTTGCGGCTAACGTGGCTGAGGCCGAAGGACCGAACTCCGGGAGTATCGATAACCCAGCTCCGCCGATCAGGTGGGTCATCCTTCGATGATCCGGTCGAGTCGGGCAGTTGTAGCGCGATGGCGGACGAGGAGATGTGCCGCCCACGACCTGTCGCCGCACTCACCTCACCGATAGCCCGGTCGGCGCCGGGGATCAAGGCGTTGACCAGAGTGGACTTCCCCACGCCCGAGTGGCCGACAAAGACGCTGCGGTGACCGCGCAAGCTCTCGCGTAGCGGATCGAGGTCGGCGCCGGGGAAGGTCACCTGCACCGGAACCCCGAGCGGTGTGTACTGGGCGACCAGCTCATCGGGTGGAGCAAGATCAGCTTTGGTGAGGCAGAGCAGCGGTTGGATCCCTGCGTCATATCCGGCAACCAGGATGCGGTCGATCATCCCGATACGCGGGGGTGGATCCGCCAGTGAGGTAACGATCACGAGCTGGTCGGCGTTGGCCACGATCGGGCGCTCGTACGGGTCGGCATCGTCGGCCGTGCGCCGTAACACCGTCTCACGCTCCTCGACCTCGACGATGCGGGCCAGTGTGCCCTCGGCGCCGGATGTGTCGCCAACGATCCGAACCCGATCGCCGACGATGGCCCCCTTTCTGCCGAGCTGGCGCGCCTTGGTGGCGATCACTTCCCGATCAGAGATCAAGACACGGTAGCGACCCCGGTCCACGGTGATGACCATGCCGGTCTCGGCATCGGCGTATTTGGGTCGGTCTTTGGTACGCGGCCTGCTGCCGCGACGCCGCGGACGTTCGAAAGCCTCGTAGTCGTCGCGCTGACTGCTGGAGGTCACCGGCGGATCGCCTCGTCCTCCGACGCTCGCGCCGAGTCGTTGATCATGGTCGTCCAAAGCTGCTCGAACTCTGGCATGGTCTTGTCCGTGCAGCTGATGTCGTCTAGCTCGATGTCCGGAACCACTAGGCCAAGCAGGGCACCTGCCTGGGCCATCCGATGATCGGCATAGGTGTGCCAAAGGCCACCACCAAGCAGCTTCGGGTGAATTATCAGCCCGTCCTCGGTCTGGCCTACATGACACCCCAGCCGATGCAGTTCTGCCTCCAGCGCAGCTAGCCGATCGGTCTCGTGGCCACGGATGTGTTTAATGCCGCGCAGATGGCTGGTGTGATCGGCGAGGGCTGCGATCGCCGCGACGATCGGCGTCAGCTCGGCGGCCGCGTTCAGGTCAAGATCAACTCCGTGGATGTGATCGGTCCCCTGTACCAAGAGATTGCTGCCTTCCAGGCCGACACGGGCACCGAAGTGTCGCAGGATCTCGCGGATCGCGTCACCGGGTTGCAGCGTGCCGCGCGGCCAATTCGGGACCGTGACAGTCCCACCGGTGATCGCGGCCGCAGCCAGAAAAGGTGCCGCGTTGGACAGGTCGGGCTCGATCGTCATGTCACGGGGATCGATGATCCCTGGAGAGACAACCCAGCGGTTTGGCCTGGAGTCGTCGATAGTCACCCCACGCTCCCGCAGCATCGCAACAGTCATCTCGATATGAGGACGCGATGGGATTTCGGGTCCGACGTGACGGATATCGAGGCCGTCGGCGTAGCGCGCGCCGACCAGCAGCAGACCGCTGAGGAACTGGCTTGAGGTGGAGGCATCAACGGTGACGAGGCCGCCCCGCAGTTGCGGGGTGCCGGTGAGAGTGAACGGAAGTGACTGGCCGTCAACTGTGACGCCGAGGGCTCTGAGTGCATTCACGATCGGGGCCATGGGACGCCTATACGCCTGCTGGTCGCCGTCGAATCGCACCGTGCCTTCGGCGAGTGCGGCGATCGGGGGAACGAAACGCATCACCGTCCCGGCAAGACCGCAATTGATGCTGCCTTCTGCGACGAAGGTCTCGGGAGGAGTAACCCGCCACTGTCTGCCGCTTTCCTCGATCCGTACGCCGAGGGCGCGCAGCGCGTCTCGCATGAGTTGGGTATCACGGGCCTCCAGACCGCCGGTGATCACCGAAGGTCCGCTGGCCAGCGCGGCCAGGATCAAGGCCCGGTTGGTCTCAGACTTCGAACCCGGGACAGCCACCGTCGCCGTGATTGGTACAGGAGCCTGGGGGGCTGCCCATTGTCGTAGTCCGGACATCCCTCAGATCCTAGGCGTCACCCTCTACCATTCACGGACTTGTCAGCGTCTCAGAGGGCTCTAACCCGCTGAGACGCTGACAAGTCGGTGGTAGCGGAGTCAGTTCTCGCCAAGCTGGACGTTCTCGCCGATCTTCTTCGCCTGCTTGGCAACCACCTTGGCCTGTTTCTTGGCTTCCTTCTTGACCTTCTTGGCTGCCTTGGCCGCAGCCTCCTGGGCTTCCTCAGCCTGGGTTGCAGCTAAAGCCTTCGCCTCCTTCAACTGCCTCGCCGCCTGTTTCTGCACTTTGCGCGAGGAGTCCGCGAGTGCCTCGACCAGCGCTACACCGGTGGCAACGGCAGCCTCGGCCAGCTCGCCGGCTTCTCCGGCAACCCTGCTGGTGCCTTTGGTGAGCTTCCTGCGCGCCCTACGCGTCTCCTTGGCAAGCGTCTGCCCACCCCTCTGCGCTCGCCAGGCCAGGCCCGGCCTGCCTTCGGTGTCGGCAGAGGCGATCAGCACGCCGCCGAGCAGGCTTACGTTCTTCAGGAAGTGGTGGCGGTCCTGAGCCCGCTCTTCGGGGTCTTGCACCGTCCAGAAGGGGTGCCTGGCTATCGTGCCCGGCACCAGAGTGCCGGCCAGCAGCAGAGCACCGAGCCGGCGGCCCTTTCCGCTGGCGAGGGCGGCACCGCCCAGCACCTGAGCCACGCCGAAGACCCGTACCAGGGTGACGGTGTTCTCCGGCACGTAGCTGGCCACCTGTTCAGGCGTGTACTCCTTGACCAGGGGTACGACCCGATCGGCGAGTGGCTCGGCAGCCGGAACCAGCGATTCAGGATCACGGATTGCCTTGATCCCCGACACCACGAAGTAGGAGGCGAGCATGGTCCGTGGGACAGCGCGTAGCAAGCTCATAGGTAATTCCTACCGTGAGTTGTCCTCGCCGAGTCACCAGGGGGCCACTTTGCCCCGCGCATCACGCCGGAAGTCGACCACCAGCGGGGTTTTGTCAGCGGCCGAAGATACGCTCGAATCCATGTGCGGACGCTATGCAACCTCCGCCAGCCCGCAGCACCTGATGGAGGAGTTCGAGGTCGACGACGTGTTCGACGGCCTGCCGGGGCCCGATTACAACGTCGCGCCGACGGTGGCCGTGCCCGCGATCTTCGAGCGGCGCGCCAAAGACACTGGGGAAGTCCGGCGCCGCCTGGCTCCACTAATTTGGGGTCTGGTGCCGTCCTGGGCGAAGGACCCTTCGATTGGCTCCAGGATGATCAACGCGCGACTGGAGACGGTGGCAGAGAAGCCGGCCTTCCGACGGGCCTTCAGCGCTCGTCGCTGCTTGCTCCCTGCAGACGGCTTCTATGAGTGGTACGCCGCGGAACCCGGGGCGTCCACCGGGCGCGGCAAGGGCAAGGCACGCAAGCAGCCGTTCTTCATCCATCGGGCCGACGGAGGGCTGCTCGTGATGGCGGGCATTTACGAGATCTGGCGCGATCCGCACTCCGATCCCAGCGATGACTCCGCCTGGTTGCGCACTTGCTCGGTGATCACCACCCAGGCAACCGATGCCGCGGGGCACATTCATGATCGAATGCCGATGGTGATCACTCGGGAGGCCATCAAGGACTGGCTGGATCCGACGATTACTGATCCGGAGCGGGCGCTGGAACTTCTCGCGGTCACCGAGGCCGCTGCCCTCGAGGCGTACGCTGTCTCAACCGACGTCAACAGCGTCGAGAACAACAATCCCTCACTTATCGAGCCGCTCACTGCCGAGCCTGACCAGCACCTTGATCAGGACACGCTGATCTGATCATGGCGTTGACTGTCATCGGAGTGGATACGCCGCAAGGACCCGGCAGGCTCTTTGTCGATTTTGCTGAGCAGCCGAGCTCGATCCTGCTGCTCGGTCATGGCGCGAGTGGCGGGGTCGCCTCTGTTGATCTTGAGCTGCTAGCCGAGGGTCTGCCCGAGCTGGGCACCACCGTGGTGCGATTCGAGCAGCCTTGGCGCACCGCAGGACGCAGAGTGGGCGCCCCGCCTCCCCGGTTGGACGAGGCTTGGCAGGCGGCGCTGGCGTGGCTCGCGGGCGAGGAGTGGGCGCGGCACACGCTTGTTGCCGGTGGTCGCAGCGCCGGCGCGCGGGTGGCATGCCGAACCGCAGCCGAAACGAATCCCGCGGCGATCGTGTGCCTGGCGTTCCCGCTGCATCCTCCTGGCAAGCCGGAGAAGTCGCGTGTGGCGGAGCTGCTGGCACCCAACGTGCCGAGGCTGGTGCTGCAAGGCAGTAAGGACAGCTTCGGCACAGCGGAGGAAATCCGCTCGGCCATCGGACAGTCGCCGTCGATCACAGTGGTGGAGTTGCCAGGAGCCGATCACAGTTTCCGGATCGCTAAGTCGTCGGCTCCCCCGCCGGCTGATCTGCAGACTTTGGTCACTGAGGTCAGCAGGTTCATCCGTGCCACGGCGGGAATAACGACATCATGATCGCGTTGCAGGTCATATGCCCCTGTTGGTGGACGGCTTGGACAACCAGTCGATGCTGCGCACCTCACCAGTACGCTCGTTCGTAATGAGCATTCCTAGCGGTTCCAGTGGTGCCCCGTCACGCGCTTCGGACAGCGACGCTGGCCACGTGGAGAGCGCCGCCGAGCGACATGAGCGATTCGAGAGAGATGCGCTGCCCTATCTCGATCAGCTTTACGCTGGCGCGTTGCGGATGACCCGCAACCCGGCCGACGCTGAGGACATTGTGCAGGAGACCTACGCCAAGGCGTACGCCTCGTTTCACCAGTTCACCCCGGACACGAACCTCAAGGCTTGGCTATATCGGATCCTGACCAACACCTACATCAACTCCTACCGGAAAAAGCAGCGGGAGCCGCAGCTCTCCGACGGGGAGAACGTGGAGGATTGGCAGCTTGCCAGAGCTGAGTCGCACACATCGAGTGGGCTGAAGTCGGCAGAGATGGTGGCGTTGGAGAACCTGCCGGACACTGATGTCAAGGAAGCACTGCAACAGCTTGGCCCTGACTTCCGACTGGCCGTCTACCTAGCCGACGTCGAAGGGTTCTCCT
>JBKPAB010000239.1:0-8694 GCA_046726195.1 Actinomycetota bacterium
CGGTGCAGAATCAGATCGTCTTCAGGGTCGAAGGTGACTGTGTGCGTGCCGTTCAGTCGCAGCTGTCCGGTTCGCCTGATCTCGTCTGCACGTACCGGGCCGCTGGCAGTATCGACGGTTTCTGGATCGTCGCCCTCCAGCCCCCACAGCACTGCGTTGTAGCTGCCGTGACCGTGTCCGGTTGCACCGAGTGAGCCGAACAGCTCGGTCCGAACCCGCGTGGTACGAGAGAGTAGACCCTCGCCGTCCAACGTAGCGACGAAACGGCCCGCCGCGCGCATCGGTCCAACGGTGTGGGAGCTGGATGGGCCAATGCCGATGCTGAACAAATCGAAAACACTGACCGGCACCGTTCCAGTCTGCCCCCGGGTTGCGGCGTAACGAATAAGCCCTGCCGGCTCATACCCGGCAGGGCCTGGAAGGGCACTCTCAGTCTGCTGCTTGGGCTTCTGTGAACTTTGCAGCGACACGCCCCCGAGCCCTAGTAGCTATTAATTGTTCTGGTACGCAGTTAATTCCGCGTAACACGCCGGTGACGGAAAAAAGGCTGCTGCGCCTATTGCCAAGGGGTCCCAGGAGGTATCTAATTGGTCTACGCCACACCGGCGAACTTCGGTTCGCAAGAGTGGCTAGAAGCTCCGGTCAACTCATACTTGACCGGAGCTTCACCCATTTTTGGCGCTGCGCTCGCGCACGGGCGCGCTGAGCTTGTCGAAGCGCGGGGGGTGCCCTTCGACAGGCTGAGGGTTTCAGAAATCGGACGATCCGTGGCCGCCGCCGCAGAGTATTGAGTCCCCGTTTCCCGTCGCAAGACGGCAAACGTGGCTTCCGGCGGGCGATTGAGCACACGTTTCCCGTCTCGGGATGGCTCGCGTGTGTTCAGGGATGGCCAGCAGCGTCGGGCGCCAGCTCTCTCCCGTAGGAACCTATGTTTACGTAGTCTTCTGGCGGTCTGCATAGGTTGCAACCAATGCAGACCATAGGGAACCTACGTAAACGTAGATTCCTGCAGGCGACGGGCTCAGGTTTGCGGTATGCGCGCTGAGCTTGTCGAAGCGCAGGAGCCGGTGCCCTTCGACAGGCTCAGGGCACATAAGCGACGGGCTCAGGGCACATAAGCGACGGGCTCAGGGCACATAAGCGACGGGCTCAGGTTTGCGGTATGCGCGCTGAGCTTGTCGAAGCGCGTGGTGCCCTTCGACAGGCTCAGGGCACATAAGCGACAGGCTCCGGGCACATAAGCGACAGCTCAAGGCACGTAACCAGAGCGTGCACTCCTCTCGGTTCAGCTGCGGTGTGGCAGTGTGGCGATGTGGGAGGCAGCTGATGAAAGCCCTTGTGAAGACCCGACCGGGACCGGGGTTGGAGTTGATCGATGTTCCGGTGCCGACGGTCGGTGCGGGCGACGTGTTGGTGAAGGTCAAGGCGACCGGTATCTGCGGCACTGATCTGCACATCGAGTCGTGGGACGAATGGGCCCAGAAGACACTGCAGCCACCGGTGACTGTGGGTCATGAGTTCTCCGGCGAGGTGGTTGAGATCGGTTCCGGCGTCAGCGACGTTGCGGTCGGTGATCTGGTGAGCGGCGAAGGTCACCTGGTCTGTGGTCGCTGTCGCAACTGCCGGGCTGGCCGACGACATCTTTGTATTCACACTCGAGTCATTGGGGTCCACCTTGCTGGCGCCTTCGCCGAGTACGTGGCACTGCCTTCCAGCAATGCCTGGGTGCATCGTGAGCCGATCGATCCAGAGGTCGCTGCGATCTTCGACCCCTTCGGCAATGCGGTCCACACCGCGTTGGCATTTCCGATGCTCGGCGAGGATGTTCTTGTCACGGGGGCCGGACCGATCGGCATCATGGCGGCAATGGTCAGCAAACACGCTGGTGCGCGGCATGTCGTGATCACCGATCGGAGCGAGGAGCGGCTAGCCCTCGCGAGCAAACTTGGCGTCAGTCGGGCTGTGAACATCGACCGCGAGAAGGTCGGCGACGCTCAGCAAGAGCTGAACATGCGCGAGGGATTCGATGTCGGGCTTGAAATGTCCGGCAGCTCAGCTGCGCTGCGCGACATGATCACGCAGATGACCCATGGCGGCAGGATCGCAGTGCTCGGCCTGCCGTCAGCCGAGATCAGTGTCGATGTTGCCGCCATCGTGCTGAAGATGCTAACGATCAAGGGCATCCATGGGCGCGAGATGTTTGAGACCTGGTACGAGATGTCGGTGCTGCTAGAGAGCGGACTCGACATCTCCGGAGTGATCACCGACCGTTTTCACTACACCGAGTACGAGAAAGCCTTCGCGGCGGCGCGTTCCGGTCATGGCGGCAAGGTGATCATGAGCTGGCAGGGATAGGGAACGAGGCGATCATGTACTCAACTCTCAAAGATCAACTCGCTGATGAGCTTGTGACGCTCAAGGAAGAAGGCCTGTACAAGGCTGAGGCAGCTATCAGCACACCGCAATCGGCCCGGATCGCGGTCGGAGACCAGTGGCTGCTCAACTTCTGTGCCAACAACTACCTCGGCCTGGCTGATCATCCAGCCATGATCACCGCAGCCCAGCAGGCGCTGGAGCGCTGGGGGTTCGGCATGGCCTCGGTACGCTTCATCTGCGGCACCGCGGAGATTCATCAGGAGCTGGAGCGCCGCCTCGCGCACTTTCTCGGTACCGAGGATGCGATTTTGTACTCATCCTGCTTCGACGCGAACGGCGGCCTCTTCGAGACTCTGCTCGGAGGAGAGGATGCAGTCATCTCCGACGAGCTCAACCACGCGAGCATCATCGACGGCGTACGGCTGTGCAAGGCAACCCGCCTGCGCTACGCCAACAGGGACATGGCCGACTTGGAGGTCAAACTCCGAGAGTCGCAGGGGGCACGCCACCGGCTGATCGCGACCGACGGAGTGTTCTCCATGGACGGCTATGTCGCTCCGCTGGGTGACATCGTGGAGCTTGCCGAGCGTTATCGCGCGCTGGTGATGGTAGACGACTCTCACGCCGTCGGATTCATGGGCGCGACCGGCGCCGGGACGCCGGAGTTGTTCGGTGTCCAGGATCGGGTCGACATTGTGACCGGAACACTGGGCAAGGCACTGGGTGGTGCAAGCGGCGGCTATACCGCCGCCCACACAGAGATCGTCGAGATACTTCGGCAACGGTCCCGGCCCTACCTGTTCTCCAATTCCCTCGCGCCTTCCATTGCGGCCGCCGGCATTGCCATGCTCGACCTGCTTGAGACCTCTGGCGAGCTGCTGCAACAGCTGCGCGAGAACACGGCGTACTTCCGCTCAGAGATGGTTGCGCGGGGCTTCGAGATTCCGGAATCTGATCATCCGATCGTGCCGATCATGATCGGTGATGCGGTCGAGGCGGCGGCAATGGCGGACCGGCTATTGGCCGAGGGTATTTATGTGCGGGCATTCTCCTACCCAGTCGTACCGCGAGGCAAGGCCAGAATCAGAACCCAGATGTCCGCCGCACACTCTCGTGATGATCTTGATCAGGCGATTACGGCATTTGAGAAGGTGCGCCGCTAGCTGGGCGCTCGACGGGAACCTCAAGGCGCGAAGGCTTACGGACGATCTGCTTGCCCAGAGGCATCAGCGAGACCTCGATCAGTTTGAAGTTAGCGATCGCCAGTGGGATCCCGATGATTGTCAGACAAAGCGCAATCCCGGTGACGATGTGAGTCAGCGCCAGCCACCAGCCAGCAACGATGACCCAGATGACATTACCGAGGAAGGAGAAGACTCCTGCGTTTGGCTTGTCGACCAGTTCCCGGCCGAAAGGCCACACGGCATAACTCGCCATGCGGAAGGAGGCAATGCCCCAGGGGATCGTGATGATCAGCAGGCAGCAAATGATCCCAGCCAGCATGTACGCGAGCCAGAGCCAGAAGCCGCTGAAGACGAACCAGATGATGTTGAGCAAGGTACGCACCTGTCAAGGTTTGCACCCGGAGACTGCTGCGGCAATAGGGCGGTTCCCCGGCCTAACCCTCCCGAGACGATGCCTGAGCGGTGAATGCGTCGTACGCGCGCTGATCAAAGAGCACGAACCTGACCTCCTCCACGCGCGTGTCGGTGACCCGCACGGTTTCCAGCGCTATGCGAGCAGCATCATCCACGGGCCAGCGGTAGACGCCTGTCGAAATCGCGGGGAAGGCGAGCGTCCTGGCGCCCAGCTCGTCAGCGACTGCGAGCGAGTTGCGAAAGCAGTCGGCGAGCAGCTCCGACTGGTCCTTCGACGTTGAGTACGTCGGCCCGACAGTGTGGATCACCCAGCGGGCCTTGAGCTGTCCGGCCGTAGTGGCGACCGCCTGGCCAGTCGGCAGGCCGTCTGGGTACTTCTCTCGCCGGAGCTCCTGACACTCAGCAAGAATCTCGGGCCCTCCTGCGCGATGAATTGCGCCATCCACCCCGCCGCCGCCCAGCAGCGTGTGGTTCGCCGCATTGACGATGGCATCGACGTCCTGGTCGGTGATATCTCCCTGCACGAACGTGATCTTCATGCCCTCAACCTAGTTGCGGCGTTCGCGCAGCGCGCCGGGGGAGCTGACGATGTCGTCGCGCTTCGCGAACACCATCGTCGAGCCAGGTGGATCTGTTGGGCGGGCGGTGTTCGCCCATCGCTCCTCCATTCGCCGGCGCGCGCTACCCGACGCTCACGCCGCGGCTAGTGCCAGCGACTTAGATGCCAGCATGGAGCGATGAGTTTGGCCTGCTTGCCGGGTCTATGCAGAGCAGCCAGCGTGATCGCAGGCGATCGGCTGGAAGATCGAGCGAAGAGGAGTGAGCAATGGACGCGTTCACCACATGTCTGTGGTTTGACACTCAAGGTGAGGAGGCGGCCAAGTTCTACACATCGATCTTTCCGAACTCGAGCTTGGGAAAGGTGACGCCCTACCCCACAGGGGAACGGGCCGGTGAGACGATGACCGTCGACTTCGTGTTGAACGGGAGCAAGTTCATAGCCCTGAACGGTGGGCCAGAGTTCAGGTTCAACGAATCGATCTCATTCATGGTGCCGTGTGCGGACCAGGCTGAGATAGATCATTACTGGACCGCTCTCACCTCCGACGGCGGCGAGGAATCCATGTGCGGCTGGCTCAAGGACAAGTTTGGCGTCTCCTGGCAGGTCGTGCCCGCGCACATCGATGAGCTGCTTGCGAGCAGCGATCCCGCGCAAGCAGAGCGAGTCAGCCAGGCCCTGTTCCAGATGAGGAAGATCGTGATTGCAGACCTGGAGGCTGCCGCGGCGGCGTAGCCGCCAATCAGGACCTGTGCGCTGAGCCCTTCGACAAGTTCATGAGGCGGCGCCGTCGAAGCGCGCCCCTTCGACAAGCTCAGGGCGCATAGAAGGGGGAACGGCGCCTGTCAGAGCGCGCCCCTTCGACAAGCTCAGGGCGCATAGAAGGGGGAACGGCGCCTGTCAGGGCGCGCCCCCTTCGACAAGCTCAGGGCACCGCCTTCGACAGGCTCAGGGCACCGCCTTCACCGGCTCAGGGCGCATAGATGGGGGAATCGTCGGCAACGTACTCGGGAGTGGAATCATGCAAGCTGCCAGCACTCACCCGAGGAAGTGGAATGGATCACGACGATTTGGAACCGACCACCGCGACCTTGGTCGCAACCCGCCGGCAGTTACATGGTCTCGCTGAGTGCCTGCTTGCCGGACCCGAACACCGAGCGACGGGTGAGATCGCGCTCCGGATTACTCCCGGAGGGTTCGGCACTACCGCTGGGCCCGAGATACACCTGAACGGGCGGGAGCTTGTCCACGGTGATCGGCGAGTGCCGGCCGTCGGGTCATTCGGGGAGCTTGCCGATCAACTCGGGGTGGAGTTCGGAGCGCCAGCGAACCTGTATAGCGAGGGCAGTGGTGCGCGGTCGGATGACGTTGTTGATCTTGATCCGGCAGCTGTGCGACTCATTGTCGACTGGTTCATGCTGAGCGATGCTGCGCTGCGCGAGCTCGATCCGAGCCAACAGCCGATCTTGTGGCCGGAACATTTCGATGTCGCGATTCTGCTGGACAACCGCTCGTACGGATCCTCACCAGGAGACGACTTCCACCCGACCCCGTACGCGTACGTTAGCGCACGTGATCATGATGGCGGGCCCTTTTGGAACGCGCCGTTCGGCGCACTAAAGGATGCGGCGGAGTGTCGGTCGACTGGTGACCTCGTTGCCTTCTGGCGCGAGGGCAGGGCATTGTTGCGCGCTGGTTAGTCCACCGCTGACGAGTCGGTGGTCGAAGTCGCGGGTCTACAGTGTGTGCCGAAAGGATCCACCGTGAGCATTGATCTCGAGGCCATCAGTTCGCCTGCCCGAGTTGCGAATCCGGAGGAAGGAATCTCCGCCGACGAGCTCCAGCTGGCCGCCCGCAATCACGGTATGCCGCTGGAGGCGCTGCGTTGGGACATCACCCCACCCGGACTGCACTACTTGCTGATCCACTACGACATACCCGCGATCGACCCCGGCACTTTTGAACTGGTTATCGACGGCCTCGTCGATACCTCGCTATCCCTGGACCTCGCTGCGCTCCGGAGCCGGCCCCAGATCTCGGAAATCGTCACCATCGAATGCGCCGGAAATGGTCGGGCACAGCTGCTGCCACGTCCGGTCAGCCAACCGTGGTTGACCGAGGCCGTCGGCACCGCTCGCTGGACTGGCACGTCTTTGTCCAGCTTGCTGCAAGAGGCCGGAGTTGCTGATGGCGCCGTCGACGTCGTCTTCACCGGCGCTGACCACGGCATCGAGCGAGGTTTCGAGCAGGACTACCAGCGGGCGCTTCCCCTCACCGAGGCGATGGGTTCCGACGTCATGGTTGCGTACGAGATGAATGATGCGCCGCTGCCACCGCAGCATGGGGCTCCGTTGCGCTTGATCGTTCCGGGTTGGTACGGCATGGCTCACGTCAAGTGGCTGCGCCGGATAACCGTTGTCGGTAAACCTTTCGATGGGTTCCAGATGCAGGCGTACCGGTTGCGCGAAAGCCCCGACGAACCTGGGGTTCCGCTAACCCGGATCGAGCCAAGGGCTCTGCTGATCCCGCCGGGATTCCCGGACTTCATGTCGCGCAGGCGGGTCGTCCGGTCTGGTGTGGTGGAGATTGAGGGTCGGGCGTGGTCGGGGTGGGCGCGCGTCAACATGGTCGTCGTCAGCATCGACGGTGGGGACACCTGGGAGGTTGCTGATCTTGAGCCTGGGCTGGACTCCCACGGCTGGGCGCACTGGCGATGGACCTGGCACGCCGAGCCCGGCAGTTACCTGTTGTCCGCCAGGGCTGTGGATGCCAGCGGTAGAGCGCAGCCGCTTGGACAACGGTGGAGTCGAGGTGGGTTCGCCAACAACACCATCCAAAGGGTCCCCGTCACCGTGATCAGTTCGGAAATGTCGCTCCCGAGGGACTGAGGTGTGACCCTTCGCCGAGATTGGGTATGGAAGGTACTGAGCGCTCCGCCTCAGGTACGCGGGGCAACGACGCGACCAGAACAGGGAGGTTTCGGCATGGGTATCGCGGACAAGGCGAAGGACAAGGCCGAAGAGCTTGCCGGTAAGGCGAAAGGAGCCATGGGTGATGCAACTGACAACCCGGACCTCGAGACCGAAGGCCGTATGCAGGAAGCCAAGCCCGATGTCAAGCAGGCTGGCGAGGATGCCAGCGACACCCGTGACAGCGTTGCCGACGCCCTGCGTTCGGCCAGCGAAGCCACTAAGTTCGGCGACACAGACACCTCGCGATAACTGGCACAGCGACTTGGCCACGTGGCCATTTCATCGTGAAATAGCCTCGTTGGCCGTCTCGAGACGCGAAACGCGGATCGCGCACGTATCAGCCGCTACCGGATCGCCGACGTAACGGTGTGCTAGAACGCTGGATGTGGAGCTGATTCGGCAGGGCAAAGTTCGCGACGTGTACGCCGACGGCGCTGACTTGATCTTGGTCGCCTCCGATCGGGTGTCGGTGTATGACGTGGTGCTACCAACGCCCATTCCCGACAAGGGCGCGATCTTGACGCAGTTGTCCTTGTGGTGGTTCGGTCAGATGGCCGACCTGGTACCGAATCATGTGCTCGGCGAGAACGTCCCACCAGAGTGGAAGGGCCGTGCGATTCGCTGCCGCCGGCTCGACATGGTGCCTGTGGAGTGTATTGCTCGCGGCTACCTGGCTGGACTCGGTCTGCAAAGCTACCGGGCGACCGGCTCCATTTCAGGGGTCGAGCTGCCACCTGGTCTCAGGGAGGCCGACCGGCTGCCGGAACCGGTCTTCACCCCGACAACCAAGGCCGAGGCCGGTCACGACGAGTTCATGACCCTGGATGAGGTCCGCGACTTGGTCGGTCCGGAGACCGCGGATGATCTTGAACGGCTGACGCTGGCGGTCTACACACGCGGCGCTGAGATCGCTCGGGAGCGGGGAGTGATCATAGCCGACACCAAGTTCGAGTTCGGCCGGGATGGGGCCGGGGAGTTGATCTTGGCCGATGAGCTTCTGACACCGGACTCTTCACGTTTCTGGAAGGTGTCTGACTACGAGCCGGGCCGGCCGCAGTGGGCGTACGACAAGCAATACCTCAGGGATTGGTCATCGTCGTTGCGAGATTGGGATCGTACCTATCCCGGACCGCTGGTTCCTCCGGATGTGGTGGCTGAGACCCGGACGCGCTACGTGGAGATCTTTGAG
>JBKPAB010000240.1:0-3577 GCA_046726195.1 Actinomycetota bacterium
GCTGGCCGACGTGCTCGGTGGCACCTACGTTCGCGACGCCGGCGACGCAGGCATCGTCGCGTCGCTTGACAACCTCGCCGGTCCCGACTTCGATCCAGGCGCAGTCGCTCCGCAGGTTCGGGAGTTCTACGAGCACACCACCCGCTTCGCGCTAGACATCGTTCCCGAGTGGCGGACCTGGGTCCGTCCCGGGTACCTGCTCTACAGTTCGCTGGTGGCAAAGCCACTCGGTCAGGCAAACCTGCCGATGAACCAGCGCCAGGCCCAACGCGGGGTGCGTAGCCGGATCGATACGATCGACGTTGATCGCGACGAGATCATCGACATCCGCGGGTGGATCCGGTCCTTCGCCGGCACAGGCGAACCCATCTATGTGGGGATCTACACCACCTACCGCCACGACGACCGCGGCTACGTCAGTGTTGGGTTCCCGTTGCCGCAGTCCAGCTTCACGGCGACCCTGGTGCCACGCGCACGCGTCGGTGGAGGCTTGGTGTTGACCAGTCGCAGCGCCCTGCCGCACCCCGGCCATTACCTGACCTTCATTGAGCCCGCCTCACGCGAGCTGACGACACTTGGGGTGCCTGGTTTCAAAGAGGAACTCGACGTCTACGTCGCGGACGGCGAGCTGCGCGCTGATCACGCATTCTGGCTCTTCGGGCTGCCATTCCTGGTCTTGCGCTACCGCATCCGCCGCAAACCTGCACGCCAGGCCTCGGAAGCCAAACCGCCGACGTGACCTGTCGCATTCGTCGCTCCCGAAGACACCACCCTTAGGGAGTGCTTCGAGGAGCGATGGCTACCGGGGGTTTAGACGCAGGTGCGGCCATCCATGGCTGCTCCCCAGGAGCTGTAGACCGTGGGTGACTAGACATCCCACGACGGGAAGCCATCAATCTGCAGGGCTGAGTTTGCCTTTTTCGTTGTGCCAGGCGAGGTGCTCATTGTAGAGAGGGTTCGCAGGCAGCCGTGGAGGATGCCGACGATGCGGTTCGCGAGGGTGCGCAGGGCTTGGTAGTGGGTCCCGCTACCGTGCCATTGTCACCGCGACAGGAGAGACGCTTGAACCAAGTAGATCCGATGACCGCCGCCCGACACCTGCGTCAACAAGCACGGCAATGACATGGCGATCCTCTGGATCGACTCCCACCCTGACATGGCCACCGGTGTGACCGCCTATCCCGGCTTCCACGCCATGGTCGTCTCCGCGCTCACCGGTCACGGCAACCAGGAGCTCCCGGAGACACTGCCGGCTACGACCACCGCCGATCGGGTCGCGCTCCTCGGCATCCATGACTGGACCGACCCCACGCTGCCGGCCATGGCCGACGAGTAGGGTCTGAGCGTGTTCAGCCCTGACGCGCTACGGTCCACCAGCGCACCACTGCTCGACTGGCTCGGCGACACCCGTGCCACGAAGGCGGCCATCCACTTTCATCATCGACGCGGACGAGCGCCAGCTGGGTCTGGGCGCCGACCACGGTGGCCTTACCACTGCCGAAGCGCGACGCGTGGCAGCCG
The DNA here is from genome assembly GCA_046726195.1 of Actinomycetota bacterium. Lineage (GTDB taxonomy): Bacteria > Actinomycetota > Actinomycetes > Propionibacteriales > Propionibacteriaceae > Microlunatus. Next base: position 1,522 of record JBKPAB010000240.1, read on the forward strand.
ACATCGACGGTGCTGCCGAAGTCGTCGCCCCCACCATCGCCGACCTGGCCGGATTCCGCTGCTCCGTCCGAGAGCCTGAGCAGATTCCGCACGACAGCCAACCACCTTGATGGCACCGGGCTGTGGCGATCCGCGCGGAGATCGGGGACCTCGAGCAACACACAACGACCTCCCCACCTCGCGGCGGGCGCTTGCGCTCGGCAACTCGAGCATCGCCGCGCGGATCGCCCGGTTCCTCGACGGCCACCCCGACACTGCAGCCGGTATGTACGGACACGACCGACGGGCGCTGCGGGCCGTGCTTGACGCGACCGCCGACGTCGACGCCGACCCTGCGGCGAGCTTCTACGAGGCCCGGCGGCTGACTGCCCAGATCGGCGCGGCATCGCATCCGTTCATTCCGCGCGGACGTCCGGGCTGGCCATAGTGTCCCGACCGGCCGACCGAGGTACGCCCGGACGCGGGCGGCGGAGGCCTCCAACGGACGGCCCTCGGCTACCACCGCAGGACGTGACGCCACCTCGGGCCGAATGAGTGGAGGGACGTGCGCCGTGCTCGATAGGCGATCCCTCAGCGGCGACACGCAGAGCCGACTAAGGCCGTCGCGCTTCCGTACTTGACCGATCAGCTTGCCCGATAGCGCGCCTCAATCCTGGGAAGCCGCTGACCCTTCGGTTGGCGAGCCGAGCATTTGGCGATCCCTTTGCCAGGAGGGCTGCGGTGAGAGAATGCCGGTTGGGCGTTGGGAGGTCAAGATGGCCAAAGTTGTCTATCCTCCGCGACGGCGCACGACGAGAGTGATGGCGGTTGTCGTCGCCCTGCTCCTACTCATCATGGTGGTCGCAGTTGCGAGGCGTATCGCGATCGATCTGCCCAACGTACTAGCGGGCACCCTCCCCCCAGATACCTACGACGTGCGGTTCGTGGAGCACCACTGGCTCGCATACCTGCACATCGGGCCCGGCATCCTCTACCTGCTTGGTGCGCCCCTGCAGCTGACCCACCGCTTCCGCAGCCGCCACTACACCTTCCACCGCCGGCTCGGTCGGGTACTGGCTGGATCGGCGCTGCTGTCCGGGGTCTTCGCCATCGTCTTCGGCATCCTGCATCCCTTCGGCGGGATCCTTGAGACCACCGCTGCCGTCGTCTTTGGCCTCTGGTTCCTGGCCTGCTTGACGCTGGCCATCCGGGCCATTCGCGGCGACGACATGGTGCACCACCGCCGGTGGATGATCCGGGCGTTCGCGGTCGGTGTCGCGGTCGGCACGATCCGGATCTGGCAGGGCATCTTCGTCGGCTTCGGCCTCCTCAGCTTCGAGGATGCGTTCGGACCGACCTTTTGGATCTCCTTCAGTCTGCATGTGGCCGCAGCCGAGCTCTGGCTGCGCGCTCGCCCGAATCCACCTGAGTTGACCCAGCAGGCGATGCCAGCGGTAGCCGTCACCTGACGAGGCGGCGACGTGAGTACGCCGTAGACAAGCCGCAGAGCGAGCTTTGTCTAGGGGCACGCCAGCCCACAGTCCACTGCCGAATTTCGCTCTAGCTAATTATTGGCGGCGCTGACGCGGTGAGGCGCTCGCTCCGCCCTCCCGGCCGCTCGCGGCCGCAAAAGTCCACCGTGTGGCGGCAATCGGAACAGGACCGGGACGTTATTGAGTTCAGCTGCGCTCGCGACCAGGCGGAATGAACGCCGGACTTTGGCTGCGTACAGTGCCGCCCCGTGCCGGGTGCAAAGCCGTTGCCGCACTTGCAGGTGTGGAACTGACCGTTGACACCCCTACCAGATTTGATCGTACTGTTTGTTCAGTTCAGATGGGCGTCGTGCTGGCGTGCGTGGCTTGCTGAGGACCGCCGTCCGCCCGATTTCGGGCGGTCTCCTGATAGACCTACTGTCGAACGCTACGCCATCCCTCAGGGCTGTTGACTGCGTGCGAGGAGTCATCATGACCAGCGCCACCCCCATCCAGCCGGCTGCATCGGACAACGAAGGGCGCCCGGAGAGCTTTGTGCAGCGACGGCCGGTGACGGCCTTCCTACTGCTCGCGTTCGGGATCGG
>JBKPAB010000241.1:0-23186 GCA_046726195.1 Actinomycetota bacterium
GCAGTGTCGAGCTCGCCATCGTGCACAGCAACGGGAACTTCTATGCCATCTACGACGAGTGCTCGCACGCCCAGATCCCGCTGTCTGAGGGAGACGTTGGCGACGGCGAGATCGAGTGTTACTTTCACGGGTCACGCTTTGACCTGCGCACTGGTGAGCCGATCGGTCTTCCGGCGACAGAGCCGGTGCCGGTCTACCGCTGCATCGTTGACGGCGATGACGTCCTTGTCGATGTCTCTGCGCCCCTGGATCCCGCCACTGCCCCTACTTACGCACAGGAGTTTTGATCTGCATGTCCACCCTGGCTATTCGTGATCTTCACGTTTCGGTCGACACCGAGACCGGGCCGAAGGAAATCCTCAAGGGGGTTGATCTGACGGCCCGCAGTGGTGAGATTCACGCGATCATGGGACCCAACGGTTCGGGGAAGTCCACCTTGGCCTACTCCATCGCCGGGCACCCGAAATACCACATCACCTCGGGCAGCGTCACCCTCGATGGAGCTGACCTGCTCTCGCTCACCATCGACCAGCGGGCCCGAGCGGGCTTGTTCTTGGCCATGCAGTACCCGGTTGAGGTGCCCGGCGTATCTGTGGCGAACTTCTTACGCTCGGCCAAGACAGCACTCGACGGCGAAGCTCCGAAGCTGCGCACCTGGGTGAAGGAAGTCAACGCGGCAATGGAACGGGTTCAGATGGATCCTGACTTTGCCAATCGCAGTCTCAACGAGGGCTTCTCGGGCGGGGAGAAGAAGCGGCACGAGATAGTGCAGCTTGAGCTACTGAACCCACGGTTCGCGATCTTGGATGAGACCGACTCCGGGCTCGACATCGACGCATTGCGGATCGTTGCCGCCGGAGTGAACCGATTCGCTGCCCAAGGCGACCGTGGGATGTTGTTGATCACGCATTACACCCGGATCCTGCGCTACATCACGCCCGACTACGTGCATGTCTTCGTGGCTGGTCGGGTGGCGGAGCAAGGCGGGCACGAGCTGGCAGAGCGGCTGGAAGCCGAGGGTTACGACCGCTACGTGCGAGCGGCGGCGACGGCTGGAGCGGAGTAGTCATCATGTCGGTTGAGGGCGGGCCGGAGTATCCGGCAACCAGAGATCTGGCCGATGTCGCGGCGGGCACTGTAGCGCTGGCCGAGGAACCGATCGCCTTTGATGTTGAGGCGATCCGCGCCGACTTTCCGATCTTGGAGCGTACGGTCGGTGGCGCTCCGCTGGTCTATCTCGACAGTGCTAACAGCTCCCAGAAGCCGCGGGTGGTCGTCGAGGCCATCGAGGATCACTACCTCAACCACAATGCCAATGTCGCCCGCGCAATGCACGTGTTGGGCGCGGAAGCAACTGAAGCGTTCGAGGGCGCGCGAGCTCAGCTGGCGAAGTTCATTGGTGCGCAGCGCTCAGAGGAGGTGGTGTTCACCAAGAACGCCTCCGAGGCGTTGAACCTGTGCGCGCACACCCTCGGCGCCTCGCTCCGGCCGGACGACGAGATCGTCATCTCGGTCATGGAGCATCACTCCAACATCGTTCCCTGGCAGCTCCTGGCGCAGCGCACAGGTGCGGTGCTGCGTTGGTTCGACGTGACCGAGGAGGGTCGGCTTGATCTTGACAAGGCGGCCGCCGAGGGCCTAGTGAACGAGCGCACCAAGATCATCTCGGTGGCGTATGTGTCGAACGTGCTCGGCACCATCAACCCGATCAGCCAGATTGCTGCCCTCGGTCACGCGGTAGGGGCCACCGTCGTTGTCGATGCCTCGCAAGCCGTTCCGCAGCTGCCGGTCAACATGTCAGCTCTTGGGGCAGACTTGGTGGCCTTCACCGGGCACAAGATGGTCGGCCCGACTGGCATTGGCGTGTTATGGGGACGCTACGAGGTCTTGGCCGCGCTACCACCGTTCCTGGGTGGTGGCGAGATGATCGAGATCGTCACGATGGAAGGCTCGACGTACGCCCCGCCGCCGCACCGTTTCGAGGCGGGGACCCCGCCGATTGCCCAGGCTGTCGGCTTGGCGGCCGCGGCCCAGTACTTGACCGCGATCGGGATGGACCAGATCAGCGCCCACGAGCGCGATATCACCGCGTACGCGCTAGAAGGCCTGCATAGCTTGCGCGGGCTCAGGGTGCTCGGACCGAATCAGCCGGTGGATCGCGGGGGGGCCGTCTCGTTCACACTGACCGACCCGGACGGGCAACCGATCCATCCACATGATGTAAGTCAGCTGCTCGACTCGCGTGGCATCGCGGTACGGGCCGGTCATCATTGTGCGCGGCCGCTGCACGAGCGCTTCGGGGTGCAATCGTCGACCCGCGCCTCGTTCTACCTGTACACCACACCTGCCGAGATCGATGCATTGATCGAAGGGCTGGGCTACACGATCGCCTTCTTCGGAGGTCTGCGGTGAAGGTAGAGGAGCTCTATCAGGAGATCATCCTTGATCACTACCGCGCAAAGCATCACAGCGGGCTGCGCGAGCCGTACCAGGCCGAAGTCCGCCATGTGAATCCCACCTGTGGCGACGAGGTGAGGCTCCGGGTGCACCTGGTCGGGGACACGGTCGCCGATGTGTCGTATGAGGCCGTTGGCTGCTCGATCTCGCAGGCCTCGACATCGGTCATGACAGACCTGGTGATCGGACACGATGTGGCGTACGACTTGGACTTGTACCAGGAATTCTTGACCATGATGCAGGGCAAGGGCCAGATCGAGCCTGATGAGGAGCGCCTCGAGGACGGCATCGCATTCGCGAGTGTCGCCAAGTTCCCGGCGCGTGTGAAGTGTGCCTTGATCGGCTGGTCGGCCTTCCGGGACGCGGTCATCCGAGCGCAAGGCGCGAGAAGTTAAGGAGATGGAGCAATGACCGACACTCGGAGCTATGAGAACCTTTCGACGGATCCTCCCGAGCAGCTTGACGACCAGCAGTTGCTGGAAGAAGTCGAAGAGGCACTCAAGGATGTCGTTGATCCTGAGCTCGGCATCAATGTCGTCGACCTCGGGCTGGTCTACGGTCTGCATCTGGAGGACGACGGTTCGCTCACCATCGACATGACCCTGACCTCGGCCGCTTGCCCGCTGACCGACGTGATCGAGGATCAGACCCAGACCGCGCTCGAGGGACTGATCGACCGCTGGGTGATCAACTGGGTCTGGATGCCCCCGTGGGGCATGGAGATGATCACCGAGGACGGTCGCGAGCAACTGCGCGCTCTCGGCTTTAACGTCTGAGCGCTTTTGCAGCTCGAAGTCCGGTTCGGGAAGACCCGGGCAGCACGCGCAGAAACGTTGTGGCTGGGCTGGGCGGCACGTTGTGAGTCGACGCTACTTAGGTTTCAGGCATCTTAGGTTTCTGCGCGTGCTCCCCGGGCCTCCCCGAACCTTCGACGAGAGGGCAGCGCTCAGACGTGTAAGCGAGCGCGCTTGGTCGCGACTGCCTCGGTGACCATCTCCTGCTGGTCGCGGCTGGGATGCAGAAACCTATGTTCACGTAGGCTGCGTGCGGTCTGCACAGGTTGCAACCTGTGCAGACCGTCAGCAACCTGGGTTTACCTAGTTTCCTGACAACCGCGGTTGTCCGCCGCACCGAGCTGGTCGCCTTGGCTGGATCAAATAGTTGATCATTCCTTGGATCGGATCATATCGAACCGGAGATCATCTGGCCGCTTCTGCCGTGATCAAACCACCTCATTCAATTGATCAGGCAGAAACTGCCCAAACGTGCCAAAAACGTGCTAGAAATGGGTGATCATTGATCTTGAAGTGTCCAATCATTGTTTCTGGCAACGTCGTCGCCCAACCGCGATGACCTCAAAACAAGGGAGGCGCAGTGGCCAAGGTATTGGCTAAGGGTTCACGCATCACCGGGGCGCAGCGCACAACGCTTGCTTCCCAGTACGCCAAGCGGTACGCCGCTGGCGACAGCATCCGGAAGATCGCTGACGACGCAGGACGTTCCTTCGGGTTCGTGCACGGCGTCTTGAAGGAAGCCGGAGTTGAGCTGCGCGGTCGCGGGGGCGCTACTCGTGGTGTAAGGAAGGCGACGTCGAGCAGCACGGCAAGGAAGGCTACGGCGGGCGCTGCAAAGAAGGTAGCCGCGAAGAAGGCTCCGGCCAAGGCCGCCAAGGCTCCGGCGAAGAAGTCGGCGGCGAAGAAGACGACGGCGAAGAAATCCACCGCCAAGGCTGCCAAGGCTCCGGCGAAGAAATCAACGGCCAAGAAAGCGCCCGTGAAGAAGACGACCGCCAAGGCTCCGGCCAAGAAGGCTGCGGCCAAGAAGGCCCCCGCCAAGAAGACGACTGCCAAGAAGGCTCCTGCCAAGAAGCGGTGATCGCGAGTAACTTCGAAGGCCCGGCGCAATCGCGACCGGGCCTTTTCGCTGCTGGGAAGATCGTGGGCTCGGAATAGCCTGGGAGCTCCGAGCATTCCAGAGCAGCGGAGGAGACCATGTCGACCTGGGGACTGATGCGGCGAATGTCGCAGGATCCCGATATCGCGGAGCATCAGCTAAGCCCTGGCGTTGTCTGGCGCGTTCTGCGGTTCGCGAAACCTTACCGGCTGCTGATCACGGTCTTTGTCGTCCTGGTGGTGATGATGTCCGCGCTCAGCGTGACGCCGCCACTGCTATTCAAAGAGATCATTGATGACGGGATTCTGCAGGGCAATCGACAAGTTGTGATCATCCTGAGTGTGACCGTCGCCGGTCTGGCTGTGTTGCAGGCAGTGCTGAATCTGGTTCAGCGGTGGTTCTCTTCAACAATTGGAGAAGGTTTGATCTTTGACCTTCGCACCCAGGTATTCGACCATGTAGTCCAGATGCCGATCGCATTCTTCACGAGGACCCAGACCGGAAAGCTGGTATCGCGGCTCAATTCCGATGTGATCGGTGCACAGCAAGCGTTCACCTCGACCCTGTCGACAGTCTTGTCAAACTTGATCAGTCTGGTGCTCGTGCTTGCAGCCATGATCGTGTTGAGCTGGCAGCTAACCCTTGCTGCGCTGATCATGTTGCCCATTTTTCTGATACCGGCCAAGATCGTTGGCCGCAAGCTGGCAGATTTGACACGTCGCCAGATGCAACTCAACGGTGACATGTCGGCAACCATGACCGAGCGGTTTAGCGTCAGCGGAGCACTGCTGGTTAAGCTTTTCGGCCGGCTACCCGAGGAGCACGACCGGTTTGCCGAGCGCGCGGGTGCGGTACGCGATGTCTCAGTCAAGATCGCGATGAATGGCCGATTCTTCATTACATCGTTAGGGTTGGTCGCCGCATTGGCCACTGCGCTGGTGTACGGCGTCGGTGGTTCGTTGGCCATCGACGGCGTACTCACCGTCGGTACCCTGACGGCTTTAGCCGGTCTGCTCACGCAGCTATACGGACCACTCACCCAGCTCACGAACCTCCGCATCGACGTCATGAATGCCCTGGTCAGCTTCGATCGCGTCTTTGAGGTGCTCGACCTGGTGCCCATGATCCGCGACGCCGACGACGCCGAAACAGTCAAGGGGCCGGCGTCGGTGACATTCGACCATGTTTCGTTCAGCTATCCGACCGCCGATCAGGTCTCGCTGGCGAGCCTGGAGTCGATTGCCTCGCTCGATCAACGGCCGAGCGGAGAGGTATTGCATGATGTCAGCTTCGGGGTCGCGGCCGGCCAAACTGTGGCGCTTGTCGGCCGATCCGGCGGCGGTAAGACGACGATCACCCATCTGGTAGCGCGGCTCTATGACGCCACGTCCGGGACAGTCTCGGTGGCGGGCACCGACGTCAGGAGGCTGAAGCAGGATTCGCTGCGCGCCACGGTTGGCTACGTCACCCAAGACGCACACATGTTCCATGACACGATTCGAGCCAACCTCCGATACGCTCGGCCCGACGCCACCGATGCCGAGCTGTGGGAAGCACTGGAGGCGGCACAGCTCAAGAGGTTGGTGGAGGAGCTCCCCGACGGACTAGACACCGTGGTCGGCGAACGCGGCTACCGGCTGTCCGGTGGTGAGCGGCAGCGCCTGGCCATCGCCCGCCTGCTGCTGAAGGCCCCGCCAGTCGTGGTGCTGGATGAGGCAACTGCGCATCTGGACTCAGAATCCGAAGTCGCTGTTCAACAAGCGCTGGATCTGGCGATGCAGGGGCGTACCAGCATCGTCATCGCCCACCGCCTGTCGACCATCCGGAACGCAGACTTGATCATCGTGGTGGACCAGGGTCGGGTTGTGCAGCGCGGACGTCACGAGGAGCTGATGGGCGAGGGCGGACTGTATGCCGAGCTATACCGCACCCAGTTTGATCAGAGGCCGCGTTGGGCTCCGCCCTCAACTGGGATCACTGAGCCGGTGAGGTAGGACGCGGCGGGGGAGAGCACGAAGGCTGCGACGCGGCCGAACTCTTCGGGTTGCCCGTAGCGGCGCAACGGAATCCCCGCCTCGGCGCTGGCTCGCGCCGCAGCCGGATCCTCTTTGAGCGAGTTGAGGTATCGAGCCCGTTCGGTATCGATGGCACCCGGCATCAGACCGATCACTCGCGTCCCCTGCGGGCCGAGTTCGTCGGAAAGCTGTTTGATCAGCATGGCGAGGCCGGGTCGCAGCCCGTTTGAGCTCGCAAGTCCCGGGACGGGCGTCTTCACTGATGTCGAAAGTACCCAGGCAATGCACAGATCGCTGGCTGTGCCATGCCGGACCACGGCCTCGCAGACCCGCAACGCTGCCAGGAAGACGGAGTCGAACGCGCTGCGCCACTGTTCCTCGGTGGTGCCTAGCACCGATCCAGGTGGTGGCCCTCCAACGCCGATGAGTGCGCCATCGAGCCTGCCGAAGGCGTCCAGCGCGAGCGCGCAGGCCGTTTCTGCAGTGTGGGCATCAGCGAGGTCCGCCGCAAGCGCAACCGCCCGATCAGGCCCCATGCTGCTCACCGCCTCGGCCAGCGTCTCGGCCCGTCGAGCCACTAGCACGACAAGGGCACCCTCGGCGATGAGCTGCTCCGCTGTCGCGCGCCCAAGTCCGGTGCTGGCAGCCGTCACGAGGAAGGCGCGGTTGGCAAGGCCAAGATCCATGATCAAATCCTCACACCGTCACGCGAGCTTCCGCGGCATCCTCGCGCTCTTCGCGTCGGGCCCGTAGGTCACTCCGGATGAAAACGACGATGCCGGCCACACCGATCATGGTGAACATGAACCATTGCACCGCGTACCAGAAGTGCGGGCCCTCGGAGAGCTCCGGAACCGGGATGGGCTGAAGGCCCCCCTGCTGTTCCGGCTGTACGGTAAGGAGGCCGATGTAACCGGACTTGATCTCGTAGGGCAACGTCGCTGCTATGGCGTCTGAGTTGATCAAGCGCATTTGATTGTCGACCGGCGTCGTGGCGGCTCGCCGACCTTTTTCGTTGCGGCGTACGTGGCCCACGACGATCACCTCGCCGGCCGGCGGCGCCGGAGCCGCTGATGGGATCGGGGTTCCGCGCTCCAACGGGATGAATCCGCGATCCACCAGGACGACGCCGCTCGTCGTGCGCAAAGGAGTCACGACCTCGTAGCCGTCAGCGTCGCCATTGCTGCGGTAACGCACGACAAACTGGTGGTCCGCGTCGAAGATGCCCCGAGCCTCGACCCGCTGCCATTGATCCGTGTCCGTGATCGGCTTGGTGAAGACCCGCTCGTATGGCTGGATCGGTTTTTGCTGGTTGGCGATGGTTGCGGCGTTACGTTCCTTGCGCTGAGCTAACCGGTCGAGTTGCCACTGGCCAAGATTGACGAAAACGACGCCGAGCACGACGACAAAGATGATCAGCAATGTCCAGCGAAGCCACAAGCGGCGCACGAAGCTAGGCTAGTCGGCCGCGTTGCCTAAGTTATTCGCATTCAGCAGCAGCTCCGTGGTGGTCGCGGCCGCTCTGCCGAGCGTGGCACCGCGACCGACCGCGACTCCGACCATGAAGGTCGTCAACGGTGCGGCGACCCGTTCCACCTCATGTGCGGAATCTCGAGCAACATCCAAAAGAGTGTGGACTGCGTCGTCGTCCAGCCTGACGTCGCTGATCTCCAGGCCGGCGGACAAGGTAGACAGCCATTGATTGAGTTCCATTGGTTCGGTGCTCCTCGGCGGCGCGTGATGCAGCCCCGAACTATACCGACGCGGAAAGCCTCAGCTCCCGGCAAATTAGACTCCGCACATGACCACATTGCTTCCGTTCCCGCGGTTGCGGCCTGCGACTTCCGCGCGTGCGGAGGTAGCTGGGCGTGATCAACTCGTGCTTGCGGATGCCTATGGCCGAGTCGCGACTGATCTGCGGGTGTCACTCACAGACCGGTGCAACCTCCGCTGCGCTTATTGCATGCCACCCGAGGGTCTCGACTGGCTGCCCGGTGCCGATGTCTTGACAGACGACGAGATGTTGCGATTGATAACGATCGGCGTCGAGCGGCTCGGCATCACGACGGTTCGGCTGACGGGTGGCGAACCGCTGTTACGCAAGAACCTCGAGACACTGGTCGCTGGTATCGCGATGCTCACGCCGGCACCAGAGATCGCGCTGACCACGAATGGGATTGGCCTAGCTAGGCGCGCGGAGAATCTGGCCGCGGCGGGACTGAAGAGAATCAACGTCTCGCTCGACACCCTTGACCCCGATACCTTTGCCAAGATCAGCCGGCGACGCCGGTTGGACGACGTGCTGGCCGGAATCGCGGCAGCCCGCGAGGCCGGATTAAACCCGGTCAAGATCAACACTGTGTTGCTGCGCGGTGTTAATGATCATGAAGCGTTCGACCTGCTGCGCTGGGCGATGGCCGAGCAGGTCCAGCTGCGGTTCATAGAGCAGATGCCACTGGATCCGCAGCACGGCTGGAAACGGGACGAGATGATCACCGCAGCAGAGATCAAACAGAGCCTCAGCCAGCATGTCGAGCTGTTCGAGGATCCCGAGGATGCGCTAACTCGGGGGAGTGCTCCGGCGGAGCTCTTCCGGGTGGCTGGTACCGGATACCCCGTCGGGATCATCGCGTCGGTTACCAAGCCATTCTGCGGGTCCTGCGACCGGGTGCGCTTGACAGCCGACGGCCAGATTCGAAACTGCTTGTTCGCGCGTACCGAGTCGGACCTGCGTACGCCGCTGCGCAGCGGCGCGAGCGACGCAGAGCTTGCCTCCCTGTGGGTTGCCGCTGTCGCCGGGAAGCAGCCCGGCCATGGCATCAACGATCCGAGTTTCCTGCAGCCGGACCGGCCCATGTCGGCAATTGGAGGCTAGATGACGTCACGTTCCTCCAGAGGGTGAGAGAGCGGCGTTCTTCACTTGGCGTTTCTCCGCACCAGGCCACCGATGTACGCGATATGGCGGGAAACAGCCTCCGTATATGCCCTCGTGCGGAGAAACAGCGGACCTTGAGGCGAAGCTCCTGCAACCCGGCGCGGAAACGAACGTGTACGTTCGCTCCTCTCACGCTGCACACGTTGCAACGTGTGTATCGCATCAGGAACGAACGTGTACGTGCGTTCCTGCAGAGTGCCACGGCTCTGCACAGGTTTCTGGCGGTCTGCATAGTCTGCAACCCATGCAGAGCGGGCGCAGCCTACGTGTACGTAGGTTGCGGTCAGAGGGTCAGAGTGGCAGTACCTCTTTCAGGAAACCCCGGGCTGAGAGGAACTGTGCCAGGGACTCGCGATGATCATCGCAGGCCAGCCAATGCTTGCGACGGTCGGCGGTATGGATCTTCGGATTGTTCCATTGCAGATCGTACGAGGCAGGCTGCCGGCAGCCCCGAGCGGAACAGATCAGGCCCGCAGGATCTTCGGGCAGCGGGTCGACACCGCTAGGCGACACGCTCATTCGGCCGCTTTTGACTGACGTCCTCCTCCTCGATGACCTCCTCGTTGCTCGCCTCCTCAGTGTGACCGGTGGTGAGCTGTCGGCGGTCGCTGGGCAGGGCGTGGGTCATCTTGCCGGCCCGAAAACGCTGGTTGACCTGATTCGCCGCGATGACTGCGATGAACGGCAACACCACGGCGCATGCGAAGAGCACCCAGCGGAACGGGCCAGGCACGAAGATCATGGCGATAAAGCATGCGGCACGGAAGGCCATGGTGATGGTGTATCGACGGATCCGAGACGCCATCTCCTCGCTGGTTGCCATGCGGGCATCGGTGATCAGCGGGGCTGAGCCGCGGCGGCCCAACTCGGCGGTGGGTGTCTTCGCGCCCGCCTCGCGATCGGTCACCACGTCAGACTACGCCTGCTCGCGACGATCCGGAGTACTCGATAGCGTGACCCCGTGAATCCATCGCGCGTTGTTCTGGTGACTGGCGGCAGCAGGGGAATTGGCCGGGGAATCTCGGTTCGGCTGGCAAAGGCGGGGCATCGCGTGGCGGCCACCTGCCGCACGGGGGAAGTCCCGGACAACGTGTTGGGGGTGCAGTGCGATGTAACCGATCCGGACCAAGTGGACGCGGCGTTCGCCCAGGTGGAATCAAGCCTCGGCAACGTCGAGGTCCTCGTCGCGAACGCAGGCGTCGCCCGCGACACATTGTTGATGCGGATGTCCGACGATGACTGGAATCAGGTGATTGCGACAAATCTGACCGGGGCGTTCCGCGTAGCACGCCGGGCTGCCCGATCGATGATCCGGGCCAGGTTCGGGCGGATCGTGTTCATCTCCTCAGTGGTCGGTATGACGGGCTCGGCAGGGCAGGTGAATTACGCGGCGTCGAAGTCCGGTCTGGTTGGAATGGCACGCTCCTTGGCGCGTGAGCTGGGTTCGCGCGGCATAACCGCCAACGTGGTTGCCCCCGGCTTCATCGAGACCGACATGACCGCCGAGCTCGGTGCGGATCTTGTCAAAAGGTATTCAGAGCAGATTCCGCTGGGCCGCCTCGGCTCGGTGGACGACGTCGCGGGCACGGTCGAGTTCCTCGCCAGCGAGGCGGCCGGTTACATCACCGGCGCGCTGATCCCAGTAGATGGCGGCCTCGGCATGGGCCATTAGCAAGGCCAGAAGGGACACCTATGGGCATTCTCGAGGGCAAGCACATTCTTGTTGCCGGCGTCACCCTGGACACCTCCATTGGCTTCCACGTAGCGCGGATTGCGCAAGCGGAGGGTGCAACGGTTGTCGTCTCCAACTTCGGTCGGGCGATGAGCCTGACCGGCAGGGTGATCAAGAAGCTCGATCCGGTGCCGCTGCTGCTAGAAGTCGATGTCACCAACGAAGATCATCTCTCAGGCCTGGCGGCACAACTCGGGCAGCATCTGGACCGACTCGATGGGTTGGTACATTCGCTGGCCTTCGCCAATCCCGAGACCGCGCTCGGCGGGAAGTTCCTCAGCACACCCTGGACCGACGTCAGCACGGCGCTACAGGTGTCGGCGTACTCCTTGGCGTCTCTCACCATGGCCTGCAAGCCGCTGCTGGCCGCGCCTGCTTCGGTCGTCGGACTGACCTTCGACGCAACCGTCTCGTGGCCGGTCTACGACTGGATGGGTGTCGCCAAGGCCGCGTTGGAGAGCACGTCTCGCTACCTGGCGCGGTACCTGGGACCTGAAGGGATACGCGTCAACCTGGTTGCGGCCGGGCCGCTGGAAACCTTGGCGAAGAGGGCGATCAGCGGCGCGGATGCCTTCAACGAAGTCTGGGGCCAGCGGGCACCGTTGGGTTGGGAGCCCAGGGATATGACTCCGACCGCAAAGGCGGTAGTGGCGCTACTCAGCGACTTCTTCCCCAAAACCACCGGAGAGATGATCCACGTGGATGGTGGTCTGCACTCCACCGGCGCTTGACGGGTTGATATGTGACCAAATAGTCACATATCATCCATGCATGGAACCAGGCGGCGATGTATTCCGGGCGCTCGCTGACACGACCAGGCGTGCACTCCTGGATTCCTTGTTCAGCCGAGATGGGCAGACGCTCAACGACCTGTGCGCGAGCTTTCCAGAGATGACGCGCTTCGGGGTGATGAAACACCTTTCCGTGCTCGAGGAGGCGAATCTGGTGGTCACCTCACGCCAGGGACGAACGAAGCGTCATTACCTGAATCCCGTGCCCATCGAGCAAGTGGCGAACCGTTGGATCAGCAAGTACGCGGCCCGGTTCACCGCAGCGCTGGTGGCTCTGGACGAGCAAGTGACCGCCGATCAGCAGAGCGACACGAGGAGGGCAGAAACGGCATGAGCCGTACACCGCACGTTTATCAGATCTACGTCGCCGCAACACCAGAGCAGGTCTGGGCGGCGATCACTGAGTCGGAGTGGACTCGGCGCTACTTCCACACCACTGAGTTCGTCACGCCTCCACAGCTGGGAAAGCCCTATCTGACGGTTGGCATCGACGGTCGCCCGGCCGTCGACGGCATGATCGAAGAGATGCAGCCACCGACCGAGGGGCGTCCGGGCCGATTTGTCCAGACCTGGCATACCCGCTACGACCCCGAGCTGGAGCATGAACCGCCAAGCCGCGTCGAGTGGACGGTCGAGAGCGCGGGCGAAGGGCTGACCCGCGTCCGGCTTGTCCACGGCAATCTCGAGCAGAGTCCGCTGACCTGGGAGAACGTCAAGGACGGCTGGGTCTGGATTCTGGACAGCATGAAGACCTTGCTGGAGACCGGGAATCCCTTGCCACGGGTAACTGACGAGGAGAATCTCACGACAGCCGACACCGCCTAAGCACCGCGCGGCAGACATGCCGTTCCACAGCGCAGCGAGCGAAGCAATCGAACTATCGCTGGGTCCAGTCGGCGATCGCCTGGTCGAGAGCCCTGCCCATCACCCCACGATCCGGAGTGACACCGGTCCAGAGCTGGATATTGATCGCTGCCTGATCGAGGAGCATGCCGCGCCCGTCGAGGGTCGTCGCGCCTGCCTGCCGAGCTCGTTGCAAGAACGGCGTATCTGGTGGATTCGGGATCACGTCGCACACCACGAGCCCAGCCGGAATAACGTCGAAGGTGAGCGGTACTTCTCCTGAACCGGGCAATCCGAGCGAGGTCGCATTCACTACGAGGGTGGCCGACTGCGGCACCGTGAGCTCCTCTCGCCACGCAATGGCCGAGCAGGCGCTGGAGGTTTCGGCATTAACTAGCGCCGCTATGTCGGCCGCCTTGGAGAGGTTGCGGTTCGCGACCCATAGCTCAGCCGCTCCTGCCAGCGCGAGCTCGACTGCAATCGCGCGGGCGGCGCCACCACCGCCCAGGATGAGCGCCCGTTGTCCAGCCGGCTCGGCCACCGTCCGCAGCGAGGCGAGGAAGCCCTGGCCGTCGGTGTTCTCCCCAATCCATCGGCCGTCGGTACGGACCGCGCAATTCACCGCCCCGATGATGCGAGCTGACTCTGCGAGCTCGTCGAGCAATTGGATGACGGCCACCTTGTGCGGTAGTGAGCAGTTGAAGCCGATCCAGCCCATGGCCGCTGCACCGCGAACCGCATCCCCAAGGTGCTCGGGGGCTACGTCGCAGTTCACGTATCGCGCATCGATGCCGTGATGCGCATACGCCGCCTCCATCATCGCGACCGTCGGATTTCCAGCTGCCGGTGTGGAGAAGGAGCCAGTGATGTCGGGGAGCAGGGACATGTGGGCAGCGTAGTGGACCCCATGTTGATTGCTAGTCCAGGGACAGCGGCGCGAGCTGTGCCTAATTGCTCGCTCCGCTCGCTGAGAATTGCGCTGGGAAGCCGCTGCCTTCCTCGCTCGCTCGCAGACGGAAAGCGTGTCTGCTCGCTCGCTCGTCCAGGACAGCGGCGCGCAATTCTAGTCAGCGCAGCCAGCTGACCGCTGAACCTAGTGCCTCACCCGCTATGGCGCGTACCCGGCGTAGCTCCTGGGCTCGGCGGTCGGCTTCGAAAGCCGAGATGCTTCCCCCGTCGTTCAGCAGGGCCGCATCACAGGCCGTCAGGAGTCGCGCCGCTCGCTCGACAGTAGCCCGCTGACGAGCGCTGTAGCCGGGTGCGAGCGCGGTAGCAGCCGGCAGTTCCGGCCAGGCTCCCGACGGAATGTCGAGCCGGGATAACGTCGAGGCCGCATCGATGATCACCTCGTTTAATGCCCGTTCTGCCTCATAGGGGCTGCTTGGTGGGAGCGGATGCTCAGCGCGGAAGACCCTCCACTGAACGGCGGGGCCGACGCGGATCGGCACTAAACCGAGGCCGGCCGAGCTCGCCACCACGGCTTCGCCCTGCTCGAGGGCGGCGAGATTGAAATCGGCGGGGCCACGAAGTGGAGCAAGCGACCCAGGCACGGGAAGGGCGAGGAACCATACGTCGCGCTCCGCGCTCATTAATGGCTCCAAGCCTTCATCGAGGGTCGAAGCTCGCAACGGATCAAGGCCCAGGGCACCGGCTGGGTCGAGCACTTGATGGGCTACGTCGCCACCCAGAATCGCCCGCGCGGCCTGCTCGATGGACTGTTGCCCCCTGATGATGGAGTTCAGGTTTGCGGTCATGCGAACCGAAGGCAGCAGCTCCATCGCACTACGGTATTGGGCTGGTTTGCGCGCCGAAAACTGTAGGTTGAACGCATGGCGGCGGTTGTGGACCTGGCTGGCGTGAGCATCGTCCGGAACGGTTCCACATTGATCAACGACATCACCTGGGAGGTAGACGAGGCCGACCGGTGGGTCGTGATCGGTCCCAACGGCGCTGGCAAAACGACGTTGCTGCAAGTGATCTCGGCTCAGATCCATCCCTCGGACGGAGTGGCCGGGCTCCTTGGTGAGGTGCTCGGTACCGTCGACGTCTTCGAGCTGCGGCCCCGCATCGGGTTGACGTCAGCTGCTTTGGCAGAGCGCATCCCGCGAGGGGAGCGCGTCCATGACGTCGTCGTCTCCGCCTCGTACGCGGTGCTCGGTCGCTGGCGCGAGCAGTACGACGAGTTGGATCATTCACGGGCCGACGAACTCCTAGCCCAGCTGAAGATCGACCACCTCGCCGACCGTACGTTCGGCACGCTCAGCGAGGGAGAACGAAAGCGGGTACAGATCGCTCGCGCACTGATGACCGATCCTGAGCTGCTGCTGCTCGATGAGCCCGCGGCAGGCCTGGACCTCGCGGGCCGCGAGACACTGGTCAACACCCTCGCCGAGCTTGCACAAGATCAATTCGCCCCTGCCACGGTGCTGGTTACGCATCACGTTGAGGAGATTCCCGTCGGCATCACGCACGCCATGCTGCTCAAGGGCGGAAACATCGTGGCCGCCGGTCCGCTGCGCGAGACCTTGACAGCCGAAAACCTGACGAAGACGTTCGACCTTGAGCTGAGTCTGGCCGAGGCGGACGGCCGATGGACCGCTCGGGCTATTCAGCCCGACTGGCACCATTGATGCACAGAGATGACTGCGTTTGGAGACAAAGATGGAGGTGAACTTGACCGACTGGCTGGGTGAGAACGCCTGGGCGCTCTGGCTGAGTCTCGCCTTCCTCCTCGGCATCGCCGAGATCATGTCGCTCGACCTGGTTCTGATCATGCTTGCGGTTGGGGCGCTGGCTGGCGCCGCGGTCGCGGTGCTGGCACCTTCGCTGTGGTGGCTGCAGATTCTGGCCGCGACAGCCGTCAGTATCAGCATGCTGCTACTGCTGAGGCCAACCTTGCTCGCCAAGGTCCGCAACATGCCCGGCTATCGATCATCAGCGGCAAAGATGGTCGGCAGTAGCGGGGTGGCCGTCTCGCAGATCGACAGGTCCGGCGGCGAGATCAAGGTGGACGGTCAAAGCTGGACGGCACGTCCGTATTCCTCGGATCTGGTGATCGAGCAAGGTACCGAGATCGAAGTCTATGAGATCGACGGAGTCATCGCTGTTGTCTACCCGAAGCACGGGCAACTCCCCTAGGGAAGAAGGAAAATCGTGGATCTCGCAACGTTGATCGTCGTCTTGGCCATTGCGCTGGCGGTGATCTTCTTCATTGCCAACGCGGTCCGGGTGATTCGCCAGCAGCGAGTTGGCGTGGTCGAGCGGCTTGGCAAATTCAAGCGCACGTTGGAGCCGGGGCCCCATCTAGTAGTTCCGCTGTTCGACAAGGTTCGCTACAACATGGACATGCGGGAGAACGTCGTACCGTTCCCACCGCAGGGTGTGATCACCGAGGACAACCTGATGGTGAACATCGACTCGGTCATCTACTTCCAGATCATCGACCCGGTCCGTGCCGCGTACGAAGCCCAGGACTACATCAAGGCGATCGAGCAGCTCACCATGACCACGCTACGCAACATCATCGGTGGGCTTGATCTTGAGGAGGCTCTGACCAGCCGCGAGGAGATCAACCAGCAGCTGCGCGTAGTCCTCGACGAAGCGACCGGCAAGTGGGGCATCAAGGTCAATCGCGTCGAGCTTCGCGCGATCGACCCTCCGGCCACCATCCGGGACGCGATGGAGAAAGGTGCTCGGGCAGAGCGGGACAAGCGTGCGGTGATCCTGCTCGCCGAGGGTCAGCGGCAGTCGCAGATTTTGTCCGCCGGCGGTGAGAAGGAGTCCGCGATCTTGCGGGCGCAGGGTGACCGCGAGGCTGCCGTGCTCCGAGCACAGGCCGATCGGCAAGCTGCGATGCTCCGGGCCGAAGGCGAAGCGCAGGCCATCACCACGGTCTTCAACGCAATCCATGCCGGCCAGCCCGACCAGGCGCTGCTTGCCTACCAGTACATGCAAATGCTCCCTGCGATCGCGCGTGGCGACGCCAATAAGGTCTGGGTCGTGCCCAGCGAGCTGAACGACGCCCTGAAGGGTCTCGGCAGCGTGGTCAGCAAGGTCGCCTCATCCGCCATTCCGAGCGACACTCAGGGCGAGTTCAGGGCGCCACCCAAGATCGACGTGCAGAAAGAAGTCGAAAAGCAGAACGCCGAAGAGGAAGAGGCGTTGCGGCGGACGGTCGAAGAGGCAATCCAGGAGGCCCACGAGCTGGAAGTGCGCCCCGACCGGTCCGCAGCGTTCGAGGCTGTCGAGCAGTCTCCCACTTCGGCCACTCCGAATGGCCAGTCTGAGCAGGAGAGCCAGCCGAACCTGGCGCAGTGAGCTGGCTCGACCTCATGGCGCTGCTCGGCGCCGGGGGCTTTGCGGGCTTGATCAATACTGTCGTCGGCTCGGGGACACTGATCACGTTCCCCACCCTGCTTGCTCTCGGTGTGCCACCGGTGACGGCCAACATCTCCAACACCGTGGGATTGGCGCCTGGCTCGCTCTCCGGCGCTTGGGCGACAGGGCATGAGCTCAGCGGTGAGCGCCGGCGGGTGCTCTGGTTGGGATCGGCCTCGCTGCTCGGCGGGATCGGCGGTGCGTTCTTGCTGCTTTGGCTGCCGTCGGCGGCGTTTGATGCCATCGTCCCGGTCTTGATCGGTTTGGGCTGCGTTCTCGTCATCTTGCAGCCCTTCATCACCAAACGACTTGCCTACCGGCGGGCCCGTCTTGGCCTGGAGGCTAAGCCGCCGCTCGGAGCGGGATTGGGTTCGGTGCTGTTATGGCTGGCGATCGCGCTCACGGGTGTCTATGGCGGCTACTTTGGAGCGGCCCAGGGAGTGTTGTTGATTGCGATCTTGGGCATCGGGCTTGCGGAATCGTTGGCCCGCGTCAACGCGATCAAGAACGTGTTGGCGACCATTGTCAACACGATTGCTGGCGTCGTATTCGTGATCGTCAGTGAGGTGAACTGGCCTGCGGCGATCGCGATCGCGGTGGGATCGGTGCTCGGCGCCCAGGTTGGTGGCAGGGTGGCTCGCAAACTGCCGGCAGTGATCTACCGGGTGATCATCGTCGCTGTTGGCGTCGCTGCGATCGTTAGCTTGGTGAGCTGAGCGCAAGGGGCAAGATCTCGACGTTTGGCAAGGAGGCAGCGGATGGCCCAGGCATGGCGATCTTGCTTCCGCGGATGCCGCTGCCGATGATGATCATGTTCAGTTTCGCAACCGCTTCGTCAACCAGGATTGGCCAGGTGGAGGGCAGTCCGATGGGAGTGATGCCGCCGTACTCCATCCCGGTCTCCCGAACTGCGTCGTCCATCGCGGCAAAAGAGATCTTGCGGACGCCGAGCCGCCGCCGGATCACTCGGTTGACGTCGGCCCGGTCGGTGGCCCGCACCAGACACGCTGCCATGATGGACACCTCGGCCCGCCGGCCGGCCACCACCACACAGTTCGCGGAGACCTCCAACGGCACCTGGTACGTCGCACAGAACTCGGCCGTGTCCGCTCGGCTTGGGTCGATAGCAGCCACGAAGCATTCCAGCCCGACTTCGGCAATCGCCTCCTTGACCGGTCGAGCCAAGAGCTCGGGATGCTCGAGTGCGGGTTGCCAGTCCAAATTTCCGACGATGTGCATCAGGGGAAGATCTTAATGAGGCTGACCATCACCGATGCCGATGATCCGCGTCTGGCTGACTATGTCCGGCTGCGCGAGGCATCCCTGCGTCGGCACTTCGACTCCGAACATGGCCTCTTCATCGCGGAGGGTGAAAGGGTCATCCGGCGCGCCATTGAGGCCGGATACCGGCCCCGGTCTTTCCTGTTGGCTGACCGCTGGCTTGAGGGGTTGGGCGATGTGCTGGAGCGGTGGCCAGCCACACCGGTCTTCGTCGTGACCGAGCGCCTTGCAGAGCAGGTGACCGGATTCCACGTGCACCGAGGTGCGCTCGCTTCGCTGCACCGGGAACAACGTCATCGTCTCGAGCAGCTCCTCGCGATGCAACGTCTGGTCGTCTTGGAGGACATCGTCGACCACACCAACGTCGGAGCGATTCTGAGGAACGCGGCCGGTTTGGGGTGGGACGGTGCTTTGCTGTCGCCCCGGGCAGCCGATCCGCTTTACCGCCGATCCGTCAAGGTGAGTATGGGTGCGGTGTTCTCACTCCCCTGGGCTCGACTGCAGGATTGGCGCCACGCGCCAGAGACGTTGGCTGGCGCCGGATTCTTGACCGTGGCGCTCAGCCTGGCGGCGGATGCGATCGAGCTCGATGAGCTGGGCGCACGCCTCACGCCACAAGCCAAGGTTGCGGTGATGCTGGGCACCGAGGGAGCGGGGCTCTCGAACCGCTGGTCCGATGGTGCCGCCGTGCGCGCACGTATCCCGATGTCCGGAGGCATCGACTCACTGAACGTCGCCGCGGCCGCAGCTATCGCCTGCTACGTGCTGTCGGTTCGAGGAGTCACCGGCCAATCGTCGGGATAGAGGTCTGCTGTGTCCTGATGCAACGCATACAGCTTCTTGCGCGCCCGCCCGGAGAGCCGGTCTCCGAACACGATGCCATTAAGGTGATCGGTCTCATGCTGCAGGCACCGAGCGAGCAGCCCAGTGCCCACGACCTCGACCCTTTCGCCGTTTTGATCAAGGCCGCGGCAGATCGCACGGTTGGGCCGGGCCAGCTCGATGTACGCGCCCGGCAAGGACAGGCAACCTTCATCGGAGGCGTGCAGCTTGCGCTCTTTACCCTCGGGCAAGATCACCTCGGCGTTGCACATCACACCGACGTGCCTCACTTGGTCCTCGTCGGGACAGTCATAGACGAATACCGCTAGGTCGGCCCCCACTTGGGTAGCGGCGAGGCCGACACCCTCAGCCGCGTACATCGTTGCGAACATATTGCGAACAAGCTCCAGCAGCTCCTCGTCGAAGGCTGTCGCGGGACGTGTGGCCCGGTGCAAGATCGGGTTTCCCCAACGGATGATCGGCAGCACCGTGCCGCCGGTCCTCAGCTCGTCGACGGTGCTGGTCTGAGATGGCACGCCGGTGAGGGTACCGCGTGGTGCGCTTGGATTACGCAATCGCATGTTTCAGAGTGGGCACGTGGCCGAGACAGGGTTGCCGCCGCAATTCGAAGTGCTGCTGGACGGATACGTTCGGCACCTGCGAGGCCAGCGCAACCTGGCCGAGCACACCGTGCGCGCGTACCGCACGGATCTGCTGACCTTGTTCACCCATCTCAATCGACTCGGCATCGATTCCTTGGAGGCGGTCGACCTCAGGGCGCTGCGCAGTTGGCTCGCCAAACAGCACGCACTTGGCCACGCGCGCGCAACTTTGCAGCGGCGAGCGGCTGCGGCGCGAGTCTTCTTCGGCTGGGCGTGCGAGACCGGCCAACTGACGGCTGATCCCGCGGCAAACCTGCGCTCACCCAAGATCACCCGCGTGTTGCCGCCAACGCTGGATCGGGCAATCGCCGCTCAGATGCTCGACGAAGCTATCGCCACCGCTCGAGAGGTCGGAGGACCAGTCGCCGCGCGCGACGTTGCCGTGTTGGAGATTTTGTACTCGACTGGGATCCGGGTCTCAGAACTGTGCGGTCTCGATCTCAACGATCTTGATAGGGAGCGTCGCGCGATCCGGGTTTTCGGCAAGGGCAGCAAGGAACGAACCGTGCCCGTTGGTGCCCCGGCCCTGCGAGCGGTCGAGGCTTGGCTGGGGAAAGCCCGGCCCCAGCTGATCACCGGCGAGTCAGGCCAGGCGATTTTCATCGGCGAGCGCGGCCGGCGAATCGATCCTCGAGTGGTGCGACGGATCGTCCATCGTTCTCTCCGGATGACCGAGGGGGCGCCCGACCTGGGTCCCCACGGCCTTCGACACGCGATGGCGACCCACCTTCTGGAGGGCGGTGCCGACCTGCGGAGCGTTCAGGAGATCCTCGGGCACGCCTCACTGGCGACGACGCAGATCTACACCCACGTGACGAACGAGCGTTTGCGAACAGCCTTTCAACAGGCGCACCCGCGCGCCTGACCTGGGCCGCGAGCGTCGGGAATCGCGTGCCGCCGCACGGAGCCAGGCTGGCGCGCCGCTGTCCTGGACGAGCGAGCGCCTGCGAGCGAGGAAGGCAGCGGCTGACAAGCGCCAGCCTCAGCGAGCGGAGCGAGCAATATCCACGGAGCGAGCGGAGGCGTTCTTTCCTCTGCGAGCGACGACGACGGCGGCGGATTCCAAGCGCGATGCGCGAGCGCGCAGATTAATGGTCTGTCACAGCCAGCTCATCGGATCAACAAGCCGACCATTGAGCCACACCATCAGGTGAAGGTGACAGCCTGTCGAGAATCCGCTACTCCCAACCTCACCGATCACCTGCCCACGACTGACCCGCTGACCTGGCCCCACCAAGTAGCGCGAGGCATGGTTGAAGGCCGTCTCCACCCGTACCCCGTCAACGCTCCCGTGGCTAAGGAACAGTCGATTACCGTACGCCGCACTGAAGGAGGTCCGCGTGACTACTCCCGCGTACGGTGCGCGAATGGGGGTGCCGCAAGCGGCACCGAAGTCAGTGCCGTCATGCAACTTCCAGATCTTGAGCAGCGGATGGTGCCGCATGCCGTACCCAGAGGTCACAGCACCCCCGACCGGCCGGAGGAATCCGTGACTGCCGGTGGTCATGATCGTCCGCGAGCCAGTCATTGACGCGGCCGCTGCCCGAGTCTCGGCTTCGCGCTTGACGATCTCCCGCCGGGCCCCCGCGACTAGCCGCAGCTGGCCACCGCGACCGCCGAGCAGCAGTAGCGGATCGAGGTAGGTCTTGCCTTCACGCAGTCCCCAATGCAAGCAGCCATGACAATGGTGATGATCGTGAGTTCCTCCCGTACCGAGAACGCCAATCACCTGACCTATTGCTACATGATCACCCACGCGCAACGTGCTGATCACAGGCTCAAACGTGGTGCGGACGGAGCCGTGGTCAATGCTGATCACTGGCTTGCCAGCGACAGATCCGGCGAAGACCACCGTGCCACTCGCGGCCGCCAGGACGGCCTCACCCGGCTTGGCGGCAAGATCAACGCCACGGTGACCGGCTCCCCACGCAGAAGTCGGGGGATCGAACCTGCGCTGTATGACAGGCGACCCACCGAGCGGCCAGCCAGCCGGAGTCGGCAACCGAGAAGCCGCCACGGCTGGTGCCGCCGCGCTGCCAAGCAGACCCAGGAATGCCCCCAAGAGGAGCGCCGCCAGCAGGAGCGACGCCCGAAGATGTCGAGTGCGGACGTGCATGTTGGAAGCCTTTGGACGGCGGCAAGAATCGTGCGACCCGCCGGCATATTTGTGGAGGACTCTTGAAGAGGACACTCATCTGTGGATATCTGAGACGTTGCTCGGTCCTGCGCTCGGCGTGCGTGACCTGCCGCGCTCGCATAGACTCACCTGTGCAGATCTGCCATCAGGTCTGACTTCGCATGCTTGCCTGCTGGCCTCCGGGCCGGGCGGCACATCGGTCTCGACCAGGATCGAGCCAGGTCGAGTGCATGTCGCGCGAGCATCAGGCAGCGCCGAAAGGATCGGTGCTGAACAACCGAACGCCGGCTAGCACATGCCGGCAGGAAAGGAACGCGGCCATGGCCGTCGTCACAACGCGACAGCTCTTGGAGAGCGGCGTCCACTTCGGACACCAAACCCGCCGTTGGAACCCCAAGATGAAGCGGTTCATCTTCACCGAGCGCAACGGCATCTACATCATCGATCTGCAGCAGTCACTGACCTACATCGACCGCGCGTACGCGTTCGTCAAGGACACGGTGGCCCGCGGCGGCCAGGTGCTTTTCGTCGGCACCAAGAAGCAGGCCCAGGAGGCCATCGCTGAGCAGGCGACCCGAGTCGGCATGCCATATGTCAACCAGCGCTGGCTGGGCGGGATGCTGACCAACTTCCACACTGTCATCAAGCGCATCCAGAGGCTCAAGGAGCTGGAAGGGATGGACTTCGAGGACATGGCAGCCTCGGGCCTCACCAAAAAGGAACTGCTGGGGCTGCGCAGAGAGAAAGAAAAGCTGGAGCGCAGCCTGGGCGGCATTCGCGACATGACCAGGACCCCTCAGGCGGTCTGGATTGTCGACACCAAGAAGGAGCACCTGGCTGTCGACGAGGCTCGCAAGCTGCGAATCCCGGTGATCGGGATCCTCGACACCAATTGCGATCCTGACGAGGTCGACTTCGCCATCCCGGGCAACGATGACGCCATTCGCTCGGTCTCGTTGCTGACTCGGGTGATCGCGGACGCCGTAGCCGACGGTCTGATGGCACGCTCGGGCGCAGAGACCGGGGCCGAGGCCGAGCTTGAACCCATGCCGGACTGGGAGCGTGAGCTGCTGGCCGCTTCACAGGAGCCGGCGCCGGCCACCCCGCATGACACCCCGGCGGCCGACGCTGCTCCGGTACCGGGCGAGCAGCAGCCGGAGGAAGCCGCGATCCAGGCCGAGGAGGCAGCAGACAGGGAGATTGATCAAGAGCTCCAGTCCGACAATCCAGACGCGGAGAAC
>JBKPAB010000242.1:0-7234 GCA_046726195.1 Actinomycetota bacterium
CACAGAGCCCGATCGGTCAGTCCTGATGAATCGGCTCCCCGGCGATCACATCGCCGTCCTGGAGAGTGGTCACACGATCCATCGCGAGCGACCCGCGTTATGGCTTCATCACGTACTGAAATTCGCTGACTCGACCTGATCCAGGTCAGTCGGGTTCGTCGCCGGGAGGCGATACGCTGGCGGGCTCAGAGGCAGGGGTACGCGCTGTGGCGCTCCAGGCCGCCAGCAGCTTCAGCTGGTCCTCGGCCTGACTTCCCGGCGCAGCGGAATAGGCGATCATGGTCAGCCCGTCGCCGGCCAGGTCGAGGGCGTCACCGGTCAGCTCGATCTCCCCGACCACCCGGTTGGCCAACCGTTTGCGGGCGGTACGGTGCAGCCGCACGTCGTGCCGGGCCCATCGGGCGGCGAAACCGTCACTGCGGGTCGTCAGCTCTCCAATCAAGTCGCTGAGGCTGCGGTCGGTCGGATCGCGGCCGGCCTGGGTGCGCAAGGCACCGACCATGTCCTGGGCTATCGTGTCCCAGTCCAGGAAGAAGGCCTTGGCATAGGGGTCGAGGAACACGAACCGGGCCAGGTTGAACGGCAAGGCCTCCCGAACTAGGACGCCGTCGTAGAGAGCCAGGCACAAGTCGTTGGCGGCCAGGATGTCGAGCCGCGCGTTTCGCACGTACGCCGGAGTGCCCGTCATCCCCTTCAGGATGCTCAGCACTGCGGGCCGGACCCGCGTCACAGGCGGCTTGGCCGGACGCGACCGTGACTTAGGGACTGACGCCGCCTTGGCGAGGTCGAACAGATGCTGGCGCTCCGCCTCATCCAACTGCAGAGCCCGGGCCAGGGCCTCCAGGACCGAGTCCGAGACCCCCGACAGGTTCCCACGCTCAAGCCGTGCGTAGTAGTCGAAGCTCACACCCGCCAGCGAGGCGACCTCTTCACGCCGCAGTCCCGGCACCCGCCGCTTTTCGCCGTACGTCGGCATCCCGGCCTGCTCCGGAGTAATCCGTGCCCGGCGGCTGGCCAGGAAATCGTGCACGGCTTCGCGGTCCACACCTCGACACTACGAGCCGACGACCCAGCCGAGGAAGGTACTGCCAGTACACGCGTCAGTAGGCTGGCGATCCCGCAAGGCACGCCAGCCGTCCCGAGACGGGAAACGTGTGCTCAATCGGCCGCCGGAAGCCACTTTTGCCGTCCTGCGACGAGAAACGGGGACAACCGCACTCAGTTACTGCGGCGACCACGGATCGTCCGATCTCTGAAACGCGTCTGCCGCCTTGGCGTGTACTGGCAGTGCCTGTTTCGTCACCCCGCTGAGTTCTAGCGTCCATAACGTGGATCGACGCAAAGCCGCACTGGAGAGGTAGAACATGCCTGATGTCTCAACACTGACGCTGAACAACGGCGTTAAGCTGCCCGCGCTGGGCCTGGGTGTGTTCCAGACACCCGCTGAAGAGACCAGAGCCGCAGTCGAGGCGGCGATCTCCGCCGGCTACCGGCACATTGACACAGCCGCCGCCTACGGCAACGAGCGCCAGGTCGGAGAAGCGGTGCACAACTCAGGCTTGGACCGCTCGGAGTTCTTCTTGGAGACCAAAATCTGGATTAGTGACTATGGCTATGACAAGACGTTGCACGGCTTTGAGAAGAGCGCCCGCAAGCTGGGTGTCGAACAGATCGACCTGCTGCTCTTGCACCAGCCGCTGCCGTCGGATTTCGAGGCAACCCTGGAGGCCTACCGGGCCTTGGAGAGGCTGCTCGCCGACGGGAAGGTACGCGCGATCGGGGTGAGCAACTTCATGGTTGAGCACCTCACCACGCTGCTGCAGCGCGCCAGTGTGGTCCCGGCGGTCAACCAGATCGAGGTCCATCCCTATTTCCAGCAGCGTGAGGTGCAGGCCATGGACGCCGAGCAGGGCATCTTGACCCAGGCGTGGTCCCCAATCGGCGGTATCACCTTCTACCGTGACGGGCGGCACAGCAGCACCCTGGAGGACCCGGTCATCGGCGAGATCGCTAAGGCCCACGACAAGACTTCGGCTCAGGTGATGCTGCGCTGGCATCTGCAGCAGGGCCGCTCGGTGATCCCGAAGTCGACCAGGCCGCATCGGATCGCCGAGAACATCGACGTGTTCGATTTCGAACTCTCCACCGAGGAACTCGCTTCGATCGACGCGATTGACACCGGCCTGAGGGGTGGCCCCGAGCCCGAGACGATCACTGTGGAAAATTTCGGGCGCTCGATCCCCGAGGCTTAGTTGGGTCGGACGATTACGGCCTCGTCGTAGTCACCGCCCACGAAGTCATCACAGAGTGCCCTTGATGCCTCGAAGCCTTCTCGAAAAGCTGGACTCGTCTTCCACGCATCGCGTGCGCCAGCGGTCTCCCATTCAGATATGGAGGTGAACTGCTGCGGACTGTTCAGCGAACGAAGCAGTCTCGCGTGGTGAAAGCCCGGGACATGGTCACTACTTCGAGAGAGCCACTCTTTCCATTGTTGGATGAATTCATCGGCTTTGCCCTCCTTGACCTGCCAATGACCCGATGCCCAGAAGCGCTCGCTCATCGTCCTGTCCTTCCTAAGTGGTAACGGGATCATTGAAGCAGCTCCGCTAGCCGGAGGATCTCATCGATTGCCCTGTGCGGCTGCCCGTCGGAGCCGGTCGCCGCCAAGGTAGGCAGCAGCCTGCGCCGGGCGGTGAATATCAGAAGCGGTACCTGGTCTGGCCGTGGGGGGCGCCGAACACAATGACCTTCGCGGGCTTCACCAGGTAGACCCGAGCGCCTCCCTCGGTACTTCCGCCAGAATTGCTCACTTCGACGAACTCCTCGCCGCGGACCTCAAACCTCCAGTCGTCGCCGTACTTCGCGTACCACGCGTCGGCCAACGCCTGTAGCGTCTCGGCGGCTGTCACGCGTACCGCCGTGCCCTCGACGACGATGTCCTTGCCGACATTCCATCCGCCTGCGCCGGTGGTGCCAGTCGTGACCGCCACCTGCGGGTTGGCGTCGAGGTTGCGCTGCTTCTGCTCCTCCGGGCCGGTACAGAACGCGAAAGCGCCGTCGTGCCAGACGCCCACGAGTGGTACGGCGTGGGGACGCCCGTCCGTGCGGACCGTGATGATCCAGTAAAGCTGCGCATCGGTGAGGAGCCGCTCGATGTCATCCCACGGTGGTGCGGTGGCCGATGTGTCGCCGTACCTCGGGTCGATCTCTCCGATTCTCATGCCCAAACCGACTCGGCGTCGGCCGCCAACTCATCGGCCTCTCTCAGGGCTACCCATTGGGGGTGTGCCGGTCCAACCAATCGAGGACGTACGCAGTGATCTCGTCGCGGTTGATCTCGTTGAAGATCTCGTGACGTGCACCGGGGAACAGCCGAACCGTCACATCTGTCACGCTCGCGTCCCGGTATCGCTGCCCGAGGGCCTCCACGAGCTGTCCGCCGCCGGCGAGTGGGTCCGCGTCCCCGGACACGATGAGTATCGGCAAATCGGAGCGGATGCGGGAAAGCGCCTCACCGTCGCCGAGGCGGGCAGCGGAGCCCAACATGGCTGGAACCGTGTCGGCGTCCATGGCAAACCCGCACAGCGGGTCGGCGACGTACTTGTCAACCTCGGCTTCGTCGCGGCTGAGCCACTCATATCCGGTTCGGTGATCGAAACCGGCGTTGAACGCACTTAGGTCGCCGCTGGCGCCACCAGCCTCAGTGAGGCGAGCCGCCAACAGGTCGACGGCTGTTGAGCCGGAGAGTACGGCGCCGGCATAAACGGCGGAGTGGTCGAGAATCGCCTCCTGCAGCGCGAACGACCCCATCGAGTGCCCGACCAGGAACAATGGCAGTTCTGGTCGTTGCGTTCGAATCTGATTGCTGATAGCGACCAGATCGGAAACGAGGCCACTCCATCCAGCCGCCCCGAATCCGCCCAGTGTTACCTGCTCGCTGATCGAGGTGCCATGCCCGCGGTGGTCGTTGGCGTAGACCGCGTAGCCGGCGGCGGTCAGCGCTCTCGCCAGCCGGTCGTAGCGTTGGGCGTGCTCCGCCGCTCCGTGAGAAATCTGAACCACACCGCGCGGTTTGGCCGGCGCCTGCCACTCGTACACCGTGATTGGGGTCGCATCGATCCTTGAGGGCATCGAGGTTGTCGTGAACGTCGTCGTCATAGAGCAATTTTGGGGGTCGCACCGCTCGGAGTGGGGTGGGTTAGTCGATGGTCTCGATGACAGACCCTGGGCGGATGCTGCCGTCAGTGAGGATGTCGGCGCGGAGACCACCGCGGTGGATCAGACCCCGCAGGACACCCTTGTGGGTTAGCCGCTCTAGATGGGCGCACGGCTCGCACAACCGCTGACCGAGGCACTCGACCTCGCCAATCCGGAATCGCCGCCCCACGAGGCTGTTGAGATCGATGCCACGGGTGACCACATTGCGTCGCGCCTCCGCGTAACCGAGCCGCGTGTTTCCTGGGAGCAGCAGGTCGTCGAGGACCTCTGCCTGGATGAGTGTTAGGTCGTAGCCGGAGCCGGCACCACCTGGCGGAGTGAAGGTACCGGCCTTTTCGGCGTACCGGTCCCCGGCCAGGCCGCGGCCGGCCAGCGCCTGGGCTTCCTCGACCAGACGCATCGGGCCTGTCGCTACTTCCGCGATGGCAACCGCCTCGACGACACCGTGGAGCCGCGGACGGGCCGCGTGGGCCGGAAGCGCGGGATCGAAGTTCGCGACGACGTAACCCTGCTCCACCGGCAGATCGAGCGAGGCCTGCCCGAGGAGATCTGGGTCCTGGGGACTGAGCACGACGCCGGAGGGTGAGCCGAACATGAGGACTGCCTGAGCCTCCGCACTGGGGTCCGATCCATGCTCGCCTAAGACGGCGATCCAGTATCCAGGCCAGTTGAACTTGGCAGCGCCGGCGATCGGCACCAAACCAACTCCGCGCGCTGCCAGCCAGCTCCGCCACTGTCTCACCGCCTGAGGCAGCTCTAGCCGGGGCACAGGCACCTGGGCGACCGGAACCTCCATCGCCGCCGCTAGGCATGCGGCGAATGACCGGTTGAGCATCGGCGAGCCTGGCTCGCCTGGCAACTTGACCTCGAGCACGGCACCATCCTTGCAACTTTTTGGTGCGACGATTGCGGCGCTTCGCATCCGGAGGGAGCACCTCAGGCGCTCAGCGCCATAAGCGCGGCCGCCGCCGCGAGCTTGTGTTCTTTACGCCACGGCGGCCCAGCGGCATGTCCTAACTCGGCCAGTCGCTCTGCGATGTTCGGGTCCTGAGGACTCCTGGGCGACACGTAGTGCACCGCCAGTCCCGCTGCCTGCGCCGCCTCGGCGATGGACTCCCGGGATAGCTGGCCTTCGGCCTTGTGCAACAACGGGTGTGCACGCAAGATCACGGCCAGGGCAGGCAGGTCGCGTACTTCGGCCACGATGCTCACGAGCTCGAGCCGGCAGTGCGCCTCAGCTGCCGCTTGACGAACATCGGCTATTCCACTCGCGGCATGATCAACTGCCGAGCGTGCCCAGCGCTCAATCAGTGCCTCTGCCTCGGCCAGGTCCAACCCTGCAGCCGCATGGTAGGCCTGCTCGGGCAAGTCATCACCCACAAGATCAATGTGCTGGCGTACCAGCAGCCGCGGACCGTCAAGCGGTCCAATGACCGCAACGAGGACAGCCGAGCTGCTGCGAGGCCAGACACCGAGGGCAGCTACCGGCTGCGTCACATTCGCCACGGTACGGCTGGGCACCGACACATCACGGCGCGTGCCCACGCCCAGACCTAGTGAGCGGCCCCGCTGTCAGAAACCTGGGTTAACCCACTTTGCCTACGCCTCACACAGGTGGCAACCTGTGCAAAGTGACGGGAACCTGGGTTAACCCAGCTTTCTGCACCGGGGGGCGGGGCTGAACAACATCGGGGCGGGCGGAACGATTAGCCCGAACTGGCGCCACAGCACGCGCCGCAGAGAATGGGGAGCGTGACGGTTCGACCTGGCAGGCGAGTTTGGTTCTGGCTTGCCGCGGCGCTGACCATCCTCTGCCTTGGCGCGGTGATCAGCATCGCCGCCGGTCGCGAGTACGCCTCAGGCGACCAGCGGACCGTGACCGTCATGACCCGCAATATCTACGTCGGCGGCAATATCAACCGCCCGATACGCGCCGCGCTGGACCGTACGGGTCGCGCGGGATTAATTGCTTTAGGCCATGCGAACCACCAACTGCGGGAGGTGGTCACGCGGACCGACTTCGCCACTCGCAGCAAATTGCTCGCCTCTGAGATCGCGGCAGCGCGGCCTGACCTGATCGGCCTCCAGGAGGTAGCGCTCTGGCGTTACGGTCCAATGCAGCTCGACCAGCTGGGCCGGCCTAATGCGTCACAGATTGGATATGACTTCCTGGCAATTCTGCTGGCTGATCTCGCGAATCGCGGCGCCCCCTATGAGATTGTCCGGATACAGCATGAGTCCGATGTCGAGGCGCCCGCTTTTACCGGCAATCCGTACGCGGAAACCGCTGGATCGCCCCAGGACGTACGGCTGACGGACCGCGATGTGATCTTGATTCGAAGTGGGTCCGGACTACGGATCGAGGGCACCGGCGGTGGCCAGTTCCGGCAGCGGTTCGAAGTGCGACTCGGAGGCACCACATTCCCCTTCGTCCGCGGGTACACCTGGGTCGATGTCGCCGTCGGATCTGCTCGCGTACGGTTCGTGAACACCCATCTGGAGTCCCAAAGTTCTCAGCTGGCCCGCGCTCAAGCCGAAGAACTGCTGAACGGGCCAGCGGGAGACACGAGCCTTCCGACAGTGATCGCCTGTGACTGCAATTCCAATCCCGCCAGCATCGCGGCACGTACTGGCCTGCCGCTCGGATCTGGCGCCGCGTACCGGCTGATCACCGACGGTCACGGATTTAGCGATCTCTGGCTGCAGCAGCCGGGCCGTGATGATCCGGGCAACACGGCGTTGCTGAGCGAGCTTGTGAACGACGATGCGGCGGACTTCGAACGCCGCATTGACCTGATACTGGCAAGGTCCGCCTCCACAGGACAGATCGTGGCGAACCAAGTGGAGGTCACCGGCGATGAGCTGAGTGATCGAGACCCGGTCAGCAAGCTCTGGCCATCAGACCACGCCGGCGTTCTCGCAGAGCTGCGAATTGGTTGAGCGTGGTGCTTGACGCACTCTCGCCCCAACGACGACGCCTGATACTCGGCGTCGGCGGCGTGATGCTGCTGTTGAT
>JBKPAB010000243.1:0-16064 GCA_046726195.1 Actinomycetota bacterium
GCTGCATGCCCGGTGGGCGCCCAACGTGACCACGGCGTTGGGGCGTCTCGGCGGGCGTACGGTTGGTGTGATCGCCAACAACCCGCTGCGGCTGGGAGGCTGCCTGGATGCCCTCAGTGCGGAGAAGGCGGCCAGGTTCGTGCGGATGTGCGACACGTTCGGGGTACCGCTAGTGGTGATCGTCGATGTGCCCGGCTACCTGCCGGGTGTCGGGCAGGAATGGGATGGAGTGGTCCGCCGCGGCGCGAAGCTGCTGCACGCCTTCGGCGAAGCAGTTGTGCCGCGGGTCACGCTGGTGACACGTAAGGCGTACGGCGGTGCGTACATTGCCATGAACGCGCGCTCTCTTGGCGCCACACGGGTATTTGCGTGGCCGGGTGCGGAGGTGGCCGTGATGGGCCCGATCGCCGCTGTCCGGATCCTGCACCGCCGCAAACTGGCCGACGTCTCCGACGACGTGCGGCCTCAGGTCGAGGCCGAGCTCGCAGCCGAACACGAGCGCATAGCCGGGGGTGTGGAGAAAGCAGTCGAAATCGGAGTGGTGGACGAGATTGTGGCCCCCGACGCCACCCGATCAGCCCTGGCCACTGCGATTCGAGAGGCCGACACCGGCGAGCGCGGCGCACACACCAACATCCCGCTGTAGTTAGACGACCTTGTGCAGCCAGCGCACCGGCGTGCCGTCGCCGGCGTAGCGGAAGGGTTCGAGTTCTTCATCCCAGGCACGGCCGAGCAGGCCGTAAAGGGCCTCGAGCAGATCCTTGCCGCCCAGACTCGACATCGTAATTGCCTGCTTGAGCCGATCCTCCGGAATCATGATGTCACCGTGGATCCCCGTGGTGGCGTGGAAGATGCCCAGCGTCGGAGTGTAGGAATAGCGCTCGGCCTCGGTACTGGACGTGGCCTCTTCGGTCACCTCGAAACGGGCCCGCTGGCAACGCTTGAGGGCACTCGCTAATCGTGCTGCTGTCCCGGTGGGGCCGGTCCAGGAGTACTCGGTCCGATAGCAGGCACGTTCGATCGGCTGAGGGATCCAGTCAACGCGTACCGGCATACCAAAGACGCCGCCCACTGCCCACTCAATGTGCGGGCAGAGTGCTGACGGCGCAGAGTGGATGTACAAGACTCCACGAGTCGTGCTCATGCCAGATCCTCCAGTGCGAGACCAAAGACAACTTGAGGGCTGCCTTCCCCTGCATCCTCAAAGCCGGGCTCGCTGGCGGATCGGTTTTGTGGTCCCTATCTTGCACCATGGGCCACAGCTGCACCAAGAAGTAACCGCCGACGCGCTCACAGATCGCTGCCTCAATAGATTTGACCGGATGAAGGTTGCGCCGTACGGCTCGTGGATATCGCCGATCTCAGTTGATCATCTGGTCGGTTCCTCTGTCGGGCTGTCCGCCGTGCAGATCGACAGGAGGCACGTTTACTGGTTGGAGTCTCGTGCCGACGAGCGAGGCCGGACCAGCCTTTGGCGAAGGCTGCTTTCCGGCGGGGAGCCAGTCGAGGTCACCGCCCACCCTGCCTATGTACGCAGCCGAGTACACGAGTACGGCGGCGGTGAGTACCACGTCTCGGGTGGCATCCTGGTCTACTCAGAATTCGCCGACGGCCGCCTGTACGCGGTCCGAGGCGACGGCACCCCGCGGCCGATCACCCCTGAGGGAGAGCTTCGGTTCGGCGACATTCGAGTTCATCCTGGCCGGGGCCTCGTGCTGGCCGTACGCGAGGACCATTCCGGCGGTGGCGAACCAATTAATACCATCGTCGCTCTTGATCTTGATGGGCCGAACACTGATGGGGGCACGGTGCTCTGCAGCGGTGCCGACTTCTACTCGACCCCCGAGCTTTCGGTGAGCGGCCGCCTGGCGTGGACGCAATGGAACCACCCCGATATGCCGTGGGACTCCACCAGGATCATGGTCGGATCTCTAACTGGTGGAATGATCACGCGCAGCCAGGTCGTCGCTGGGAACCCAGGTGAGTCTGCCGTGCAGCCCCGGTGGTTGGGTGACAATCTGATCTTTGTTTCGGACCGTACGAACTGGTGGAACCTCTACCTGTGGAATAACGAAGAAGTACAGCCGATCTGTGCCACAGATGCGGAGTTCTGCCCACCGCAATGGTTTCTGGGGCAGCGGCCGTACGCGATCATTGATGATGATCATCTGCTGTGCACCCTCAACCGCAGTGGAGATCAGAGCATTGAGGCGCTGAGGATCTCCGACGGCACACTGCATCAGGTTGCTGCTGCCGGCATTGCGGCTATCTCGCTGGATGTCGAGGGTGACATCGCCGCCGGGGTGCTCAACTACCCAGACCGGCCAGCGGCGGTGGCGCTTTACGATCTTGACCGCGATATCTGGAACACGGTCAGGTCCTCCACCGAGATGATCATGGATGCTGCGTCGGTATCTCGACCGCAACTGGTGCATTGGACAGCTCATGATCGTGCGGTTTACGGCTACTTCTATCCGCCGGTCAACAGCGAGTTCCGAGCGCCTGCTGGCACTCTGCCGCCCCTGATCACGCTTTCCCATGGTGGCCCGACCGGGTTCGCGGCACCCGATTTCAAGATCGCATACCAGTTCTGGACATCGCGTGGCTTTGCAATTCTCGATGTCAACTACAGCGGCAGCAGCGGTTTCGGCAGGCAGTATAGGGATCGATTGAAGGGCCGCTGGGGCGTTGCTGATGTGCAGGATTGCATAGCAGGCGCGGTATCGGTGAGCAGCCAGCGGCTTGTCGACCCCACCCGGATGGCCATTCGCGGGGCCAGCGCGGGCGGCTTTACCACACTTGCAGCGCTTACCACGACAGGCGTCTTCAACGCCGGGATCAGCCAGTACGGCATCGCGGACTTCGAGGCGCTGGCCAAAGAAACGCACAAATTCGAGGCACGATATCTCGACAGCCTGGTGGGACCTTATCCCGAAGACCGTCACGTCTATATCGAGCGCTCACCGATCAATCACCTGGACCGGCTTTCGGCGCCGATCCTACTGCTCCAGGGAACCGAAGACAGGGTCGTGCCACCGCAACAAGCCGAGATGCTGGCCGCGGCAGCGCGCCGCAAGAGCCTGCCCGTCGCCTTGATCATGTTCGAAGGCGAAGGTCACGGTTTCCGCAAGGGCGAGACGATCAAGGCGGCAATCGAGGCGCAGATCTACTTCCTCGGCCGGATCTTTGGTTTCGAGCCAGCCGACCGAGTTCCTCCGATTCCTATCGAGAATCTGGATCGGATCGCGCGCCGCTGAGCGGAGCCAGGATCAGCCCGCCTTGTCGATGTGATCACTATCGGCCTGCCATGGGCGCAGCCGGGGCATCCAGGCTCTCACCCCTCGCCGATAGCGCTCGTATTCCTCACCGTAGCGGTTCTGAAGCAGCGGCTCCTCGTACATGCGTACAAACGTCGCCATGACCGCCCAGACCGCGAGGGCGTAAAGCACCAGAGCGAGCGAGCCGAAGATCATCGCCTGACCAAAGATCGCCGTAATTACTGCTAAGTACATCGGGTTACGTACAAAGCGATAGTCACCACCGACAACCAGCCGTTCGGTCTGGAGGACCGGCGACGGAGTACCCCGACCTTCGACGACGAAACGGACGAAGTTGCGGATCAGCACTATGACCGCCACCGTCACGACAACACTGCCCAAAATCATCACGGCGATGGCGAACGCTGACATTGGCCAGAGCACATCCCAGCCACGGATGAGCCAGGGCACGAGCCCAGCCACCATGCCGGGAGCGATAACGAAGAAGACCGCGCTCCCGATGGCCGCCGTTCGGAGCCGGGACACGGCACAACCGTACGTTCGAACCCGCTCGCGCGTAAGCGCTAGGTCGGCATCCAGAAGGTGTCTGGCGAAGGCCGTGGGCCGAAGATCGCCTGGCCGACTCGTACGGTTGTCGCGCCGTACTCAATGGCGAGTTCTAGATCACCGGACATTCCCATCGACAGCTCGTCGTATGTGCCGGCAACATCTTCGCTTCCCTGAAGCCGCCGTTGCAGATCCCGCATACGTTGGAAGCAGGCCCGGACCTCTCGCTCATCTTCCGACAGCACAGCCAGGGTCATCAACCCGCGGACTCGGAGCGACCCATAGGCCTTGAGTGCGATGGCGAACGGCTCCACCTCGTCGGGTGGCAAGCCAAACTTTTGTGGCTCCCCCGATGAATTGACTTGTAGGAACACATCAAGGCTGCGGCCCAGGTCATCCAATGCTGTGTCGAGTGCGGCGGCAACTTTCACACTGTCGAGCGCATGGAACTCCGACGCCAAAGCTGCTACCTGCCTGGCCTTATTGGTCTGGAGGTGGCCGATGATCGCCCACCTCAGGTCGGGATGATCGGCAAAGTGCCGTGCCTTCTCGATCGCCTCTTGAACCTTGTTCTCACCGAACAACCGAATGCCGGCCTCATAGGCCTCCGCGATCAGGTCCATACCTTGGGCCTTGCTCACCGGCAGCAATCGCACCTCGCTCGGATCGCGCCCGACTCGAGTGCACCCCGCCTTGATCCGGGCCTCCACTGCGGCCAGATTCTCCGCCACGTTCGCCATGCCTGAACATTAGTCTCGCGGGAGCATTGGCATGGCGCGTTGTCTGAGGTCGATGCTGCTACGGCCAGCGGGCGCCAAGCGAGATGAGCCCGAGCGCGGCGAGGATGGCGAAGCCCAATCCAAATCCGGCGTATCGCGAGGTGACTTCTCTGTCCACCTTCTCTTTGCCAACCGAGCTACCGATGTCCCTGTAGACCTCTTTCAGCTCCCCCGCTGACTCAGCCGTGTACGCCTCTCCGGCAGAGAGCTTGGCGATACGGGCCATCTCGGCTCGGTCGACGGGCACCGGCTCTCTTCGCCCGCCGATATCGATGTAACCCTCCGGAGTCCCGTACGCGATCGTGTAAATCGGAACCGATTGCCCCCTCGCCGCCATTGCTGCCTGATCCGAGGGCCTCCCGACTTGCGTCTTGCCATCACTCAGCAAGACGATGCGCGCAGGTGGGACCGATTTCGGGTTGTCTGGGTCGGGCGGCACTTGAGCCAGCGCTGCGAGCGAGGTGTAAATGCCCTCACCGATTGCGGTCGAGGCCTGGGGGCGTAAGGACCGGATCGCTGCAGTAACCGATCCGCGATCGAGGGTGGGCGGCACCAGCGTGGTCGCCGTGCCCGCGAAAGTCACGAGCGCCACGTTGAACTTGGGGGGAAGGGACGTCACAAACTGTTCTGCCGCCGCCTTCGCCGCTTGCAGACGGTTCGGATCCACGTCCCTGGCCTCCATCGACAATGACACGTCGATTGTTAACACGATGGTGGCACGTTCCCGAGGCACCGAGACTTGATCTTTTGGCTTGGCGAAGGCGAGCGTCAGTGTGAGCAGGCTGAGTATCGACAGACCGACTGCGACGTGCCGCAACCAGGTCCGGTCCCGCGGGATGACGAGGTCGAACATCGTCTTGCCCATCTGCTTGCTGCGGTTCTGCTTGCGCCGCACCATCAGCAGGTAAAGACCAACCAGCAGCGGGATCAGCAAAAGCAGCCACAGCCGCCCGGGCGCGAGGAAGGAGAGCAGCGGAGTCATCCTCACCGCCACCACCTATCAAGAAAGTGGTCACGAACACCACCGAAGAGGCCGGATTTGTTGTTGTTTGCGACCACTTTCGGGAAGAGGAGACGTGAAGCAACCATCACGGCCATTTTGCTCCGAGTGATATGGCCCCCAGCGCTGCGAGAACCGCGAGTGCGAGCCCGTAGCCGGCAAAGCGCGCGGTCACCTCGCGATCGGCCTTCTCATAGCCAACCTCGGATCCGATGTTCTCATAGACCTGCTTGAGCTGATCGGCTGTGGCCGCCGCGAAGTACTCGCCGTTGGTTGCCGCGGCGATCCGCCTCATTTCCTCGTGATCGACAGGTACGGGCTCACGTTTGCCTTCCAGATCGACATAGCCGTTTTCCGTGCCGTACGCGATGGTGTAGATCGGCACCTTGGCCGCCCTCGCGTCGGCGGCAGCCTGTTGTGGAGCTCGGCCCGTCGTGTTTGCACCGTCGCTCAACAACACGATGGCGCCGGGCGCGATCGAGTTCGGATTGTCCGGATCCTTGGGGGCCTGCCGCAGCGCGCTCAGCGCCGTTGCGATCCCCTCCCCGATCGCTGTCGACTCCTGTAGCTGGATGCTGTTGATTGCGGTTTGCACGGTGTTGTGAGCCGTGGTGGGCGGCACCAAGACCGCCGCGGCCCCAGCCATCGAGACCACGGAGACGTTGTATTTCTCGGGCAACTTCGCCACGAAATCGATGGCCGCCAGTTTCGCGGCATCGAGTCGGCTCGGTCTCACGTCAGTCGCCTGCATCGACAGCGACGCGTCGATCACCAATACGACCGTGGCGCGCTCCCGCGGCACGTCGACCTGGGTCTTCGGCCGCGCGAAAGCCGCGGTGAGCGTGATCAGACTCAGTAGCGAGAGTGCGACAGCGAGGTGACGTCGCCACTGAGACTGTTTCGGCACGACCACATCGAGCATCGAGGTGTTGGTGAAGCGCATGCCGCGCCGGTTCTTGCGCAAGCTGGCGAAGATGTAGGCAAGGATCAGCGCCGGGATGATGAGCAAGATCAGCAGCCGATTTGGTTCCAGGAACGCCAGCTGCGCAGTCAGCTGCTGCGTAAGCAGCGCGGACCTCATTTCGTCACTCCCTGTGGCGGGGCGTGCAGCATGCTCGCCACGCGACGGTACGCCAACACGAACCGGGCAATGTCGTGCACCCAATCTCGATCGGTTCGCAACTGGATGTGCCCAACACCTGCACGACGAAGCGAGATACGGATTCGTTCCCGTTGCGCCGCGCTGGCAGCATCCATTCTGGCTCGCGCGTTCGGGTCTCCGGTGTTGACGTAGCGCTCGAAGTCCGTCTCAGGATCCCGTATCAACATGTCACCCACGTCGGGGAACTCGATCTCGCGCCGGTCGACCACCTCGACCGCCAGCACCTGGTTGCGTACCCCCAACCGCCGCATCGAGCGCTCCCAGTCAGGCTCCACGTTCGGGTCCAGCTCATGATCACCGGGAGTGAGGAAATCGGACACCACAACGCGTAACCCGCGACGCCGCTGCAGCCGCGACAGCTTCTCAACACTTGCCGCCAGGGTCATCGGTCCCCCAGCGTGGTCCGGCACGAACGGCTCGGTCAACATCTTGCGGAGCAGACCGTAGAGGGCGGAGCGCCCTGATCTTGCGGGCAGACGGCGCAGGCTCTGAGGACGCATGATGAAGCCGCCGAAACGGTCGCCCATCTTCTGGCTGAGAAAGCCAATAGTGGCGATGGCGGCAATGCCCAGGTCCCTCTTGGTTACTCCTTCGGTGCCCCAGTTCATCGAGGGGGTGACATCAAGTAAGGCCCAGACCTCGAGCTCGCGATCGGAGATGGTGTCGCGAACGTACGGCACGGTGGTGCGCGCGGTCACAGCCCAATCGATCTTCCGCACATCGTCCTCGCCCGGAATGTAGATCCGGGCGTCGCTGATGTCCGAGCCCGGCCCGGGCAGCAGGCCGAGGTGGTCCCCGTGCAGATATCCCTCCAGGCGACGCACGATGGTGAGCTCCAATCGGCGTAACGCAGCTTCAGGCGCCAGTTTGTTCAGCGGGATCGTCGCGCGGGTCGGGGCACCGACCACCGAAGCAACGGCGCCCATACTCTCCTCGGGCGAGGCGAATTGCATGGGAGCGCCACTGGGTGGCGGAAGATTCACCGGCGGGCCCACCGGCGGCGGAAAGTTAGGGGAGCCGACGGGCCGACCGCCTGGCGGCGGGTATGACACGTTGACCTCTAGCTAAAGTCCGGCTGGTTGGGCATGTTCGGCACCGGTTTCTGGTACGGCGCAGGGCCCGAGGTGTAGGTGTTAGCCGACGGCACTGCGCGGCCGGGTTGGCTCTGGTGGTTCGGTCCGGACTGCTGGTTCCACACCGGCGTGGGCGGCGGCACCATGGCGACGATCCGCTCGATCACCTGGGCTGGCACGATGTTGTCAGCCACAGCATCGAAGCCGAGCACAATCCGATGCGCCATCACATCTTTGGCAACAGTTTGGACATCCGTCGGCAGTACATAGTC
Organism: Actinomycetota bacterium; assembly: GCA_046726195.1. Taxonomy (GTDB): domain Bacteria; phylum Actinomycetota; class Actinomycetes; order Propionibacteriales; family Propionibacteriaceae; genus Microlunatus. Next base: position 8,111 of record JBKPAB010000243.1, read on the forward strand.
CCGACCGTGGATCAGCGCAAGGGCTCGAGAGGCAGCAACCAGGCCCAGCGTGGCACGCGGGCTACAGCCCAGCTGGATCACAGAGGTGAGATCCGGCAGGTTGAACTCAGCCGGCGTACGCGTCGCCAGCACCAGCCTCACGATGTACTCAGCGACAAGGTTGTGGACAAACACATCTTGTGCCTGGCGCTGCAGTTGGATGATCATTTGCGGGTTCAAGACAGGCTGTGACGTTGGCGGATCGACACTCATCCTGCGGAGGATCTCAAACTCTTCATTCCCAGCCGGGTATGGAACGTCGACCTTCAGCAGAAAGCGGTCACGCTGCGCCTCGGGCAGCGGATAAACCCCTTCGGACTCGATGGGGTTCTGCGTGGCGATCACGATGAACGGCTGCGGCACCGGATAGGTCGTTCCACCAATCGAGACCTGCTTTTCAGCCATCAGCTCCAGCATCGCCGCCTGCACCTTCGCGGGTGCGCGGTTGATCTCGTCGGCGAGGACGAAGTTCACGAAGACCGGCCCCAGCTCGACATCAAAAGCTTCCTGGCTTGCCCGGTAGATGCGGGTGCCAATGATGTCGGAGGGAACTAGGTCGGGAGTGAACTGGATGCGGGCGAATTCACCGCCGACAACGGTTGCGAAGCTGCGTACGGCTAGCGTCTTGGCCACGCCAGGCACACCTTCCAGCAGGCAATGGCCACGAGCGAGCAGCGCAACCATGAGCTGCTCGACCATGTGTTCCTGTCCGACGATCACCCGTTGAACCTGGGCGATAGCGTCTCCGAGGACCTGCGAGGCGGCCTGGTTTCCGAGCTGGCCCGACGTCCGAGCGGCAGCGCGCTCCTCGACGGGTTGGCCAAACGACGGACTACTCACGCGCTCTCCTGTTTGCTCGCCGATGAGCGTCTGAGCGGACGGGCACGACGCCCCGACCACGCGCTACTTCCGCCGGACATCGTGTCATTCTCGCAGACGCAGGACTCAAGGCTATGAGCCTGAACAAAGCCAAGGCTATGCGAGAGCTATCACCAAGCTATGAGCTCGCTGGGCGTTCGCGACTGCAGAAGCGCTTCACCACCCGTTCGCTGTAGCAAAGCGCGCGCCTGTAATGGCCGATTAGACTCTCCGTGCCCTGCGAACGCTGTGGCCAGCCTCCTGAGGGATGGGCTGCAAGATGGAGTGTGATGTCGACCACCGAGCCACCCGGCCACGCACCGGATCAGTCCTGGGCGCCCCCCGGCGGCGTACCAAGTGAAGGCGCTGAGGGAGCTCTCGGTGGTCCGGCGTACGTGCCAGTAACGCCGCTGCTCCCAGATGATCCACCCAAGATCGGTGAGTTCTGGCTCGATGCACGGCTTACCGCAACGCCAGCGGGAATCGCGTTCACAGCGCACAACGCAGCCGACACACCAGCAATGTTGATCTTGCTCTCCGAGGGGGCGGCCGCCGACGCGGCAGCCCGATCCCGCTTCGCTGGGGAGATCAACGCCTTGCACATCGACACGGTTCTGGCACGCGGTGGTCATGGGCAAGACTCTGGGCGCCTTGCCCGCAAATTCCGCAAGGCGGATGATCCTGTTCCACCTGACGAGCGTCTTGTCGCGCCGTGGGCGGCGCTGGTCTACGACGGCTCGCCCGCTACAGCAGCACAAGCCAGCCGGATCCTCGACGCGGTCCAGATTGCCACGCTTCCGCCGCAGGGTGTTCCCTCGGGCCCTGACTACCAGCAGTACTGGATAGAGCGCGTACGACCCGGCCTTGCGCGCCTGTGGCCACTGCCTTGGCCCGGCCGTTTCGACCGGGCCGGCTGGCGAACGATCTTGGTGTCGTGGCTCCTCATGGTGCTACTCGCGGCTCTCGCTGTGCTCATCGCGATCTTGATCTTCCGCAACCAGCCACCACAGTCGCCGCCGCCGCCTACGGGCTCCTCGACTGGGCCACCACAGTCGGGGACACAATCCGGATCGCCGCAGTCGGGGTCGCCCCAGTCGCCGGCACCGTCGGGATCGCCGACATCTGGATCGCCGGGACCATCGGGCACCGAGTCGGGGGGCGGGCAACCGACGGAGTCCGCCACAGGATCGCCAGCCCCGCCCAGTCCAGGCTCGAGGCTCTAATGGCAACTACCTCGATTCCAACCCGGGAAGCCCTCACCAATGCGGAGGAGTCTTACGCCCCGGGCGTCCGTCCCGCGTTGTGGCTTCAGCTCGCGAGCTGGTTAGGCGTTTGTGCGCTGCCGGTGGTCATTGCGCTCTATATCGGCGCGACTACGTTCGGCGGAGGCACGTTCATCCCATGGCGTCCGATCATGGTCGATCTTGAGGTGTACCGCCGCGCTGGCTCCGTGCTGCTCGCGGGCGGCAACTTCTACGATCTTCCTGGACCCCTGCAGTTCCTGTACCCGCCCATTGCAGCCATCTTGGCGGTGCCTTTAGCCCTTCTGCCATCCACCGTGGTTCAGATTGGCTGGACGGCCGCCGGCGCTGTGGCGCTGGTCGCGATCCTGCACCGATTCGGGCTCAAGGGCTGGGTGCTCAGCCTGGCCGGCGCAGCCGTGGTCCTCATCGTCGAACCAGTCGTGCAGACACTCGCTTTTGGTCAGCTTGGGATCTTTCTGGTGGCCCTGGTGGTCTTGGACCTCGCTCCCGGACCTCGAGTGTTTCCGCGCCGCCTGCTGCCGGAGGGGGTGCTGACCGCAATCGCGACGGCCATCAAACTCACCCCCGCGATCTTCGTTCTTTATCTGCTGGTTGCGCGGAAATATCGGGCCTTCTGGACCGCAGTAGTCACCGGCATCGCCATCACGCTGATCAGTGCGGTCATCGTGCCAGCGGCGTCGTACCAGTTCTGGACAAGGTTGGCTCATGGTGACACCGGCCTCGGGCACAGCATCATCTACTACACCAATCAATCAGTGATGGCCGACATCGTCCGGATTTTCGGGCTCGGACCAGGATCGGCGATCATCGGAGTCGTCATCTCATGTGTCGTAGCGGTTGCCGGAGTTTGGGCAGCACTGCTCTGGCATCGGCTCGGAGACATCCGGCTGGCGGTCAACCTCTGCGGCATCGCTGGGCTGATTGCCTCGCCGGTGTCTTGGCTTCACCATTTCGTCTGGGTGGTTCCGCTGGCCATGAGCCTGCTCGAGCGGCGACCAATCGGCCCTCGACGCCTTCCCTTGTGGTACTTGGCTTCTGCGTGGCTCTTCGTGTGCTGGGTCGCGGCCGCCCCGTTCACCGCCCTGCCGAATGGGGCTGATGTCGAACTCCAGTGGACCTGGTCACAACATCTGCTCGCCTCGATCACGACCGTGCTTGGTCTGGTCCTGATAGCAGGGGCAATTCTCATCGCGCGGCCCCGGGTTCAGACGATCTTCGCCCGCCCGGCGGCAGCCCCCTCGCAAAGCTGACTGATAGAGGCAGTCGCGTCGTGGTTCACGACGCCTCATTCGTGATGAAGCCGATCACGACAGCGGTCCACCAAAACGTCTGTGAGGCGCCCGCCAGAACCATGCCACGGCGAATCAGAGACCGTGAGGGGGCCGGCATCTGACGTTCCATGAGACGGCTCGTCGAGAGGGCAAGGACTCCGACAATCCCCACGCCAAGCACACAGCCGAGCTTGACCACGACAAGCCACGAACTGAGATCTGGCTTGAGCAAAACGCCGCTGATGGTTAGCCCGGTGAGGCCAATCCAGATCAATGGCGTCATCCGCTCAGCGGTGAGCAGTACATCGCCAATGGTCACTCGCCGAGTCAGAGAGAGCAGCCCGTACCAGTCGACTGCGAGCACGGAGCCGAAGCCGACCACAAGCGAGATCAGATGAACAAACAGAGCCGCCACCTGAAGCCAGTGGGGAGGATTGATCACTATCGAAAGGAAGATCAATCCTCCGATTGCGACGACGACACCGCCGAGCAGCCGAGCCTCGGACGGTGTCACGATCCCAACGAGTCTGACCGCACGTTCAGATGTTTGCGGCACTAGCAATTTCCCCCTGAGACCTTTCGGCGAAATGCGGCATTATCGACTCTACTGCTCGCGGCGCCCTCGCTGACGCGGGCCCATTTCCCCGAGATTGGCCTCAGACGGCCAACGTTCAGGATCAACATCGATGACGCATGTCCAAGATCAACTTGGGTACGAGGCCGCTCGGAAATTGACCCGAAGACTGTACAGCGAACTGGTCGAGGTGAGGTAGAGATGATTACGCTGACTCCCCCCAAAAGTGAGGTTGGCGGTGATCTCCGGGAGCCTGAGCTTGCCGATCAACGAGCCGTCTGGGTGATAGCAGTGCAGGCCGTCATGAGCTGCCCCCCAGAGGCGACCGAGATGATCAAATCGGATCCCGTCGTAGCCCTTCTCGTGGGCACAGAACAGTTCGCCACCGGCCAGCGTTCCATGATCAACATCGAAGACTCTGATGTGATGCAACTCGCTGTCCACGACGAACAATCGCCGTTCATCCGGTGAGAAGGCTAAGCCGTTGGGTTGTGCGAAGTCTTCAACCACCGCGGTCAGGTTCCCACTGCCCGGATCCAGACGGTAAACGTTACGCGAGCCGATTTCGGATGATGCCTCATGCCCCTCGTAGTCGGTACGGATACCGTAGCTGGGGTCTGTGAACCAGATCGACCCATCCGAGTGCTCAACAACATCGTTGGGGCTATTCAGCCGGCGTCCCTTGTAAGAGCTCGCTAGAACTGTGACTGAGCCATCGTGCTCGGTCCGCGTCACCCGGCGCTCGCCGTGCTCACAAGTCACGAACCGGCCCTGCCGGTCGACCGTACGACCGTTTGTGAAGCCGGCTGGTGTTCCGAAGACGTCAGTGCGTCCGCTCACCTCGTCGTAGCGGAGGATCCGATCATTGGGGATGTCGCTGAACAACACAAACCTGCCTGCCGGGTAGTACGCGGGTCCCTCGAGCCATCGACCACCGCAAAAGAGCCTGGCAACCGAACGGTCGCCTCCGGTACCTGCAAAGCGGGGATCGAGCACTTCCCACTCCGCGGGTATGAGATCGACCACAAACCCTCCTACGCTCGTATCGCACCAGCTTGACCCGATTGGGGCGCACTCTATCGAGGCTCGCCCAAACCGAGCTGTAGGCGTGGCCGAGTCGCGGAGAGGATCCGTCGCTATCATCGGCCTCGATCAACCCAATCGACTTTTCGAACACCTCGGGGCGGTAGCTCAGCCGGTTAGAGCAGGGGACTCATAATCCTCCGGTCGCGGGTTCAAGTCCCGCCCGCCCTACAAGCGCCCATCACTGCGACCCAAGAGCCGGCTCCCACGAAGCGAAACTGGCGCTCCCTGCAAGGGCGCGGCGGTTGTGAGCTGATTGTGGTTTAGGCCTAGGGTGAGCCTGGATACGAGTACCGACAGGTGAAGAGATGTGGTACAGCATCGGCGCTGACATTGTGGTCGTCATCCACCTGCTGTTCCTCGGCTTCGTGGTGGGCGGCGCCTTTCTCACCTGGCGGTGGCCTTGGATCATCTGGGCGCACATCCCCGTGGTGGTGTACAGCGCCATAGTCGTGGCTGCGACCTTGACCTGCCCACTCACGGTGCTTGAGAAGGATCTGCGCCAGCTGGGAGGAGAGCCTGGCTACACCAGCGGATTCATCGTGCACTATCTGGTCCCGATGATCTTCCCAACCGGAGTCACCCCTGGGATAAGAGACGGCCTGGGTGGAGCTTTGCTGCTGCTAGTCGCGATCATCGGTTACTTGGGCTCCGTACGTCGGCATGGGTGGGCGGAGGCATTACGAGTGCCTTGGCTGATGGGTAGCCGGCCAGCGCAAAAGGACATCTAGAGGCAGTGACGGCGCAGTGGCCAGAGTGGATTCGTCGTGGGCAATCCGTTGATGATCATCAGCTCGTGGATGTTGCGTAGGGCAAATCCGCACCGGGTCGACCGCCGGTTCCGGATCGTCATGGGAGGCCTGCGGTGACCATTCATTCTCCAGCCGCGAAGGACGATCAAACGGCCGACGCGAATTCGAGTGCCGTCGACAGGGAGAGGTGGAGCACCAGGCCGCATCACCGGATCGGATCGGCGATACTTGCGCTGTACCAACGCTCACCTGGGATCGTCGCGGGTGGATCCATTGCCGTAGTGGTCGCAACTTCATATCTCCTTGCTGCGCCGATGGGCCGCGATCTCTCGGCTCAAATAGCGCATGCACAGCTGGCCGAGCAGCATTGGCCTGAGCTGCTGAACCTCCGTTGGTATGGCGGTTTCAACCCGCTCGGCTACAGCGTCTTATCTCCTCTGGTCATGGCGCTTCTCGGCGTACGCCTTGCGGCGGCACTTGCATACGTTGCCAGTGTCGTACTTTTCGCGGCATTGTTGCAGCGCACCGCGGTAGCACGACCGGTTGCCGGGGCAATAACCGGGGCGGTCTGCCTGACCGGGAATCTCGTGGTCGCACGGACAACGTTTGCTCTGGCCCTGGCGGCAGCGCTTGGTGCACTGTTGGCTTTCGTCTCGGGGCGCACGCGCACGAGTTCCATTCTGTCTGTCCTGGCAGCGCTCACCAGCCCAGTAGCTGGTTTGTTCCTCGGCGTAGCTGGCGGTGCGCTTTTCCTCTCTGGCCGGCGACGAGACGGCACGGTGCTGGGAGTGAGTGGTCTGGTGCCGACCGTCGCTATCGGGCTGGCGTTTGGCAACGGCGGATACCAAACGTTCGGAACGAAACAAGCTCTACTGGGCTTTCTCGGCTGCCTAGCCGTGGCCGGATTGGGTTGGGGCCGCCCGGTTATCCGTTGGGGCGCACTACTATCGGCCGGGCTCGTCGCCTCGGCTTATCTGATAGAGACACCTGTTGGTATCACCGCGTCACGACTGCCTGAGTTGTTCGTTGCGCCGGTTCTCGTCGCGGTCGCAGCGGTCCCGTTGAGTGTTGTCATTGTTGCCGCAGCGGGCGTGGTGCTGCTGCTGCCGTGGTCCTCGATCACTGAAGTGAAAGATCGGGGTGATCCGGCGCTTAGCGCAAAGTTTTATGCGCCCCTTTTGGGCCAGCTCGCCTCTCGTGAAGCTGCCGGGCCCATCGAGGTCGTTCCCACCCAACGGCGTGGCGAAGTGGCAATAGTGGCACCAGTGGTTCCCATCGCGAGAGGGTGGTCCCGGCAGCTCGATACCGGACGCCACCCCATCTTCTACAACGGAAACCTCAACGCAGACACCTATCGACAGTGGCTCGACGACAACGCCATCTCGCATGTGGCCCTCTCCGATGGGCCCTACGATTGGGCGGCGGCTCAGGAAGCGGCGTTGGTGCGCAGTGGGTTGCCGTACCTCGAGGAGGTGTGGTCGAGCCCACCGTGGACCCTGTATGCCGTGACCAACCCGCGGTCAGTGATCTCCTCGCCCGGACAAGTCGTGGGCCGTGACGGGGTTTCGCTAACACTCTCCTTGCCTGAGGCAGGCGAATATGTTGTGCGCGTGCACTGGTCCCGATACCTGTCAACTTCCGCAGGCTGTGTGCGACCAGCCGAGGGCGGGTGGACGACGCTCGTGGCCGAGCAGCCAGGCACTGCCAAGATCAAAGGCAGCCTATTGCCACGGCGTTGCTGAGGCCGCACGATCCCTGGCCGGTGCTCACGTCGCGGTAGAAGCCGCCGTTCACATCGTGAGCCGTCATGTGACGGGAGTAGTCGGCCCCGAGAGCTGATGCACGGTTGCTGCGGCAGCACAGTCCACTGGGGGTAGCCGAGCGAGCTGCACTAACGCGTGGCTTTCGCTCACATGTTCGAAAACTGTCAGTGGTGGCTGCGACGATGAACTCATGACGGGGGATCATCTAAACGACAGCTGCGCGGCTCGGGAGTCGGTGGCGGATGCCCGCCGGGAGGCCGCGCGTGCGCAGGCTCGGCTCGCTGAGGCGGCGGTGTGGTACGCCGATGCCCGGGTCGCTGAGGAGACGGCGGCTGCCGCAGCGTCTGGT
>JBKPAB010000244.1:0-6106 GCA_046726195.1 Actinomycetota bacterium
CGATGAGGTCGAGCATCTGTTCGTCACCACCAACCACCACTGGATCTTGTTCTTCACCAACAAGGGCCGGGTGTATCGCGCCAAGGCCTGGCAGCTGCCCGAGGCCGGCCGGGACGCGCGCGGCGGACACGTCGCGGGCCTGCTGTCGTTTATGCCGGACGAGGAGATCGCCCAGGTGCTGGCGATCCGGGATTACTCGGCGCCACCGTACCTGTTACTTGCCACCAAACGCGGCCTGGTGAAGAAGACAGCACTGCAGGCGTACGACTCACCTCGGCAGGCGGGGATCATTGCGGTGAACTTCCGTGAGGAGGACGACGAGCTGATCGGTGCCGAACTCTGCGGCGCTGATGATGAGGTGCTGCTGATCTCGCGAAAGGGTCTCGCGATTCGCTTCCCAGCCAACGATTCCGAATTGCGACCGATGGGCCGTGCCACGTCCGGGGTGACCGGTATGAAGTTCCGTCCGGGTGATGAGCTGCTGTCAATGTCGGTGATCCGAGCCGGTACTGGCGACGATGAGCGCTTCGTGTTCACGGTGACCGATGGCGGCTTCGCGAAGCGGACCCACGTTCATGCTTACCGTCAGCAGGGTCGGGGTGGTCTCGGGATCAAGGCCATGAAGCTCAACGAAGATCGCGGGTCTTTGGTGGGAGGGCTGGTCGTGACTGACAATGATGAGGTCATCGCGATCAAAGCAAGTGGTCAGATCACACGCAGCGCTGTTGCCGAAGTTCCAGTCAAGGGACGTGACACGATGGGAGTCAGGTTTGTCGGGGTAGCTGACGACGATTCAGTCGTGGTGATTGCCCTGAATCCTGAGACAACTGCAGAGGCAGCGCGACTTGCAGACGAGACTGCTGGTAGTGATGATGCCAATTCGACCTCGAGCGTGGCTGAGGAGGAATCCTCGCTCGGGTCGGACATGGGGAACCCGTGACCCCGCACGGGAAAACCGAGGATCCGGGGGGTCCAGGAGGACTGACAGGTGAGTAGAGGCAACGCGGAGCAGCCATCCGCCCAGACGCCGCAAGGTCACAATTCCCCGAGTCGCGTCGAGACGGCTGTGCAGGACCGAGGTCCCTTGCCGCGGATCCCGGAAGCACGAGGTCCACGGAACGAGAGGCCTGATCCCGAGGAATGGCCGCTCCGTCCGCAGCACCCGGCGGACACTGGCACTCAGGACCCCGTAGCCGGTCCTCGGGAGCAAAGACCAAGGCCTCCAGTGCAAGTGCACAGGAGCCCAAACGGCCAGGCCAAAGACTCCCGGCCACCGTCACCCACGACGCCGGTTCGTCCACAGCCGACAGCCAGCCGGACTCCGGGTGGGCCTGCGAGTGCCCCGCCAACGATGCCCCAGCAATCGCCCCCGCCACATCCTCAGCAGCCGCCACCAACTCAGCATCGTTCGCAGCCGCCCCCAGCGCAGGTTCCGACCCAGCAGCGTCCACAGCCTCAGGCCGAAGGCCAAGCGGCACCTGCCGTACCCGTATGGGATCCTCCGCAGCCGCCACAACCAAAACAACCGCTCCTCGGGCGACTGGGTTTTGGCAAGAAGGCTGAGGAGTCTCAGTGGGGGTCACCCCCTGGTGCGACTGGGGCGATAAGCGCGCCCTCACCGCAGGCGCGTACGCCAGCGCAGTACCAGCCTGGAATACCCCCGGGGGCCCAGGTCCATCAACAGGCGCCTGCCGCCCCGCGCATGCCGCACGCGCCCGAGGATGTCATTGATACCAGCCGTACGCCACCCGTCCCTGGCGGTGTGCGTCCAGGGCCGGCTTCTCGCCCGCCCGGACCGCAGGCGCGGATGCCGGCGCCGCCAGTACAGCCTGGGGCTCCCGGACCGTTCCCGATTCCGGCACCGGTCCAGGCGCTCAGGGATTCGACGACGCAGACAACCCCGGTCGTCCCGGCAGCTCCGGTAACGGCAACACCCCAGGCCCATGACGCGCTGAAGCCCAAGGCGGGCGTTGCCCGGCGTACCCGAAAAGCAAGGCTCCGGCTATCGCGGCTCGACCCGTGGTCGGTGATGAAGACATCTTTCCTCTTCTCGATCGCGGCCGGCATCATGCTGGTTGTTGCGGTGTACTCGATCTGGACAGTGCTGGGTACGTCCGGTCTCTTCGAATCGATCAACCAGATCGTTGCGAGCGTTGTCTCGACGCCGGGTGACACCACGCCGTTCCGGATCGAGGAGTACATCAACACCCAGAAGGTGATGGGCGTGACAGCCCTGATCGCCTGCGTGGACGTGGTGATCTTCACGGCGCTGGCGACGCTTGGTTCGTTCCTGTACAACCTGGCCGCCACCATGCTCGGCGGGCTGGAGATCACCCTCGCCGAGGACTGATCCACGCGGCTCGGAACCTAAACCCCGGCATTGCCCTCATTGGCAGCGGCCGCGCCGGGCCGTACCAGCCCGTATTCATAAGCGAACACGACCGCATGAACCCGGTCTCGGAGACCCAGCTTCGAGAAGATATGCGCGACATGGGTCCGCACCGTGTGCTCGCTGACGACGAGTCTGGCAGCGATCTGGAGATTCGATAGGCCTCGGGCGAGCAAGCGCAACACCTCAACTTCGCGCTCGGTCAACTGGGCAAGTTGCGCGGACAGCTGGCCCGGCGGCGGGCGCCGCACGTACTCCTCAATCAACCTTCGAGTGATCGAGGGCGACAAGAGGCTCTCGCCCGCGGCCACAGTCCGGATCGCCTCCTTCAGCTGTCCGGAACGAACGTCCTTGAGGAGGAAACCGCTGGCTCCAGCCTCGAGTGCCTTGTACACGTACTCGTCGAGGTCGAAGGTGGTGACAACAAGGATGCGTGGCGGATCTGGGCCCGCGAGAAGCCGGCGCGTCGCCTCGAGCCCGTCCATCACAGGCATTCGAATATCCATGAGGACGACGTCCGGGCTCAGTCGCCGCGCCGATTCCACCACTTCCTGTCCGTCTCCTGCCTCGCCGACGACCTCGAAGCCAGGTTCATGCTCCAGGATCGAGCGGAAGCCGTCGCGTACCAGTGTCTGATCGTCAGCGAGCAGAATGCGGATCATGTCAGGCCTGGGCTTAGAGGAAGACTGGCCCACACGCGAAAGCCGCCACCCTCGCGCGGTCCCGCCTCCAGTTGGCCGTCGTAAAGGACGACGCGCTCCCGCATTCCGACAAGTCCGCTGCCCGAACCGTTGCCGCTGGTGCCCACATGACGACCTTCATCGACGACTTCGACCTCGATGCTCTCATCGCAGTACTTGACCGTGAGTCGGGTCGCGGCCCCGTCGGCGTATTTGAGTGCGTTCGTCAGCGCCTCCTGAACAATGCGGTACGCGGTGAGGTCGAGGCCCGCGGGGAGGTTTGCCGGCGTCCCCTCGACCGCGATCTCCACGGGAAGCCCAGCACGCCGAACCCCCGCAACGAGATCATCCAGCGCCGCGAGACCTGGTGTCGGGGCAAGCTGCGGTTCAGCGTCCTCAGTTCGGAGCACGTCAAGCAAGCGGCGCATCTCGGCGAGCGCCTGGCGGCAGCTCTCCTCGGCAGAGTCGAGATGGCGGGCGGGACCACTCGACCGTACGCTCGCAGGCAGCTCTTCCTGGGCCGCGACAATCTGGAGGATCGCCACGCTCAGATGATGTGCCACCACGTCATGCAGCTCGCGGGCGATCCGCGCTCGCTCCTCCGCGACAGCCCGCTTTGCCTTTTCGTCCCGCTCGCGCTCAAGTTCGGCAGCCCGGCTCTCGAGGCGTACCGAGTCCAACATTTGCCAGCGCCGCAGTCGGCCGAGAAGGAAAGCGATGGCAAGGGATAGCCACACACCCGGGATGCCCTCAACAGTTTGCCCGCGCAGCACCTCCATGAGCTGGAAACCACCGACCGTCCCCGCTAACGCGGCCGCGCCGACCAGCTGCCCGCGTCGGTCGGCGTGAGCCGCGACCGAGTACAGCGCCAAAAGTACGGCGACCCAGGCCTGAAACGATGCGCCGTAGGCATCCCCTTGGAGGCCGACTCCGCCAATCAAGAGCGAGCCGGAGATGATCACCGCGACCGCCGGCGGCGCGGTTGTGCGCCACGCCAGCGGAACGGTCGCAGCCAGCTGCAACAACGCCGCAGCCGCGCGCTGGATCGACGGGTCGCCGTCGGTCCATATCTCGATTTGAGCCGAGACAGCTAGGGCCGCGACAAACGCCCAGTTGGCGACCTCCCCCGCACTGACACGCGCAGGGTAAACGCACGCAGTGACACTAGCGCGGCAGCGATGGCTCGGCATCCGCCTTGCCGCGTATCCCGAGTGTCGCAAGATCGCCCTTCGTGCGTAGGGAAATCGCCCGCACTGCCGATGCCTGACCCAAGGGTCGGGCCCTAGCTTCAGAGCGGTACACCCGACCAGGAGGCCACCATGAACGACCGGATATCGATAGGCACTGGGATTGCCGCGATCGTCGCGGGGCTCGGCTATTTTGCAGGCCAGGCCGGCGAGCTCGTGTTTGGCTCGCCATCCAAGGAGGTGGACATACTGTTCGTTGTCCTCGCCGGCATCGGCCTGGTCGCGCTCGCGGCGGCCCTCTGGGGACTCCGCCGCGTGCTGGCACATCCCAGACGAGTCCGCGTGGGTCTGCGCATAGCACGAGTCGGCGCGGTGCTACTCGGTCTCTTCGGGGTGCAGACTGTCATCCAAGTGGTTCGCACCGGCCACGTTCCACAGGTGTTCGCGCTGTTCGGGCTCGGCATGCTGCTCGTGATCGCCGGCCAGCTGCTTTTCGCCTCAGGGCTCCGCATGGTCGTTGGCGCCGCCTGGCTCCTACCAATCGTCGCCGCACTTGGCGCGGTCGTCGCGCTCTCCACCGATGCCTACCTGACGGTGGGGGCCTGGCATCTCCCGTCGACCCACGACATTGGCCTGTTCGTGTTCGAAGCGGCCTGGGTCGCGCTCGGAGTCGCGTTGCTGGGGAGTCGGCGGGGCGTCCGCACAGCGCGGAGCCAGCTGACGCGGCGGGCCGCAGGTACCAACGTGCACGTTCGCTCCTGACGCGATACACACATTGCAAACGTGTGCAGACCGTGAGGAAAGTGTGCAGAGCAAGGCGTGCCGACGCCCTTGATCGGGTATGCCGGAAGCGATTTGAGGGCGTTGCTGCGGATCAGCTAGCCTTTCAGTTTGTGCCCTTGCGGGCACATCTCCAGCAAGCGGGCCTATAGCTCAGTCGGTTAGAGCGCTGCCCTGATAAGGCAGAGGTCAGTGGTTCAAGTCCACTTAGGCCCACCCTCGAAAATGTTGTTTGACTAGGCGTGATGCTACCGGTCGAGCCTTTTGCTTGGCTTCTTAGATAGTTAGAGTCGCTCCAGGGACTCTTTGGGGACTCAGCTCGATTTCGAAGTTCCCGGCTGAGCGGGCCCTTTGGCAGACGGTAATTCGGCTCCGAGCAGGGCGTCGAGGCGGTCGATGGCTGCGTCCGAGCCATCCTCAAATAGACCGCCGTATCGGGTGAGGGTGAAGGCCACGCTGTTGTGGCCAGCCCACTCCGACACTTCACGGACATTGCAGCCAGCCGCCACGAGTATCGCGACGAAGCTGTGTCGAAGCCCATGGAATGTGATTTTCGGTACCCCAGATTGCTCGACGGCCGGCCACGTTTGGGTGCGCGGACGCGACTCCTTGGCGATGGTGGCGGCGATCTCGCGGGCATCGATCGGATCCCGGCCATGCTCTGCTCGGAAGAACTCCCGCGCCACCTCGGTACGCACCCGCGCCCGATCGGTCGCAGATATCGGTTCGTCCGCCGACTGTCCGGCCGCCGTCTGCTGCGCGGCAATCCGTTTCGCCACCTCCACCCGGAAGGCGCTGACCTCGCCGGAGTAAACCTTGAACGGCAATCCGAGTTGGGTCGCTGCCCGGACGTTTGTGTCGGTCAGCTCGGTGGCGTCCAGCTGCTCCAACCGTTGGGTTGCGAGGGGATGCATCCCGGCGCCGAAAAGAGACCGCATTTGCTCCGCTGTCACCGGATCCCCGGCGCTAAGCCCATCAATCGGGGCCATCCCAGAGCCAACCCATACCCCCGGGCTCTCTCCTCGTTTCGGTGTAGTAGGAGGCCAGCCTGACATGGCCCTTCTCGGTGG
>JBKPAB010000245.1:0-8142 GCA_046726195.1 Actinomycetota bacterium
TCTCCGATTCAGTTGGCGTGCGCCTTGCGCAGTGAGGAAGAATGGCCGGGCCATGAGCGACACGACAACCGCCAGCCTGGCTGCCGCCCTGTGGGATTTCGACGGCACGCTGGCCGACACCGAGCCGCTCTGGATTGCAGCGGAGTATGAGCTAGTCAACCGGCTCGGGGGCACCTGGTCCGACGAGCATGCCGACCAGCTCATCGGCAACTCCCTGCTGGACTCGGGGTCCTACATTTTGAATGCCATAGGCCGGGTGGACTTGAGCCCTGTCTGGGTCGTGGAGCAGTTACTCGCCACGGTTGTCGACCACGTCCGGCGGCACCCGATTGTGTGGCGTCCCGGAGCCATCGAGCTGCTCAGCTCCTTTGCGGAGGCGGGCGTGCCGTGCGCTTTGGTCTCAGCGTCCTACCGGGCGCTGTTGGACGCGGCGCTCAGCCAGCTGCCGCAGGACAGCTTCCGGGTCTCGGTGGCGGGGGACGAGGTGACGCGAGGCAAGCCACATCCGGAACCGTACGAGAAAGCCTGTACCGCCCTTGGCGTCTCAGCCCGTCACTGTGTGGTTCTTGAGGATTCCGAGACGGGTTGCCGTGCGGGCAACGCCGCGGGGGCGTTGGTGGTCGCGATACCTAACCGGGTAGCGATCCCCCACGCTCCGCGACGGCTTCAGGTGCGCTCTCTCGCCGATCTGGACGCGGCTGCCGTAGCGCGGATGCTGGAGAACGCCGATGGCGGCTAAGCCGGCGCCGCGTGAGCCGAGGAAAATTGGCCGGGCGCGTCGCGTATTTGCCGGGGTTGCCATGCTGGCGCTGCTGGTCGGATGCCGAACCCCGGGAGACAGCCCGCTGCCTGTGCCCACCCCGACCGCAAGTCCGACGCCGCGACCGTTCACGGTGATGTCGACCGACCAGATCCGAGTCACCGATCCAGCCGCGATCACCGACGCCGCTTCGACGGTGCTCGCCCTCAACGTCTTTCAGCGGCTCATGACGGCAGATCCCGGCGGCTCAGTCCTCAAGCCCGACGCGGCTCGTGACTGTCTGTTCACCACGGCAACCACCTACACCTGCACCCTCAACGACGAGCTGGCTTTCCACAACGGGCATCCGCTGACCTCCAGTGATGTCAAGTTCAGCATCGAGCGAGCTGCACGCCTCAATGTGCCCGGCTCCTCTGCGACCACGCTGTCGTCCCTGCGGAGGATCCAGACGCCGGACAAGAAGACCGTTCGGTTCATGCTCAGCAGGGTCGATACCCAGTTCGGTTGGGCGCTGGCCTCGCCAGCGGCATCGATCGTGGACGAGGAGCTCTACGACGCGGACAGGGTACGCGACCCGAACGATCCGATCATCGGGTCGGGCCCCTTCCTGGTGACCAGGTACACCGGCAACCAGCTGCAGCTCAGCCGGTACGACGACTACGTCGGGCGGAACGCTGCCCGGCTGCCCGCTCTGGTCTATCGCAGCGTCGCTGACTCGCCGACTCTTGAGGATGCCATGACCCGGGGCGTGGTCGATGTGGTCTGGCGGGGGCTGGATACTGCCGCTGTCACTCGGCTCAGCCAGCAAGTGCGCCTCAACCCCGATCAGGAAACCACCAGCGGATTCACCGAAAGCGTGTTAGGCGGCGCGCGGGTGCTGCAGCTCGAATGGTCGCCGAGTTCGCGCATGCGATCGAACAAAGAGCTGCGTCAGGCGATTGCGGTTGCGCTACAGGGCGACCGCACGTCGGACTCCATCGTCCCGACCGGGGTAGATGGCCACACCGCCGCCTTCGAGCTCGGTGGCAAAGCCACGCCGAAGGTGACCTGGAAGAGCCGTATCAAGCTGACGCTTGGTTATGACGCGTCCATGCCTAATGGCCACGACCTCGCGAGCCAGATTCGCAGCCGTCTGGAAGACACCGGAGGGCTGAGCGTGCAGCTCAAACCAGGAGAGCCGAACACCGATCTGAAACTCGTCGACCGGAAAGCCTGGACCTGGACAGCCTTAGCCTGGCTGCAGCCTTATCTGGACGCGCCGCTGGAGGCCGTGGAGCCAACCGTGAGCACAATCGAAACCGAATTCCGGGCCACCACCGACGAGGCCGCTGCGAGCCAGCTGCTGGCCGCGCTGCAGAAGCAGTCGGCTGTCGATCTGATAGTTCTGCCCATTAGCGAGTCCGACGAGCATTTTTACGTGCGGCGCGGGATCGAGATGTCCGAGGGATCCTTCGGACCTGGCTGGCAGCTGGGATTCTTCGGTATCTCCAATGCCTGAGCAGGTGCCGTTGTCGGGCGTCCGTCTGGGACCGCTTGCTGCGGGAGAGCGCATCACCCTGACCGATCCGAAGGGACGCCGTTATTCGGTCGTGTTATCGGTCGGCGGGCAGTTTCACACCACCAAAGGTTCGGTCAGTCACAATGACCTCATCTCCCAGCCCGAAGGAGTGGTCGTGAGCTCGACGGGTGGTGCGCCGTTTCTGGCCATGAGGCCGCTGCTGCACGAGTTCACCGTGAGCATGCCACGTGGCGCAGCGGTGATCTATCCCAAGGACGCGGCTCAGATCTTGATGAATGCCGATATCTTTCCCGGCGCGCGGGTGC
Organism: Actinomycetota bacterium; assembly: GCA_046726195.1. Classification (GTDB taxonomy): domain Bacteria; phylum Actinomycetota; class Actinomycetes; order Propionibacteriales; family Propionibacteriaceae; genus Microlunatus. Next base: position 2,585 of record JBKPAB010000245.1, read on the forward strand.
TCGAGGCAGGCGCTGGGTCGGGTGCCTTGACCTGCAGCCTGCTCCGGGCGATCGGTCCTGGCGGCCGCTTGACCTCATACGAGCGGCGCGAGGATTTTGCCGATCTGGCGCGGCGCAACGTCGAAGGTTTCTTCGGGGTCAGCCCACCCAACTGGGAACTGAGGGTAGGCGATCTTGTTGGGTCCCTCGATGGCGAACCCCTCGACAGGGTGGTTCTGGACATGCTCGCCCCTTGGGAGTGTGTGGCACCCCTGGCCGAGGTACTTGTCCCGGGCGGGGTGTTGTGCGCGTACGTCACGACGACGACTCAGCTTGCTCAGACGGTGGAAACGTTGCGGGTCCATACCGGCTTTACCGAGCCCGAGGCGACCGAAACGCTGGTCCGCGCCTGGCACGTGGAGGGACTTGCCGTGCGTCCGAGGCATAACATGGTGGGTCACACAGGCTTTGTGATCATCGCACGACGCATGGCGCCAGGCTTCACAGCACCGTTACGGAAACGTCGCCCAGCGCCCGGCGCGTACGGCGATGATTACAAGGGACCGCACAGCCTCCCCAGGTAGGGTCTTGACAGGAGGTTTGTCATGACCGGACCAATCCGTGATCGCGGTACGTATGAGGACCGCGAAACACTGATAGCCCAGATTGGCGCGCTCAGAGACGAGATCGATCGGCTCCGGGAACGGATTTCCTCTCATCCTCACGACATCGCGATGCTCGAGCGACGTCTGGCAGATGCCCGTTCCGACGCCCGGACCGCCGCAGCGAACAACGAGCGTCTCGCGACCACGCTGCGTGAGGCGCGTGACCAGATCGTGTCGTTGAAGAGCGAGGTTGATCGGCTAGCCCAGCCTCCGGCAACCTTCGCAGTTTTTCTTGCCGCGCACGAAGATCACACCGCGGACATCTATACCTCAGGCCGCAAGATGCGAGTCAGCGTGAGCCCTGATGTTGATCTTGAGACGCTGTCGCCCGGGAAGGAGGTGATGGTCAACGAGGCGATGAATGTGGTGAAGGTTCTCCAGTTCGACGAGGTCGGCGAGGTAGTACTGCTCAAAGAAATGCTCGAGGGCGGGGATCGCGCATTAGTGATCGGGCATGGCGATGAGGAGAGTGTCGTCCGGCTCGCGTATCGGCTGCGCGATCAACAGCTGCGCTCAGGAGACTCGTTGTTGATCGATCGCCGGGTGCACTTCGCGTACGAGCGGATTCCGAAGCTGGATGTTGAGGAGCTAGTGCTGGAGGAGGTGCCTGACATCGACTACTCGGTGATCGGCGGCCTCAGCAACCAGATCGAAGCGATCCGCGATGCCGTCGAGCTGCCCTTCCTGCACAAGGAGTTGTTTGCCGAGCACGAGCTCAAAGCGCCCAAAGGCATCCTGCTATACGGACCGCCGGGCTGTGGCAAGACCTTGATCGCGAAGGCCGTCGCCAACTCGCTGGCGAAGAAGGTCAGCGAGCGAACCGGTGAAGAAGGACGCAGCTTCTTCCTTAACATCAAGGGCCCTGAGCTACTGAACAAGTACGTCGGGGAGACCGAGCGGCATATCCGGCTGGTGTTCCAGCGGGCCCGAGACAAGGCAACCGACGGCATGCCGGTGATCGTTTTCTTTGACGAGATGGATTCCCTGTTCCGGACCCGCGGTTCTGGTGTCTCCTCCGACGTGGAGAACACCATCGTGCCCCAGCTGCTGAGTGAGATCGACGGTGTCGAAGGGCTCGACAATGTGATCATCATCGGAGCCTCGAACCGTGAGGACATGATCGATCCGGCGATCCTGCGGCCCGGTCGCCTCGACGTGAAGATCAAGATTGAGCGTCCGGACGCGGAGGCGGCACGTGAGATCTTCAGCAAGTACCTCACTCCGACCCTGCCACTGCATCCGGAGGATCTTGCCGAATTCGAGCATGATCCGCATACCTGCGTGCAGGCCATGATCGACCGCACAGTCGGCCGGATGTATGAAGAGTCCGAGGAGAACCAGTTCCTGGAGGTCACCTACGCCGGCGGGGACAAAGAGGTCCTCTACTTCAAGGACTTCAACTCAGGGGCGATGATTCAAAACATCGTCGACCGGGCCAAGAAGATGGCGATCAAGGACTTCCTGGAGACCGGCGTACGAGGCTTGCGCATCGGGCACCTGATGCAGGCCTGCCTGGACGAGTTCGCCGAGAACGAGGATCTGCCCAACACTACCAATCCTGATGACTGGGCCAAGATCTCAGGCAAGAAGGGCGAGCGCATTGTCTTCATCCGGACGCTCATCTCCTCCAAGCAAGGCACTCAGCCTGGGCGCTCTATCGACACGGTTTCAAATACCGGGCAGTATCTCTGAGGCCTCGGCAGGTTCTAGGCAAGGCTGTACCTAGCTTCCTCCCGCTGTACATGGCATGCACGCCATGTACAGCGTCAAAATCCCACGCAGCGTGGGTTGTTGACACCTTCGCAACGAGCTGTGGTCAGGGGATTTCAATAGACCTGGGGCGAGACGACGTCAGATGCGACTGTGCTGCTTCTTCTCCGCAGCACGGGAGCTGGTGGCGCGGGCGTGCTGGATGAGGCGCAGCCCGGCCCGCCAGCCGATGAGGAACAGCGCGAGTACCGTGCTGGCAACGATGACAAAGGACAGCTGCACGCCTGCGCCGCTGAGCAGCCGAAGGGTCATCCCACCCACCACGGTGCCCAGCCACACTGCCACGCCGGACGTGAGGGCGTACGGGTGCCGCCAAGTGCGGCCGAGCAGCGTTCCCAGTAGACAGCCCGCGAGGAAAGGCCAGGCCGTGTGTACGACCCCCAGCAGGTCGGTGGCTTCCTGGTGGCTAGTGCGTCCGATGATGGCGAAAACCAGGATGCAGATTACGTCGACAGCGATCGCTGGCAGGATCTGCATGAACCTCACATTACGCTGAGGCCATGTCTTCCACAGCCGATCGCGAGGAGCTGGCGACAGCTCCCCCGGAGATGGCTGCACGTATCAACGCTCGCGTCATGGGGATCGAGACCGAATACGGCATCAGCGCCCTGGCGCCAGGTTCACCCGCCTTACCGCCAGGCTCAGCAACATTGCCCGGCGGTTTCGGCAACGCATTCGTCGAGGACGATCTGCATCCAATGCAACTGTCCAACCATGTGGTCAAGGCCTACGGCGCCTCGGCGCCGGGGCAGCCAGCCGGTTGGGATTATGAGACCGAGACTCCGCTGCGCGACATTCGGGGTTACGAGATTTCCCGTGCCGCGGCCCATCCCGACCAGCTGACCGACACCGACCTTGGCATGGCCAACGTGATCCTGACCAACGGCGCCCGGCTTTACGTGGATCACGCACATCCGGAGTACTCCAGCCCTGAAGTGACCTGCGCGCTGGATGCGGTGCGCTACGACAAGGCCGGAGAGGCCGTGATGGCGATCGCCGCCCAGCGGGCTACACAGTCGCTGGGACGCTCAGTCCGGCTCTACAAGAACAACACCGACGGCAAGGGCGCCTCGTACGGAACCCACGAGAATTACTTGTTGCAGCGCAGCACACCCTTTGATCGCATCGTCACCCAGTTCACGGCGTTCCTCGTCTCGCGGCAGGTGATCATCGGCGCCGGCCGGGTTGGTCTGGGCCAATCCAGCCAGACGCCGGGCTTCCAGATCAGCCAACGCGCGGATTTCTTTGAGGCGGAAGTGGGACTGGAAACCACGCTCAACAGACCGATCATCAACACTCGCGACGAGCCGCACGCTGACGCGAGCAAACATCGCCGACTGCATGTGATCACCGGCGACGCCAATCTCTCCGAGATCTCCACTTATCTCAAAGTGGGAACCGCATCCTGGGTGCTGCGGGTCATCGAAGCAGGTGAACTCGGCAGCGACGTCCGGCTGGACGGACCGGTGGCCGCGATGCGCACGGTCAGCCATGACGTATCGACTCGCGAGCCGCTCCTTTTGACCGAAGGTCCCAGCATGACGGCCGTAGACCTGCAAGAGGTGTACCTGGACGCTTGCCGCAACCATTACGAGCGAGTGGCCGGAGATCTCACCGAGACGGCTCGGATCGAGGCGAAAGACATCTTCAGCCGCTGGCAGGAATGTCTTGACGCGCTGCGCACCGACATTTTCAGCCTTGCGGATCAGCTCGACTGGGTTGCCAAACTGAAGCTCATGGAGTCTTATCGGGAGCGCGACGGGCTCAGCTGGTCGGCTCCCAAGCTGGCACTCATCGACCTGCAGTACGCCGACGTCGATCCCCGGCGCAGCCTCTACCGGGCTCTGCTTGCCAATGGGAAGATGCGGCGGCTGGTGACCGATGACGAAATCGAGCGGGCTCGCACCTCCCCACCGGAGGACACCCGGGCGTATTTCCGAGGCAGGGTCATGGAGAAGTTTGGTAACTCGGTGGTCGCCGCTTCTTGGGACTCGGTGATCTTCGACGTGCCCGATCGTCCGGCGCTGCAGCGCTTGCCCCTATTGGACCCACTGCGAGGCACCCGGGAGCAGGTTGGCCAGCTGATTGATGAGTGCAATTCGGTCACTGAGTTGTTTGCTGCACTCGGCCGCTAAGCGGGCGACCCAGCTACGCCGACTGAGAATGTCGTGGGCGTTGTCGGCGCTGTTGGTTACGCTGGACGCCAGCACAGACGAGGAGCAGGTATGGCTGAGTCAGAGCAGAGCCAACGCAAGGCAAGGCGAGCCGACGATCGTGAGGTCGAGGAGCTAGCGCCTGCCGATACGGCGCACAAGGCGGAACTGGACTCAGAGGTGGACTCGCTGCTGGACGAGATCGACGACGTACTCGAAGTGAACGCTGAGGAGTTCGTACGCTCGTTTGTTCAGAAAGGCGGCCAGTGAACGACAGACGACATGTCGTTGAGCTGACCTCTGAGTTCTTTCGTATCGGGTCTTCTTCCTTTACCGACTTCGTCTCGCGCGTAGCCCCGGACATGTTACCGTCCTCGCGCGCCGCTGTCGCCGGGGTCAGCGACCTCACTCCGCACGGCACAACGATCGTGGCTGCGACCTTTCCGGGCGGGGTGGTGGTGGCCGGCGACCGGCGGGCCACGATGGGCAACATCATTGCCCAACGTGACATCGAGAAGGTGTTTGCGGCCGATGAGTTTTCGATCATCGGTATCGCTGGGGCTGCTGGACTCGCCGTCGAGTTGGTGGGCTTGTTCCAGGTTGAGCTGGAGCACTACGAGAAGATCGAAGGCGCTCCCCTCTCCCTTGTTGGAAAGGCGAGCCGTCTTGCCACAATGGTCCGGCTCAATCTGGGCCTTGCTATGCAGGGCCTGGTAGTGGTGCCGCTCTTCGCCGGATGGGATGAAGCGACCGGAGAAGGCCGGATCTTCTCCTACGACGCCACCGGCGGACGTTATGAGGAGCATGCATACTTCTCGGTTGGATCCGGGTCGGTTTTTGCCCGAGGATCGCTGAAGAAGCTCTACCGGCCAGACTTTGACGCGAATGAAGCGGCCATGGCGGTGATCCAAGCGCTGTACGACGCTGCCGATGACGACTCGGCGACCGGTGGTCCGGACATGGCTCGAAAGATCTTCCCGGTGCTGCTGTC
>JBKPAB010000246.1:0-5262 GCA_046726195.1 Actinomycetota bacterium
GAGCTGCTGGAGCTGACGCTGCAGCACGGCGCCGACGTGGACTCCAAAGATTCCTTCAACGGCACAGGGCTTATCCGTGCCGCTGACCGCGGTCACGCCGACATCGCGGGCCGGCTCGTGCAAGCCAAGATCAAGATCAACCACATCAACAATCTGGGATGGACCGCGCTACACGAGGCGATCATTCTGGGCGACGGATCACGCCGCTACGTCGATACGGTTCTGGTGCTGATCGCCGCCGGTGCTGATCTGCGGCTGAAGTCGCAACGTGATCGAATCACTCCGCTGCAGCACGCAACATCTAAGGGATACGGCGAAATCGCACAAGTCTTGCGCTCCGCGCTGGAGGCCGACAAGCCATCGAAGCGGCAGCTGAGCGGCGTCTGCTCGCCGCCGCGGAACGCGGTGATACTACTGCAGCGGCGCTCGCCATCCGCGCCGGAGCTGATCTTGAAACTCGTGATGAGCGAGGCCGTACGCCACTGCTACTCGCCGCCGCAAACGACCGGCTGGCGGTCGCCAGGTTACTCGTCTATCTAGGCGCCGACCCCGATGCGCTTGACGACCGGCACGACACTCCATGGCTCGTCACTGGGGTGACCGGTAGCGTCGATATGGCCGAAGTGCTGCTGCCAGCGCGGCCTGATCTGACGATCCGCAACCGGTTCGGAGGAACCTCGCTGATCCCGGCGAGCGAGCGCGGTCATGTCGAATACGTGCGCCGTATCGTACGCACCGACATTGACGTCAATCACGTCAACAATCTTGGCTGGACCGCTCTGTTGGAGGCCGTCATCCTCGGCGATGGATCGAAGCGGTACCAACAGATTGTGACCATCCTGCTTGACGCTGGCGCCGACGCCAGCATCGCGGACCGGGATGGCGTCACAGCATTGCAGCACGCCGAGCGGCGCGGCCAGCGCGAGGTGACGCGCATTCTGCGGAACGCCTAGCCGACCTTGACCAGAAGGGTTGTTGGTTCGAGTCCAACCGGTGGAGCGCAGCGCGGGAGACTCAACCTGCCGCTTGTCTTGCCGCGGTGCGGGTCAACCTCTCAAGATCGTCAAGAAACGTGTTGGCCCACTTGTAGATGTCATTCTCGACGACGTGGCGACGCATCGCTCTCATCCGGCGGGCCTTGTTCTGCGGCGCATCGTTCATGGCTTCCACCAGGCGATCCTTGAGCCCATCGATGTCGTGCGGGTTGACCAGATACGCCTGGCGCAACTCACGCGCCGCGCCGGTGAACTCGCTCAGCACCAGCGCGCCGTCATCGGCTTGCCGGCACGCTACGTATTCCTTGGCCACCAGGTTCATGCCGTCCCGCAGCGGTGTCACAACCATGACATCAGCCGCGCGGTAGATCGCAGCCATTTCTATGCGGGGATACGACGTATGCACGTAGGTGATTGGTGGCCGGCCAATGCGAGGAATGGAGCCATTGATTCGGCCGACCAGCCGGTCGATGTCGTCCCTGAGTTGTCGGTACAGGTCAACGCGCTCGCGGGAGGGAATAGCCAGCTGCAGCAATACGACCTCGTCAGGGTCGATTCGCCCCTCGGTAATGAGCTCACCGAAGGCTTGGATCCGTTCCAACATCCCTTTCGTGTAGTCCAGGCGGTCTGCGCCGAGGAACATCACACGTGGGTCACCAAGGTCGTGACGTACCTGGGCTGCGCGTTCGGCGGCCTCCTCCGTGGCCGCCAGCTTGTTGAGGCTCTTGGCATCTATCGCAATGGGATACGCCCGAGCCAGGACCTCGCGTCCGTCTGGCATCCCGATCCGATCGCGCAGCGTCTCCAGACCAAGCCGCTGACGGACGAGCCGGACAAAGTTCTGTGCGCCGCCTGGCAGCTGGAAGCCCACCAAATCCGCGCCCAGTAGTCCTTCCAGGATTTGTTGTCGCCACGGAAGTTGGACGTAAAGCTCTGTGGGTGGAAACGGGATGTGGAGGAAGAAGCCGATCCTCAAGTCTGGTCGCTGGCGGCGCAACATCCGTGGAACCAGCTGCAGCTGGTAGTCCTGAACCCAGACAATCGCGCCCTCGGCTGCTGCCTCTGCGGCACAGTCGGCGAACCGCTGGTTCACCTTGACGTAGCTGTCCCACCACTCGCGGTGGAACTGCGGCGGAGCGATCGCATCATGATAGAGCGGCCACAGCGTCGCATTCGAGAAGCCCTCGTAGTACTCGGTGACGTCCGAAGCTGAGAGCGGAACCGGGATCAGAACCAGTCCGTCGTCCTCGAACGGCTCCAACACCTCATCCGCCGCCCCATGCCAGCCGACCCAGGCGCCGCGCAGCCTGTGCATGATCGGCTCGAACGCGGTGACCAGTCCGCCAGGCGACGGTCGCCAATCAACGGTGCCGTCGGGGAGCTCTATCTCCTCGACTGGGAGCCTGTTTGCCACTACAACGAAGGAGGCTGGATCGAGTTTGAGCTGATTGCTTTTTGGACCCATGAACGTCGTGACCTCCCAACGGCGTTGTCCTCGACCTTAACGGCACCCGATGTCCGTGTGCCAACCAAGGTGGCCATGAGCTGGCTTTCACGCTGCATCGAGATGTGGCTAACGCAACACGATGTCTGTCAGGCTTCGCTTTATGAGCCTTCCCGAATCGCTCACGGCCACTGGGGTTCAGACTCTGGAGGCCATCCTGCGCTCGCCTTCGGAGACACTCATCGCGAGCGACTTCGACGGCACCCTGGCTCCGATTGTCGAGGACCCCGAGCAGGCATATTCGGATCCGAGAGCCGTGGGGGCACTCGGTCGGTTGGGGGAGTACGTCGGTTCGGTCGTTGTGATCACTGGGCGTCCTACGCGTTCGGCCGTACGTCTCGGTCGTTTTCGGGAAGTCGCCGGCTTGCGCTCAATGATCGTGTTGGGTCAATACGGCGTCGAGCGCTGGAATGCGGCCGATGACAAATACTTCCTCCCACCGGCCCCACCGCAGATCAACGCAGTAGCCGAGGTGCTGCCGAAGCTCCTGGGCGCACTTGGTCTTGCCGACGCCAGAATCGAGGACAAGGGTCGAGCGATTGCGGTGCATACCCGCTCTCTGCCGGATCCGAAGGCGGCTCTCGCCAAACTCGCAGGCCCGCTTGATGATCTTGCTACGCGGCACGGGCTGGTCTCGACACCCGGCAAGTATGTGTGGGAGATCCGCGCGCCGGGGATGGACAAAGGGACGGCATTGCGTGCCATCGTTGAGGAAACCGCTGCTCGTCAGGTGATCTTTGCCGGAGATGATCTTGGCGACTTGCCCGCCTTCCAGGCAGTGCGTGAGCTGGCGACCACTGGGGTGATGGGGCTGCTCATCTGTTCGGCTTCAACCGAGGAGGATGCGCTTACCGGCCTATCCGACGTGATCGTCGACGGTCCGGCAGGTCTTGCGGAGTGGCTGACCGAGCTCGCTCACAGGCTGCAGAGCCGAGCCTGACATCATGAGCGGCTCGCCCACAGCCTCGACCAGCACCAGCCTCGTGGAGGAGCCTCCTGAGCAGCGGCGGACTCTGGCAGTTCTGCTGTTCGCACAGATCTTGAGTGGTGCAGGTCTGGCTGCTGGCATTACTGTCGGCGCGCTGCTCGCGGAGGAGATGTTGGGGTCCAGCCGCTTCTCGGGACTCCCAACAGTGTTTTTCACCATTGGCTCGGCCGCTGCGGCTGTCGTGGTAGGCCACATCAGCCAGCGTTCGGGCCGCCGCACGGGGCTGAGCGCGGGTTATTTGATAGGCGCCCTGGGCAGTCTCGGGGCTGTGATCGCAGCCGGCCTTGGCAACATCGTGCTTCTCTTTGCCTCGATGCTGCTCTACGGCGCAGGGGTTGCCACCAATCTGCAGGCCCGGTACGCGGGAGCAGATCTGGCGGCCCCCACCCGGCGCGGCCGAGCGGTCAGCATCGTGCTCGTCGCGACCGCTGTCGGCGCAATCGTCGGTCCCAACCTGGTCAGCCTGACCGGCACGCTTGCGAGTGAGCTCGGGTTACCACCGCTGGCGGGGCCGTTTCTGCTTGCTGCTGCGGCGTACGCATCGGCGGGCCTGGTGCTGTGGCTGATGCTGCGCCCGGATCCGCTGCTGCTTGCCCGCAGCATTGCCGCCGCCCAGTCGTCCCGGACTGGAGAAGCCATCACGGGATCGTCAGCATCGACGGCACCTGTGGCAGCCGAATCTGAACCTCGGCGATGGTCGTGGCCAGTGGCGAGTGGCGCGGGGATCATGATCATTACCCAGTTGATCATGGTCGCGATCATGACAATGACCCCGATCTACATTGCGCACGAGGGGCACGGCATCGATATCACGGGCATCGTCATCGCTGCCCACGTTGCTGGCATGTTCCTGCCCTCGCCGTTCTCAGGTTGGTTGGTCGACCGCTTTGGTTACCTTCCGATCGCGGTTGCTGCGGGTGTCACGTTGTTGGCCGCGGGTCTGCTTGCCGCATGGGCACCAGTCGATTCCGTCGCAACGCTGCTGCTGGCCTTGGTGCTGCTCGGCCTCGGATGGAACCTCGGGCTGGTGAGCGGCACCACACTGGTCACAGACGCCGTCCCCCTAGCCACACGGGCACGTACCCAGGGTGTCGTCGATCTGGGAGTTGCGCTTGCGGGCGCTGGTGGTGGGCTGAGCTCGGGGCTGATCGTCACGGCTGCCAGCTACGCCACGCTCACCCTCGTCGGCGGAGTCCTTGCCTTGTTGATCATTCCGATAGCAGCAGTCGCACGAGTCGCCCCGGTCAGGCAGGCGTGAAGCCCTCAGGCGACCAGGTGGGACCACTGGAGAAACTCGTCGCGGCCGCTCGGCGGGCAGGTGTGGACGACTCACGTGTGCTCGACGCGATGCGCCGGATACCACGAGCGGCCTTCGTGCCGGTTGAACAGGTCCGGTTGGCGTACGAGGACGTGCCCGTGCCGATCCCTCACGACCAGGTGACCACCCAACCCTCCTTGTCCGCCCGGATGGTCCAGGCGCTCCGGCTTACCGGAGGTGAGCACGTCCTCGAGGTCGGTACCGGCTACGGCTACCAGACAGCGCTGCTCGCAACTTTGGCGTCGTTTGTGACAAGCATTGAACGATGGCCCGATCTCGCCGAGCAGGCTCGGCGAAACCTCGCGGCACAAGACATCAAGAACGTGAATGTCTTTGAGGGCGACGGCAGTGAAGGCGTACCGGCCGCTGCGCCGTACGACGCAATCTTGGTGTCGGCGGCCTTCCCCGAAGTCCCTGAACCGCTCGTCAGCCAACTCAGGCTCGGCGGCCGTCTGGT
>JBKPAB010000247.1:0-11851 GCA_046726195.1 Actinomycetota bacterium
TGGTGATGGTGTCATCGGCGTTTTACTCCAAGATCGACGCCGGGCACAAAGCGGCATTCTCGCCCGTGATCATGGAAGAGATGCTGCGTAAAGATCTTCGCTTCTCTGGTGTTGTGATCTCCGATGATCTCGCTGCCGCCGCGATGCGCGTCGTCTCTGCAGAAGATCGCGCGCGCCGGTTCATTAGCGCGGGTGGTGATCTGCTGATCATCGGCGACGCGGGCCTCGCCACCAGGATGGCCGACGCGATCAAGAACGAGGCATCCGATGATCCCGCCTTCGCGAAGGGGTCACCAGCAGCGCGTCACGCGTAGTGGCCATGAAGCAGCGCCGCGGCCTCGCACAGTGTTGATTTGGGGGCTGCTCGCGCAGCGCGCTGGGACCCGCCTACTTCGTCGTCGCTCGCAGAGGAAAGAACGCCTCTGCTCCCTCCTCCTCACCACGGCGGGGCGCGCGCTACCGACGCTCGCTGCCCGTGTTGATTTGGGGTGCTCGCCCAGCGCGCTGGGGGCTGCTCAGTTTAGGAACGGACGTACACGTGCGATGCGCCCTGAGCTTGTCGAAGGGCATCATCGCGGCCTTCGACGGGCTCAGGCCGCATTGCGTTTCCAACAGCCGATAGGTCTAGCCCTAGCCGTCGACCTGGAGATTCGCCAGGGCGTCGCGGGCCGGCTGGACAAGCTCCGGTGTGGTGTCCGGTATCGAGGCGTAGTACAGACCTGACCGGTTTCCGGCGGAGACGATCGCCACGATCAGTAGCTCCCCTTTGGTCTCCAGTCCCTCTATATCAAAAGTGAGCTGGGATTCCACCAGCCAGCCCTCGTGGCCGTCGATGGTGACCTTCTCGTTCACCTTCACATCGCTGTTGACGGGATTGTTGCCGTAGAACGCACCAAGAATGCACTTCACGACGATCTGGGAGCCCTGCTCTGGGGTGAAGAAGCCATCGCCCGCCTGCAATTCCCCGACAAGGATTGAGGCGACCCAGTTGTTGCCTTGACCGTCATAGTTCGGCTCGACCAAAACAAGCTGGCTCTGCACGTCGGTTCCGAACGGCACCCGGTTCTCACCTTGCGGCGCCCCCCACGGCGGACCGAGCATGGGGTAGGAAACCGGACCTCCGTGAACCCGTCCGTCTGCCGGATGGGTGGTGCTGGGCTCTGGGCTTGCAGTGTTTTGAGCGGGGCAGACATCCTGCGAGGGCTGCGCCACCGGTCCCCCCGAGGTTCCCGTATCGCCGCCGGTTACGGCACGGATGGCCAGCACGGCGACGACAGCGATGACGATGACGAGCGCAGCACCAGCAATCCACCAGCCCAGTGACGACTTTTTCTTCTCAAGCTCCTGATAGTTCGCGTACGCGCTGCTGCTTGGATCGTAGGTGGACTGAGCGTACGAGGGCTGCCCACCTTGGCCGTACCCAGGCTGACCAACCTGACCTTGGGTGGGCTGCCCGCTGCCGATGGGTTGCTGGCCGCCCTGGGGCGCCGCCCCAACGCCAAGCAGACCTTGTGTCGGTGGAGGCGCGCCTGGGTCGGGGGAGGTTGCCGCAGACCAAGCCTTGCCATCCCAGTATCGGAAGAGTCCTTGCCCCCCGCCTGGATCGGGGTACCATCCAGCCTTCGCGCTCACGGGGCCGAGTCTATGTGGCGGCGGAGTAGTGCCGGGGCGTACGAGGCTTGCCGTTACCCATCAGTGTCGACCAAGCGATAGCCCAGACCACGTACAGTTTCGAGAACCGGAGGCTCTCCCGGTAGCGCTTCATTTAGCTTGCGCCGCAGCTTCTCGACATATTTGCGAGCCTTCGCAGAGCCGTCTGCCTGTTTGTTGTAACCGAGCACTGCGGCGATCTCAGCAATGGACGCGACCCGCGGGGCCTCTGCGAGCAGGTACTCCACAAGGGAGAACTCACGCGGTACCAGGCGGACGACCCTACCCCAGACGCGTACCTGATGCGCCTGCCGGTCGAGGTTGATCGGGCCGTACCGAAGACTCGCAGCTGACTCCGTCCTGGTCAGGCCGAGCTGGCGGATGGCTGAGGACAGCTGGTCAGGGTCGACCGGGAGACTGACCAACCCACGCGCCCCAGCCTCGAGACCCTGAAATGCGTTTTGGTGGGACTCCTCGTCATCGATCATACCGATGATCACTGGAATGTCGGATCTGCCGACAATCGCCGCGATGAAGCCTGGGAGGTTCACGCCAATGAGATCCGTCGGCGCCAACACGGCGCCAGGATCCTCAGCCATTAGGTTGAGCAGTGCAGAGGGACCGTCTGGGTAGGAACGCAGGTCGATTCCGCTCGCGAGCAAACGGTCACGCCCGCTGAGGGTGAGTACGCCAGACGGCGACTCGACAGCGATCACCCGATACGGCCAGCGAATCGCGCCCAGACCGGCACCGAAGCTCGCGGTCTGCCGGGTCATGGGGTTTTCGCAGGGTGGTGTTAGCTCAGCCGAAGCGACCAGAGATGTAGTCCTCGGTGCGCTTGTCAGATGGATTCTCGAAGATCTTGGTCGTCTTGTCGTACTCGACGAGCATGCCGGTGCGGTCGCCGCTGCCTTCGGCTGGCAGTGCTGTGAAGAAGGCTGTCCGATCAGCGACGCGCGCAGCCTGCTGCATGTTGTGGGTGACGATCACGATGGTGTAGATCTGCCTGAGCTCCTCCATGAGGTCCTCGATACGGCCGGTCGCGATCGGATCGAGCGCGGAGCAGGGCTCGTCCATCAAGATCACCTCAGGTTTTACGGCGATGGTTCGAGCAATGCAAAGCCGCTGCTGTTGACCACCCGAGAGGCCGAAGGCGGACTGATTGAGTTTGTCCTTGACCTCGTCCCACAAGGCGGCCTGGGTGAGTGCTTCCTCGACCAAGTCGTCCATACTGGCCGGTTTCATGCCGATGACCCGCGGACCGTAGGCGACGTTGTCGTAGATCGACTTCGGGAACGGGTTTGGCTTCTGAAAGACCATACCGATCCGCCGTCTGACCTCGATCGCATCGACGTTCTTGGCGTAGATGTCTTCGCCATGGAAAGTCACCCGACCTGTGACGCGGGCTCCAATGATGAGGTCGTTCATCCGGTTCAAGGAGCGCAGCAGCGTCGACTTGCCGCAGCCCGACGGCCCGATCAGGGCGGTGATCTCGTTGTAGCCAAATATCAGGTTGACACCTGACACTGCCCGGAAGTTGCCGTAGTAGACATCCACGTTGTCGCACGCCATCACCCCATACGGGGTTTCGGGCAACTCGTCGTCACGAGTCTGGTGTGCCGGCTCGAAGTGAACCTCAGCATGTGGTTCGAAGTGGGTGACGACCATCGGGTCTTCGACCTGGGGGTCTTGCTGTGCGCTCATCGTTGTCTAGTTTCCTCGGGTTCGGTTACCACCGGCGCTGGAAGTGATTACGGATGTAGATGGCGAGGGCGTTCATGGCGAGCAGCAGGACCAGCAAGACGATACTGGCTGCGGCCGCGAGGACCCGGAACTGTTCTTGGGGACGACCGGTCCAGTTGAAAATCTGGATCGGCAAGGTGGTGTAGCCGCTCAGCAGCCCGTTCGGGTCATAGCTGACAAACACCAGTGCCCCGAGGAGCAGGAGTGGCGCCGCCTCGCCCAATGCCCGCGACAATGCCAAGATCGCTCCGGTGGCGATGCCAGGCACCGCCGAGGGCAGGGTCTGCCGCCACATGGTCTGCATAGGTGTGGCTCCGAGGGCCAGCGACCCCTGACGGATTTCAGCAGGTACGGACCGCAGCGCCTCCCGGGTGGCGATGATGATCACCGGCAAGATGAGCAGGCTGAGAGCGGTGGCCCCGGCGATGACGAGGTTCTTGTTCTGCACGCCTAACAACGTCAGCACGGCCAGCGCCAATAGGCCATAAACCACCGACGGGATGGCCGCAAGGTTCTGGACGTTGAGCTCGATCAGGTGGTTGAAACGCTTTGTTTTGTCGGCAAACTCCTCGAGCTGGATCGCGGCTGCCACGCCGAGTGGTATCGCCAGCACCGCGGTTGTGCCGATCACCCAGATGGAGCCAAGGATCGCCGGCCTGGCGCCGGCCCGCGCCGGGGTCGACGACGGATACTCGGTGAACAGCCGAAGATCCAGCCGGGACGCCCCGTCGATCAAGGTAGTGACGATGAGGACCAAGAGCACCGTCATGGCTATGAACATCGCCAGCCACAGCAGCACCAAGAAGGCCAGGGCCTTTGGACTACGTTCGCTGCCCTTGGCTTGCTGCTGCAGAGAACGCGTGGGGCGACGCATGTCAGTGGCGATGCTCATCAGTAAGCCTCCCGGAATCGACGCACGAACCGGATGCTGATGAAGTTGATCAACAACGTGATGGTGAACAGCAGCAGCCCGACCGCGAAGAGTGTGTTGTATTCGATCGAGCCGACTCGCGAGTCACCCAACGCCGCGTTGGCGATGAAGCCGGTCATGGTCTGTCCCTGCTGCAGCGGACCGGTGACCATACGGGCTTGCCCTCCCGCGGCGATAGCCACGATCATGGTCTCCCCCACAGCCCGTGATATGCCCAAGACGATGGCGGCGACGATGCCGGAGAGCGCGGCCGGGAACACCACCCGGAGGCTGGTCTGCATCCGGTTGGCACCCAGCGCAGCCGAGCCTTGTCGCATGGCGTTAGGAACCGCGGACATGGCGTCCTCGCTCAGCGAGGCGACCGTGGGTACGATCATCACGCCCATTACCAGACCGGCGGCCAGCACGCTGAACGACCCCGTCGGAAGGTGCAACCAGTCCCTGAGTACGACGGTCTGGACGAACGCGAGCGCGAACAGACCGTAGACGACGGTCGGCACGCCGGCCAGGATCTCAAGGATCGGCTTCAGAATCGCACGGAGCCGGCGGTGCGCGTACTCCGAGAGCAAGATCGCTGCGCCCAGCCCGATCGGAACGGCGGTGATCAATGCGATCACCGTGGTCCAAATGGTTGCGGTCACCAACGGGATGACACCAAAAGACGGATTGGAGAACCGAGGCGCCCACCGTGTTCCGAACAAGAAGTCGACGATCGAAATCTCGGCGAAGAACTCGATTGCTGGGACGATCAGCGCGAACAGGATCCCGACGGTGATGACGATCGTCAGCCATGCCGCGAGTCTCAGCAGGATCTTTGCGACAGCCTCGCCGGGGCGCCGCGCCGATGTGGTCAACGACGGGGGCCGCTCAGCCGGCTCCCGTCGCGCGCCAACAGTCCGATCAGCGGCAAGCGCCCGCGACCCAGATTGCGGCTGGGTCGCGGTCAGTTTGTCCATGGTCGTCAGGCAGCGATCGAGGAGAGCTCGTCCTGTGCGGTCTGCTTCTGCTCGGGAGTCAGCCCGACGAACAGCGCCTCATCGGTCACCTTCGCCTCATTCTCAACATAGAAGTCCACATAGGCTTTCACGGCCTGATTATCTTTGTAGGACGAGTTTTTCACGTAGATGTATAGCGGCCGAGACAACGGCTTGTAGGTCTTGTCCTGTACCGTCTGCTTGCTCGGCGCCACGCAGCCGTCACCGCCATCGATCTCGACGGTCTTCACCGCATCGGGGTTCTGCTCCGCATAGCTCAGCCCGAAGTAGCCCACTGCACCCTTATCGCCCTTCACACCTTGGATTGTCACATTGTCGTCCTCGGATGGGCTGTAGTCGGTGCGGCTGGCACCCTCCTCGCCGTTGATCGCCTCGGTGAAGTAGTCGAACGTGCCTGAATCAGTGCCAGCGCCGAACAGGGTCAATGGCTGATCGGGGAAGGATTTGTCGATCTGGTTCCAGTTCTTGATCTTGCCCTCCGATTCTGGCGACCACATCGTCTTGAGCTGCGCCACAGTGAGGCACTTGGCCCAGGTGTTCTCCGGGTTCACGACCACCGACAAGCCGTCGTTGGCGACGATTACCTCGGTGTAGTCGATCCCGTTGGCCTTGCACGCCGCGGCCTCCTCATCCTTAATCGGCCGCGACGCGTCGGAGATGTCGGTCTCGCCGGCGCAGAACTTCTGGAAACCACCCCCCGTGCCTGAGGTTGCCACGGTTACGTTGACCCCCGGCTCCACCTCACGAAACAGGTCAGCGGCTGCTTCGCTCAGTGGGGCGACGGTCGACGACCCATCCACAGTCACCGTGCCGGTGATCCCCCCACTACCCGGACTGCCGCCACCACCGGCGCTGCCAGCCTGATTTTGGCCACCACACCCACTCACCAACAACAATGCGGCAGCGAGCCCGGTCACCCCGGCAAGCTTTAACGAACGATAAGACACAGCAGATTCCTTCCAGATTCATTCACCCAGCAGGGTGGTCGGCGAACCCGCCAACGAGGCTCAATCGAAGTGGCCAGAGGTGAATAGCGGGTAAACGGACTATGAAAAGACCAGCACCTGTAGATGCACATCTCTGGCATGTCCATGCGCTTGAGCTGCTCGCGCATCGCGCTTGGGATCCGCCGCTGTCGTCGTCTCTCGCCGAGGGAAGAACGCCTCTGCTCGTTTCTCTATACATTGCTCGCTCCGCTCGCTGAGGCTGGCGCTTATGAGCCGCTGCCTTCCTCCCTCGCTCGCAGACGAAATGCGTGTCTGCTCGCTCACTCGTCCAGGACAGCGCCGCGCCAGCCTGGGTCCGTGCGGCGGCGCGCGATTTCCGACGCTCGCAGCTCTGCTCTTGAGCTGCTCGCGCATCGCGCTTGGGATCCGCGCGATTTCCGACGCTCGCAGCATGAGCGCACCGCAGCGGACGCCTCAATCCAGCGGTGGCGGTCCATAGTCAGGCTTAGTACCGGTCACGATGAAGATCACGGACTGTGCGATCGCTACCGCGTGATCAGCAAACCGCTCGTAGAAGCGTCCCAGCAGGGCAACGTTGACCGCCGCTTCGACGCCGTGCGGCCAGTCGTCGACCAGGGCCCGGAACAGTGCACGGCGCAGGCCGTCCATAACGTCGTCATCGACCTCCAGGCGAGCTGCGTCGTCGGCATCGCTGGTGCGAAGCGTGACCGCCGCACCGTCAGCGATCCGACTTGCGACGGCACCCATTCGGCGGAAGATTCTCGACAGCTCAGCAGGGATCGCAGGTTCCGGGTAGCAGCGGCTGGCAGCGGTGCCGATGTGGTGAGCTAGCGCACCCATCCGCTCGCACTCAGCTCCGATCTTGATGGCGGATATGACCAGCCGCAGATCACGGGCCACTGGCTGCTGGCGAGCCAGCAGCTCGAACGTGCGCCGCTCGACTACCGACAACTCGTCTTCGAGATCATGTTCCAGTGCCGCAGTCAAGCGCACCGCTTCCAGATCCTGTTCCAGCAAGGCCGTCGTCGCGGTTTGGATGGCATGTGATGCCTTTTGGGTCATGGTGACCAAGGAGTCACGCACGATCTGCAGGTCGGCGGCGAACTCGAGGCGAGCCGCTTTGGGTTGCATCACCACCGAGCCTCCAGGTTGGTCAATGTCATCTTTAGCGTCTCACGGGCTTCCAATGAGTTATCGGGCCAGATGATGAACTCCGCCCGTGTTGTCGGAGTGTTTGCCTGCTGTTCAGATCGCTATGCCTGCATGGCCATCTCTGCTGCCTACGGTCATGGCGTTGACGATTCGGGCGGCGGTGCGACCAGGCTGTCCCCTCCCCCCGACGCCCCACCTTCCGCGCTGACGCCCCACATTGCGGGGGCGTCGGCGCGGAAGGTGGAACTCAGGATTGAGGCCGGTGCTTCTCCACTGCGTGAACCGTACCGTCGGCAGTCAGATGTGCTACCAGGAACTCCCCAGTCGCCAACGTTGTCGGCGCAATGTCGAGCGCCTCGAGCATCTGGGGCAGCACCGGCCGGTGTACGCATACGGCAGTTGGCTCATCTGCCTCAAGCGTTGCAGCCCGAATCTCGCGCAGCAGCTGCGCCACGCTCTTGGGATTATTCTGGCCTTCCTCTTCGCTCAGCAGACCGTACGTCTCGATGGTCAGTTCCCGCTGATGGGCGTACGGCAGCAGCGTCGCTACGCAGCGTGTGGCGGAGGAGCTAACCAGCCTGGCTACTCCGTACGCGCCCAACATCGGGATAAGCAGCCTCGACTGGCGCCGCCCACGCGAGTTGATGGGCCGGGACGCGTCCCTTCGTGACCAGTCGGTGCGGTCCACCGCTTTGGCGTGCCGCAGCAGGATCAGCGGTGTCGTGGCCGGCTGCTGGAGGTATTGCTGCACTAGGAAATGATCATGGGAGTAGGTGAGCCGTTCCAGCGCGGCACCCACTGGCAGCCAGGAAACCCCATCGACCTCGGTGTCCGGCGCCCGAGGCGCCGAGTCCAAGACGACTCCGGCCCAGTAGTCGACCTTCTTGAGGCCGGCGTCACCTGCCTCATAAGTGACTGAGTCCAGTGGCACGCCGAGCCGAATCGTGACGCCGGTTTCTTCGCGCACTTCACGGACCGCACACACGGGCACCGGTTCTCCGGCCTCAATTTTCCCCTTCGGGAGCGTCCAGTCGTCGTACCGCGCCCGATGGATGATCACCACTTCGATGCCCAGCGATGGATGGTTCCGCGCCACAACAGCACCGCCGGCAAGGATCAGTCGATCAGAACGCTCCGCCTCTTGGGGGGTGCCGGTGGCGCTGATCGAGTGCACTGAGCAGCTACTTGGCGGCCGCGCGACGCCGGCTTGTGGCGTTGATCAGATACTCCTGCATGTCTAGCAGTGGATGCCCTTCTGCATCTGTGGTGTGTGGAATCCAGGTCCCGTCGGACTGCAGGTGCCACGAGGCTGTGCCTTCGTCGAAGGCCATATCGAACAGCGTTTCAATCTCGGTGATGTGAGCTGGATTGGTGATGGAGGCAAGTACCTCCACGCGGCGGTCGAGATTGCGGTGCATCAGGTCCGCGGAGCCGATCCCAACCGACGGCGACCCGTCGTTTGCGAACCAGAAGAGGCGGCTGTGTTCCAGGAACTGGCCGAGGATGCTGCGCACTCGGATGTTCTCGCTGAGCCCTGGCACTCCTGGTCGAATCGTGCAGATACCGCGTACCCACAAGTCCACGGGAACACCTGCTTGTGAGGCCCGATAAAGCGCGTCGGACGTCGCCTCGTCGACGATTGCGTTGACTTTGATCTTGATGCCGGCTGGCTTGCCGTCCTCGTGGTTGGCGATCTCTTGGTTGATCCGGTCGATGAGCCCGGCGCGGATACCGTGCGGGGCGACGAGCAGGCGTTTGTACTGGGTCTCCTGGGTCATGCCGGACAAGTGGTTGAAGAGCCGGCCAATGTCGTTGGTGACGATCGGGTTGGCGGTGAGCAGCCCCATGTCCTCATACAGCCGCGCGGTCTTGGGGTTGTAGTTGCCGGTGCCGATGTGCGCGTAGCGATGGAGTCCGTCCGGCTCGTCGCGGACGACCATGGAGAGCTTGCAGTGGGTCTTCAGCCCGAGCATGCCATAGACCACGTGACAACCGTGCTGCTCGAGTCGACGGGCCCAGGCGATGTTGGCCTGCTCGTCAAATCGGGCCTTGATCTCGACCAGGGCGAGGACTTGTTTGCCGGCCTCTGCGGCCTCAATCAGTGCATCGATGATGGGCGAATCGCCGGATGTGCGGTAAAGCGTCTGCTTGATCGCGAGGACATGCGGGTCGTCGGCAGCCTGCTCAATGAAGCGCTGCACGCTCGTCGCAAACGAGTCGTACGGGTGGTGCAGCAGCACGTCGCGCTGCTTGAGCGCGGCAAACATGTCGGCAGGTTTCGCCGTTTCGACTTCGGCGAGGTGGGGATGGGTCTTGGGTACGAAGACGGGGTACTTGAGTTCGGCGCGATCGATCTCGGCCAGGGAGAACAGGCCTCGCAAGTCGAGGGGCCCGGGCACATGAAAGACCTCCTTCTCGCTGATGTCGAGCTCGCTGATCAGCAGCTCGAGCATCCTCGGGTCCATGTCATCCTCGACCTCCAGCCGGACGGGCGGGCGACCGATCCTGCGACGGAGGAGTTCCTTCTCCAGTGCCAGCAGTAGGTTCTCGGCGTCGTCCTCCTCTACCTCGAGGTCCTCGTTGCGGGTAACCCGGAACGTGTGGTGCTGGACCACCTCCATCCCGCTGAACAGCTGATCAAGGTGATGAGCGATCACGTCCTCCAGCGCTACATAACGACCCTCGGCAAGGGTGATGAAGCGGGAAAGCATGCTGGGCACCTTGACCCGGGCGAACTGGCGAATGCCAGTTTCCGGATTGCGGACCAGCACGGCGAGATTGATTGACAAGCCTGAGATGTAGGGGAACGGATGTGAGGGGTCGACGGCAAGCGGGGTGAGCACGGGGAAGATGCGCTCGGCAAACAGCTCATCCATGCGGTCTTGCTCGGCGGCGGTTAGCTCATCCCAGGGAAGGATCTCAATGCCCTCCTTGGCGAGGGCAGGCCGGACTTCTTCCTGGAAGACACGCGCCTGCTCGGTTACCAGCTCCCGCGTCCGGTTCAGGATCGCTGAGTGCACCTCCCGCGGCATCATGCCGCTGACCGTCGGAACCGCGACACCCGCGGCGATGCGGCGCTTCAGCCCGGCAACCCGGACCATATAGAACTCGTCCAGGTTGGAGGAGAAGATGGCGAGGAACTTGGCACGCTCCAGCAGCGGCACTCGCGTGGCATCTTTGGCCAGATCGAGGACCCGGTTATTGAAGGCCAGCCATGACAGTTCGCGATCCAGGAACCGATCAGGCGGCAGCTCCAGATGAGCGGGAGGAGGGAGCAACTCCTCCACTACGGTTGAGACTTCGACTGCTTCCATGTTCTTCTTTCTCCTGAGTTGCCCCCGCAATTCCTCGACATCCAGGCGGGCTTTGCTCGCTCAACCCTGCGCGTACATCACATCACGGCTAGCGGTGGCGAATCCATACGTCAGATATAGCTCGATTGCCACCTTATGGTCTGCCTCCACGTAGAGCTTCACTCTCGAGCTCCCCCGCTGCTGCAGTGAGTGCAGGCCGGTGAGCAACAGAGCTTTGCCGAGTCCGCGCCCGGCGGCCCACGGCGCGACTCCGAGTACGTAGACCTCGCCGAGCTGATCTTGATGCTGCTTGGTCCAATGGAAGCCGATCATGGCGCCTTCCCGGATCGCAACGAAGAATCCTGTCGGGTCAAACCACGGCTCGGCCATCCGGTCAGCGAGGTCGGCCATGTCGATATTGGCCTGCTCCGGATGGTGCGCGAACGCCGCGGAGTTGACATGCAGCCACTCCTGCTCGTCCTGGCCTGGTACAAAGGTTCGGATCTCTACGCCAGGCGGTACCACGGGGTATGGCAGCACATCATCGAGCCGACGTTCCATGATCAGCAATTCACGTTGCCGGACCATGCCTGCCGCAGTGGCAAGAGCCCGCGCTGCGGGCGTGTCACCCATCGCCCAAACCCGCAACGGAGTGGTCGATTCCATGATCAGCCGCTGGAGCAGCTGGGTGCCGACGCCTGCTCCCCGATGGTCAGGTGATACCAGCAGCTGTCCGGCGCTCCATTCGGTCCCCGACTCCAGCTGGGCGTACCCCAGCAGCTCACCATCGTCACTCGCCAGCAGGTGCCGGGTTGTCGGATGTGGACGCCGCAGTTGTAGAAGGGCGGCCTCGTTAAGAGCTCGTATCTGGTCAACATCCTCAGCAGCGGCCACCAACTGTCGCACGCTGTTGATCTCTTGATCGCTGAGGTGTGATGCCACCGCGATGGTTAGCAAGGTGGTCACAATCCCACCGTAATGCCGGGACATGCGCCCTGAGCCTCCATGCGCCCTGAGCCTCCATGCCCCTCCATGCGCCCTGAGCCTGTCGAAGGGCGCCTCAGGAGCCCTCGGCATGGGCCCTGAGCCCTCAACATGCGCCCTGAGCCTGTCGAAGGG
>JBKPAB010000248.1:0-6334 GCA_046726195.1 Actinomycetota bacterium
CACAGCCCCGCAAAGATCAACTCACGGTCGAACAAACTCAGCTCCCGAGACGGCTCGGCCAACGACAGCGGCGGCATGCCGCCAGCCTTCCGAAACCACCACTTCGCGGTGGTCAACGACACGCCCACCGCAGCTGCGGCCCGCTCCAGCGACGACCCAGACCGGATCGCACGCCAAAACACACGCCGCCTCAAACGAGACACCCGAGGACGCATACAAACACTCCTTCAGCTAGGAGCGTTGCCACGACCCCCTGAACCGAAGGCCTCTACGACGCCAGCTGGGCTGCACTTCAGCCGAACTGAAGGTGCCATTGGTCAGCGCAGATCCGAAGCTGCAGGGCGCTGGTCTAGCTGAATCGCCAACCCAGGCCTGCGCCCCCCTGCAACCTTCACCGCTTTCCCTCACCGACTTGTC
Source organism: Actinomycetota bacterium (assembly GCA_046726195.1). Classification (GTDB taxonomy): domain Bacteria; phylum Actinomycetota; class Actinomycetes; order Propionibacteriales; family Propionibacteriaceae; genus Microlunatus. The sequence continues at coordinate 418 of JBKPAB010000248.1, forward strand.
AGCGTCTCAGAGTGCTATAGCCCTCTGAGACGCTGACAAGTCGGTGGGGGTAGCACGATCAAAGGCTGGCAGCCAACGCCCGGCCGGTGGTGCGGCCCGTGAATAGACAACCGCCCAGGAAAGTGCCCTCTAGCGCGCGGTAACCGTGGACGCCTCCGCCACCGAAGCCGGCCGCTTCACCCACCGCGTACACGCCCGGCAGCGCCGAGCCGTCGGGACGCAGCACCTTGCCCTCGAGATCGGTTTCCAGGCCTCCGAGGGTCTTACGCGTCAGTATGTGCAGCCGGATTGCCACCAGCGGACCTCCTGCTCCGGCCTCCCCGGTTCCAGGGGCCTTCGGATCGAGAAGTTCGTGCGGCGATACCACGCGCAGCAGCCGGTCACCGACAAACCGTCGCGCAGCTGCCGTGGCTACCACCTGAGGATCCTTTCCTAGCCCGCTGCGTACCTGGAGATCGCGTGCCTCGATCACCTGCCGCAGCGCCTCGCCGTCAACCAGATGTTCACCGACCATTTGATTCATCTGAGCTGCTAGCTCCAGTACCGTTCCAGCCGAGACGAAATCCACTCCGACCTCCTGGAACGTGCGCACCTCCGGAGTCGGTCCGCCCCTGAGCCGACCAGCCAGCAATCGCAGATTCTTCCCGGTCAGGTCGGCATTCTGCTCCGATCCTGAGAGCGCGATCTCGGCTGCTAGCGTCGCCTGATCGAGCACGAACCAGGAGTAGTCGTAGCCGCTGCTGATCACATGCCGCAGCGCACCAAGCGCATCAAAGCCCGGAAACAGTGGCACCGGAAAGCGTTGCCCCCGCGCATCCAGCCACAGCGAGGATGGCCCGGCCAGGATCCGGATGCCGTGGTGGCTCCAGATGGGGGAGTGGTTGACGATTCCCTCTGGATAGTGCCACATCCGATCAGGGTTGATCACCCGGCCTCCCGCCGCCTCAATGATCTTCAGCATCGACCCATCGACGTAGTCCGGCACGCCGGCGATCAAGCGTTGCGGCGCGTTCCACCCGACAGGCCAGTTCTGCTTGATCAACTCGAAGTTCCCACCGATCCCGCCACTGGCCACGACCACGGCCTGCGCCGAGAAAGCGAACTCACCGGTCGCGGTTCGCGACGTCGGGACGCCACGCGGCAGATCGGTAGGTTCCAGAACCTTCCCAGACACGCGTACGCCGGAACCGTCGGCGCTCAGCGATGTGACTTGATGTCGCGCCCGGATCCGAACGCGGCGCGACTGCATGACGGCGGTCGCGAAAGGCTCAACCAGTGCAGGGCCAGTGCCCCAGATGATGTGGAAACGCGGGACCGAGTTCCCGTGACCGGGAATGGCGTAGCCGCCGCGTTCGGCCCACTGGACGAGCGGGAACCAGCGGACGCCCGTCCCGCGCAGCCAGCTGCGCAGCTCACCGGCCGAGAAATGAACGTACGCCTCGGCCCAGCGTCTCGGCCAGTAATCCTCGGGGCGGTCGAAGGCGGCGCTGCCCAGCCAGTCAGCCAGCGCCAACTCCTCAGAGTCGTGGATTCGCAGACGCCGCTGCTCCCGCGAATTCACCATGAACAGGCCGCCCAGCGACCAGTACGCCTGACCACCGACCGAGTCGAGAGGCTCGGCGTCCAGCATGATCACCGACCGATCGGCTGCTGCCAGCTCCTGGGCGACGACTAGCCCAGAAAGTCCGGCACCGACCACGATGACGTCACTGTCCATAGCCGAATCGTGCCATCACCACTGCTGTGTCGCTCGCGCGATGCCGACGCTCGCGAACTGGGGTCGCCACTACTCTGGGCTCCATGACCGGCGTGGCAGTTGACTCATCCTCAGACTTGCTGCGGCTGCGAGCTCTGCTCACTGCGACTGGGCCACCCATGGAGCTTCGCTCCCCGATCACGGGTCAGGTGATGGGCGAACTACCGACCTCCACAGCGGCCGACGTCGAGGTCGGCGCTCAGCTCGCGCATCGCGCACAGTCTCAATGGGCCGCTCGACCGATTGCCGAGCGGGCTCGGCTGTTGCTCGATTTTCATGATCATCTCTTGGATCGACGCGACTACTTCGTCGACCTGTTGCAGTCCGACGGCAAGGACAGGCTTACTGCCGCCCAAGAGGTTTTCCATCTTGCGCTTACCGCCCGTTACTACGGACGAACCGCACGCCGCTATTTGCGCTCAGAGCGCGGCAACGGGGTCCTGCCGCTGCTAACCCGAGTCGATCGGCATTACTTACCGAAGGGTCTCGTCGGCATGATCTCGCCGTGGAACTATCCGCTGACCATCGCGATCTGCGACGGGCTGCCGGCTTTGGTCGCCGGTAATGCGATCATGCTCAAGCCTGATCACCAGACACCGCTTGCGGCCTTGGCAGCGGTCGAACTGTTACGCAGCACTGGCCTGCCGCCCGACGTATGGCAGGTAGTGCACGGGCGCGGCACCGTCGTGGGCCGCGAGTTGATCAACGTCAGCGACTATGTGTGCTTCACCGGGTCGGTCGCTGCGGCGCGTACCGTGGCCGCCCAGTGCGCCAGTCGGCTGATCGGCTGTTCACTGGAGCTCGGCGGCAAGAACCCCATGGTGATCTTGGAAGACGCAGACGTCGAGGCCGCGGCGGACGGCGCCGTGCGGGCATCTTTTATCAACGCCGGCCAAACATGCTTGGCAACCGAGCGCATCTACGTTGTGGAACCGCTCTTCGTGCCGTTCGTCGAGGCCTTCGTCGCGCGAGCCCGGGCGATCCGGCTCGGCAATGCGCCAGATTTCGAACACGATATGGGCAGCCTGATGAACCGCGACCAGCTTGAGCGTGTCAGCGGCCATGTCGAGGATGCAAGGGCGAAGGGTGCCAGGGTGCTGACCGGCGGTCGGCAGCGTGCGGACCTCGGCGAATTGTTCTACGAGCCGACAATCCTGACCGGCGTAACGCCGGAGATGCAGTGCTACGCCGATGAGACGTTCGGTCCCGTTGTCAGCGTCTATCCGGTGGCCAATGAGGAAGAGGCAGTGGCGCGCGCCAACGACTCCGATTATGGCCTCAACGCCAGCGTGTGGACCACTGACCATGATCGCGGGCGCCGCGTGGCACGCAAAATCAAATGTGGCAGCGTGAACGTCAACGAAGGCTTCGCCGCAACGTTCGGCAGCCTCGACGCGCCCATGGGCGGGATGAAGAACTCCGGACTCGGCCGTCGCCAAGGGCGAGAGGGCATCCGCAGATTCGTCGACGTGCAGTCGGTTGCTACCCAGACCGGGATCCCACTCGGTCCCAGCCACGGCCTCGACGGCAAGTCCTTCACCTCGGCGTGGACCGGCGTACTACGGGTGATGAAGAAGGCCGGTCGGGCTTAGTTGACACGAGCATTGATACAACCGTATGGTTGTATCAAATGCAAGTCGCTCCACCTGACTTCGACCGGATGTTCGGCGCGCTGGCGGACGCTACCCGGCGCGACATCGTGCGCCGGGCGATAGATGCGAATGAGGGTGTGGCCGAGCTAGCCGACCACTACCCCATGAGCTTCGCGGCGGTGCAGAAACACGTCGCAATCCTCGAGCGGGCCGGCCTGGTCACCAAAGAGCGCGTCGGCCGGCGAAAGGTGGTCTGCGCCAACCTCGAAGGGTTGCGCGCGGCTCGGCGCCTGCTGGACCGCTACGAAGAGCTGTGGCAAGGACGGATCGACCGCATGACCGAGCTCGTCACCGACCCGAAGGAGTAGGACCATGACCGTCACCTCAGTCCGTAAGGACACTCAAGCCTTGTCCATGACCCTTGACGCTGAGTTCGATGCACCCCCGGAACGGATCTGGCAGCTCTGGGAGGATCCCCGCAAGCTGGAGCGCTGGTGGGGACCGCCGACCTACCCAGCCACAGTGACCTCCCATGACCTGCGCCCCGGCGGCCGCGTCGAGTACCACATGACCGGGCCCGAAGGCGACCAGTCCAAGGGCTATTGGGAGATCATCGAGGCTGAGCCGCCGCGTCGGCTCGTCTTCAACGACGGCTTCGCCAATGAGGACGGAACACCCAACACCGAGATGCCGTTGAACTCCGCGCGGGTGACCATCGAGGACATCGGCGGCGGCCGCACCCGGATGTCGATCGAAACCACCTTCCCCAGTGCCCAAGCGATGGAGCAGATTCTGGCCATGGGCATGGAGGAGGGCCTGAGGGAAGCTGTCGGCCAGATCGACGCCATCCTGGCGGAGGATCCCGCGAGGACGCGCTGACGGGAGGCACCGACTTCGCCGGCGAAGCTCCGCGAGGTGCCGATGATCTGTGCGTGACGTCCGACAGCTGCTGTAACCGCCCCGATAGACTCATCGCTTGCACACCAGCTGCGGGGAAGGACGCGCGATGAGCCAGCGAGGCCACGATCTGGTGTTGGTGGTCGACTTCGGGGCTCAATACGCACAGCTGATCGCCCGTCGCGTACGGGAGGCGCACGTCTACTCCGAGATCGTGCCGCACACCACCGCGGCCCCGGAGATCCTGGCGCGGAACCCGAAAGCAATCGTCCTCTCTGGCGGTCCGTCCTCCGTCTACGAGCCCGGGGCCCCTCGGCTCGATGTGGCACTCATTGACGGCGGCACGCCAGTTCTTGGCATCTGCTACGGCTTCATGGCGATGGCTCAGGTGCTCGGTGGTTCGGTGGCCCGTACCGGGATGCGTGAATACGGCCGGACTGCGGTAAGCGTGACTGATTCCAGCACGCTGCTCGCCGGGCTTCCGTCGACCGTGAGCGCATGGATGTCGCACGGCGATGAGGTGACCGTACCGCCGCATGGCTTCAAGCTGACTGCTTCCTCGCCTCGCGCCACCGTAGCTGCCTTCGAGGAGCCCGACCGCCGCCTGGCCGGCGTTCAGTGGCACCCGGAGGTGCTGCACACCGAGCGCGGCCAGCAGGTGCTCGAGAATTTCTTGTTCGACATCGCTGGTTGCACACCGGATTGGACTCCGGCGAACATCGTTGACGAGTCGGTACAGGCCATTCAGCAGCAGGTCGGCGGCAAACACATCATCTGCGGGCTCTCCGGCGGAGTTGATTCAGCGGTCGCGGCAGCCCTCGTGCAGCGCGCGGTCGGCAGCCAGCTCACCTGTGTCTTCGTTGATCACGGCCTGCTCCGCAAAGGTGAGGCCGAACAGGTCGAGCGCGACTATGTGACAGCGACGGGTGTGGACCTCAAGGTTGTCGATGCGTCGGCGCAGTTCCTTGCGGCGCTGGCCGGGGTGACTGATCCGGAGCAGAAGCGCAAGATCATCGGTCGGGAGTTCATCCGAACGTTCGAGACGGCGGCTCGCGAGGTGGTCGGCGAGGCGGGTGAGGTCGAGTTCCTGGTGCAAGGCACGCTGTATCCCGACGTGGTCGAGTCCGGTGGTGGCGAGGGTGCAGCCAACATCAAAAGCCATCACAATGTCGGCGGGCTGCCGGAAGATCTGCAGTTCCAGCTGGTGGAGCCGCTGCGCACCCTCTTCAAAGATGAAGTGCGGGCAGTTGGTGCCCAGCTCGGCCTGCCGCCGGCGATCGTCTGGCGGCACCCGTTCCCCGGACCTGGACTGGCGATCAGGATCATTGGTGAGGTCACCCGGGAGCGCCTCGATGTCTTGCGGGAGGCCGACGCGATCGCTCGAGCCGAACTCACGGCGGCCGGCCTCGATCGTGACATCTGGCAGTTCCCCGTGGTGCTGCTGGCCGACATCCGCTCGGTCGGGGTGCAAGGTGATGGCCGGACGTACGGGCATCCCATCGTGCTTCGTCCGGTGACCAGCGAAGACGCCATGACCGCCGACTGGGGCCGGCTCCCGTACGAGGTGCTGGAAAGAATCAGTACCCGGATCACCAACGAGGTGGACCAGGTAAATCGAGTCGTCTTAGACATCACCAGTAAGCCGCCGGCCACCATCGAGTGGGAATAGTGC
>JBKPAB010000249.1:0-5875 GCA_046726195.1 Actinomycetota bacterium
GGATCATGCCGTATGCGTCGTCCTGCAGGATGAGCACGACGAGATTCAACTTCAGCCGAACCGCGGTCTCGAGCTCCTGCGAGTTCATCATGAAGCCGCCGTCGCCACATACCGCGAGGACCCGCCGGCCGGGATAGAGGATCGAGGCCATCATCGCCGATGGCAAGCCGGCGCCCATGGTCGCCAACGCGTTGTCCAGAAGTAACGTATTGGATCGCGGCGTGCGATAGTTCCGAGCGAACCAGATCTTGTACATACCGTTGTCGAGGGCGACGATGCCGTCCTCCGGCATCACTTGGCGCACGTCTGCGACGATCCGCTGGGGCGTGAGCGGGAACCTGTCGTCCTCTCCTCCGGCCATCACCCGCGCGATGATCCCCTCGCGCATCGCCAGCAGCGCCGACGCGTTAGGAAGCTGGCCCTCGATCCGGTCGGCGAGCAGAGTCAGGCTCGGCCCCACGTCACCCACGACTGCCGCATCCGGGAAGTAGACCTCTTCGAAGCTGGGCGAGGCGAAGCTGACGTGAATGACCTTTGGTCCACCGGGTCCCATGAAGAACGGGGGCTTCTCGACGGTGTCGTGGCCAATGGCGATGATCAGATCCGCGCGATCGACGGCATCGTGCACATAGTCACCCTCGGAGAGCGCCGCCGTGCCGAGCCACAGGTCAATGGGCAGCTGCTCGCCTGACTCCTCTCCGACGACGCCCTTGCCCATCTGCGTGGTGAAGAAGGGAATGTGCGTCCGGCCCAGAAAGCGAGCCAGATCCGAGCCTAGTCGCGGGCGGCTCGCGGCGGCGCCAAGCATGACCAGCGGACGCTGCGCCTGGCGGATCAACTCAGCGGCGTGATCAAGGGCAGCTGGGTTCGCCACCGGCAGCTCGGGCGCGTACCACGGCACCAGCGGTACGTCGGCGGCCTCCTCCCCCGCCACGTCCTCCGGCAGCTCGAGATGCACAGGGCCGGGGCGTTCCTCCGCCGCGACCCGGAAGGCCTCCCGCACGATGGTGGGAATGCTCTGGGTGCTGAGGATCTGCCGCGAGAACTTCGTCAGCGGCTTCATCGTCGCCACCATGTCAACGATCTGGAACCGCGCCTGCTGGCTCCTGCGGATCGGCTTCTGGCCAGTGATCAGGATCATCGGCATCGCGCCGAGGTGCGCGTACGCCGCTCCCGTAGCCAGGTTGAGTGCACCCGGGCCCAGCGTGCTTATGCAGACGCCAGGATGCCCGGTGAGCCGACCGTAAGTTGCCGCCATGAACGCTGCTGACTGTTCGTGCCGCGTGACGACGAGCTCGATGCCGGAGGTGCGCAAAGACTCGACGGTATCGAGGTTCTCCTCCCCGGGTACGCCGAAGACGCGCTGCACACCCTCGTTCGCCAACGCCGCCACAAAGAGGTCCGAGCCCTTGGTCATCTCTGTGAGCCCTCTCGTTGTCCTACCACGGCATGTTGTCCAGCAAGCCGGCGAACTCCGGTCAGATGATACATCGACGATTCCGGCGGCGCCGCCGGAATCCGCGGGCATAAAGAGATTTCGTCTCGGCGATACTCAGCTTCCCTTCCCTAGGACTGCGACCAGGGCTCAGTGGTCGTCGCCTGGCATTGCGCTCACGAGGTCGGCAGAATGTAACCCGTCAAAGGGAGCCGATGATGGCGAGCGTCGAGGAGCGCCAGGTTGACGACGACGAAGACGCCTGAGGCCGCAAAGAGGCGGTCCTTTCTGTTGTCAGGTGAAGGCTGGCCCTATCTGCTCGTGCCGCTGATTCCCGTCGCGATTCTGCTGGAACTCGTCCATGCGGACGCCGTGTTGATCTTTGCCGCGTCCGCGCTCGGCGTCATCCCCACTGCCGCACTCATGGGCCGCGCAACCGAGGAGCTCGCGGCTCGCTCGGGTCCCGGCATCGGCGGATTACTGAACGTCACGTTCGGCAACGCACCTGAATTGATCATCGCGTTGTTCGCCCTCAGTGCCGGGTTGCACGAGGTCGTGAAGGCATCCGTTGCCGGATCGATCTTGGGCAACATTCTGCTCGTATTGGGCGTGTCGATGCTCGCCGGCGGGCTGCGACGGGACCGGCAATACTTCGAAGCGCGCGCGGCATCGGCCCAGTCGCTGATGCTTCTCCTAGCCACTGTCGCCCTCATCATGCCAGCGATCTTCCAGTTGGTCTCAGGCGGCGGCCTGCCTGATCCCACCTCACGCGCCGTAGAGTTCTCCGTCGATCTCAAGACGTTGTCCATCGGCGTCGCGCTGATCTTGCTCGGCTCTTATGCCGCAGGGCTGCTGTTTTCCCTCAAAACGCACAAGGGCTTGTTCAATCCCAGCCACGACGAGGAAGATCACGGCGGGGAGCCATGGACGGTGCGTCGCAGCGTCATCATGTTGGCAGGCGCAGGCGCAGCCGTCGGCGTGATGTCGGAGATCCTTGTGAGTTCCATAACCGAGGCGTCGGAAAGCCTGGGGCTCTCACCGTTCTTCGTCGGCGTGATTGTCGTCGCGGTCGTCGGCAACGCCGCCGAGCACTGGGTTGCTGTCTACTTCGCCATGCGCGACAAGATCGGCCTAGCCGTGAACATCGCTGTCGGATCTGCAGCACAGATCGCGCTGTTCGTGGCTCCCGTGCTCGTGCTCGCTTCGTTTGTCATCGGTCCATTCCCGATGGCGCTGGTCTTCAACGGGTTCGAGCTCGGCGCGATCTTCCTCGCGATCCTCATCGCAGACGAGATCACTCAACGCGGCGAGTCCACCTGGTACGAAGGTGTACAACTGCTCGCCATTTACGCAGTGCTGGGATTGACGTTCTTCTTCGTGTAGTCGCATTGGCCTGGTCGATCTGACTCAGGAGGGTCGGTGCAACCGCCTAGCCGCCTCGGCAACCGATCCCGACATCGACGGGTAGATCGTGAACGCCTGCGCAAGATCATCCACAGTCAGTTTGGATTCGACGGCTACCGCGATCGGATGAATGAGCTCGCTCGCACGCGGCGCGACCACGACGCCTCCGACAACAATCCCGGTAACTTGGCGGCAGAACAACTTGACGAACCCATCGTGAACACCTTGCATCTTGGCCCGCGAGTTGCCGGCGAGGGGGAGCATGATGCTGCGGGCGTCGATGTCACCGCGGTCGACGGCCTCCTGCGACCACCCCACCGTGGCGATCTCCGGTGCGGTGAACACAGTGGCTGAGACAGCCTTGAGATTGAGCGGCTTAACGGCGTCACCGAGGGCGTGCCACATGGCGATCCGCCCTTGCATCGCGGCGACCGAGGCGAGCATGAGGACGCCGGTGCAGTCGCCGGCGGCGTACACCCCGCGCACGCTCGTACGCGACACTCGGTCGACGCTGACGAAGCCTCCCTTGTCGAGCTGGATTCCAGCCCCCTCCAAGCCGAGGCCGTCAGTGTTAGGAATCGAGCCGACCGCCATTAGGCAGTGACTGCCCTCGACCGTCGATCCATCAGAAAGCTCGACCGTGACGGTGTCACCGTGACGTGTAGCGCTGTTGGCGCGGCGCTTGCTGAGAACAGTCATCCCGCGACGGGTCAGGACGTCCTCCAGCACGGTTGCTGCTTGCGCATCCTCCCCGGGTAACACCCGATCTCGACTGCTGATGAGCACAACATCGGCACCGAGGGCGTTGTACGCGCTTGCGAACTCAGCTCCGGTGACGCCCGACCCGACGACGATCAACCTGTGCGGCAACTCGGTCAGGTCATAGACCTGTTCCCAGGTCAGGATGCGTTCTCCGTCGGGAAACGCCGTGGGAAGCACCCGGGGCTGTGCGCCGGTGGCGAGGAGGACGATGTCTGCCGGGATGATCTCCTCCGCACCGCCTGAGGTCGTCGCCATGACTGACTCCCGGCCGTCCAGGCGACCAGTGCCACGGATCACCCTGATGCCTTCCACGTCGAGCTTGCGCACGATGTCGTCGGACTGCTGCATAGCGAGGCGCTTGACCCGCGCGTTGATCTTCGCCAGGTCGACGGACGCAACCGCGTCGAGGTTCTCGGCATGTCCAGATTCAACGCCGAGCTCGCGTGATTCCTCGATCGAGGTCATAAGTTCCGCGGTCGCGATCAACGTCTTGGACGGGACGCAGTCGGTGAGCACAGCCGAGCCACCCAACCCGTCCCGATCAACGACCGTGACTTCCGCTTCCAGCTGGGCGGCCACAAGGGCGGCTTCGTAACCGCCTGGTCCGCCTCCGACGATGACGACGCGATTCATTGGGTCATACGCCGCTGCAGGTTTTCATCGACGGCGGCGAGGAAGTCCTGTGTAGTTAGCCATTCCTGGTGAGGGCCTACCAGCAGCGCTAGGTCCTTGGTCATTCGCCCGCTCTCGACGGTCTCAATACAGACCCGCTCAAGGGTCTCCGCGAAGTCGACGACCGCAGGCGTCTTGTCCAGCTTGCCGCGATGTTCTAACCCCCGGGTCCAGGCGAAGATCGACGCGATCGGGTTGGTCGATGTCGGCTTGCCTTGCTGGTGCATCCGGTAATGCCGAGTGACAGTGCCATGCGCCGCCTCAGCCTCCACTGTGCCGTCCGGCGTCATCAGGACCGAGGTCATCAGGCCGAGCGACCCGAACCCCTGCGCCACCGTGTCCGACTGCACGTCGCCGTCATAGTTCTTGCAGGCCCAGACGTAGCCGCCTGCCCATTTCAGGGCGGCCGCCACCATGTCGTCGATGAGGCGATGCTCATAGGTGATACCGACCGAGTCGAAGTCGGCCTTGAACTCGGCGTCGAACACCTCCGCGAAAATATCCTTGAACCGGCCGTCATACGCCTTGAGAATCGTGTTCTTCGTCGATAGATAAACGGGCAGCCTGCGCTCAAGCCCGTACCAGAACGACGCCCGGGCAAAATCGCGGATCGAGTCGTCGAAGTTGTACATGCCCATCGCCACTCCTGCTGCCGAGAACCGGGCGATCTCCGTCTGCACGGCCTCACCGCCGTCGCTCGGCGTGTATGTGATGGTCACGGTTCCCGGACCCGGCACGACAAAGTCGGTTGCTTTGTACTGATCGCCGTGCGCATGACGGCCGATCACGATCGGCTTAGTCCAACTCGGCACTAACCGGGGAATGTTCGAGATCACGATCGGCTCCCGGAAAATCACTCCACCCAAAATATTGCGAATGGTGCCGTTTGGAGACCGGTACATCCGCCTCAGGCCGAACTCCTCCATCCGCGCCTCATCGGGTGTGATCGTCGCGCACTTCACCCCAACGCCATGCTCTTTGATCGCATGCGCCGCATCCACGGTCACTTGGTCATCGGTGGCATCCCGGCTCTGGATCCCGAGATCGAAATACCGCAAATCCACGTCCAGGTACGGATGGATCAAACGGTCCTTGATGAACGACCAGATGATCCGGGTCATCTCATCACCATCAAGCTCAACCACCGGCTGCTCGACCTTGATCTTGGCCATAAGGCAAGGCTCCCCTCATGCGGAGATTCGACCGCACCCACAACCTCACGTGGACACGTTCGTGGTCGAATGTTACGACACACGCATCATCACGCCTGGGCCTCACACCCGCTGCGATCGACAGGTGCGGAGGCGGTCGGACGGTCAGTCACTTCCGGTATGCCTGCGGGCGTGGGATCACTAGCCGCCCTCTCTTCGAGCGTCTAGGCTCAAATCGTGCACGGGCTGCAATGCGAGCACGGCCGCACAGGAGGAGACGGCCGCACAGGAGGAGCTTGCCGGTGCGGACCGATCTGCGCGACCGGCGAAACCGTGGAATACCTATCGGAGCAGGACCGCGGCGCGGTCCCGAGTACCTGAGGATGGGGGGCGTGATCCGGGTCGTCAGCCCGGCGACCGGCGAGGAAATCGCCGCCTATCCGGAGCACAC
>JBKPAB010000250.1:0-4818 GCA_046726195.1 Actinomycetota bacterium
CTCGGAGGCTGAGAGCCGGCGACGCCAGGCAATGGCGCCCTACGTGATCGAAGCCCAGGAGGCGTTCTACCGAGGTCGCGAACTGCGCATTCCTGTCCGGCCGAGCTAACTGCGGTCGCACCACCGCGGTCATCATCTCCCACCTCAGCAGTCGAGGTCGGGACGCATCCGGAAGTCGTAGCGGTACGGCAGTGCACGGTCGCCGTACGCGGAGCGCCACAGTGCCCCCAACGTCTCCCCCTCCCGAAGATCGGGCACCTCGATTCCGGCTTCGAGGAGGGCCCGTGCCGCGTCGGCTTGCCCGTCGGCCAGCAGAGCACGTGCTCGCTGAAGCACCACTCGGCCGTGCAGAGCAATCTGTTCCGGCGCGGCGCTGATCATCGCGAGGCAGGCAGCGGGTCGGCTCGCGGTCAGCAGTTGGTCGGTGGCCTCGATCAGCAGCGGCAGGCAGGTCGGTGCTTCGGCGATGGCGCGGGCGTACAGTTCCGCGGCGCTCACATGATCTCCGCGGGTGCTAGCGAGCAGGGCAAGACCGCGAGCCGCCCAGGGCGTCGACCTGAGCTGGTCGGAGCCCAGGTAGCCGAGCCGCGCCTCCTCGAGGTCTCCCCGAGCGTGGGACCGAATGGCCCTCATGAGCTGGGTCCACCAGCCGCTAGCGGCGCGGTCGAACGCCGCAGCCCAGCGATCTGTGATTGGTGGCACCAAGACATCAGCACCCGCTCCATCCTGGTCGACCTCGCCGCCGCGAGCCAGCGCGACGAGGTGGCGGAAACCGTCGGAGAGTGGCTGTCCGAACGGGGTGCCCGACAGACTGTCGGGATCCTCGCCGCGTACGACAAGTTCAGCCTTGCCAGCGCCAGAGCCAGCCGCCATTTGCTGTGGCGCCGCGTCCGCCACCTCGGCTCGCCACCAGCGGTGCCATTCGGCGAGCTCCTCGGCGGGAACCGCCCGGGCCACCACCTTGGTGACCTGGGCGAGCGCGTCCGGCCAAGCACCGTGCGCCGCCCCCGGCGACGCCTCGATCGGCGCGTAGGCCTCCGCCCAACTGATCTCCGCCCTCCCCTCCAGCCGCAGGTGCTCGAGTTGGGTCGTTGCCAGCCCGGCCTGAATCTCGAGGTAGCGAGCCCCCGGCCCGCACAGCCACTCCTGCCAGTGCCGACCGCCGGCGGCTGTGCCCCAACAGAACAGCTTGCGACCGCGCAACTGAGCCGTGGAGGTCTGCATCAGGCCGTGGCCGTCGGCCTGCACGGCGGCGATCCACGGCCGCTGCTCGGCGGGCACCTGGAAGAAGTAATCCGCAGCTCGCTGCGCCGGTAGGGGGTAGCTGACATCGGCGGACGGGCCGTCCGCGAAGGGGATGTCGACCTCCGTGATGGACCCGTCGTACCCGGTCCGCCAGGCTTGGCTGGCCGGGGCCAAGACCCGCACCCCCGGTTCCTCCGGAGCGGCGATATTCGTCCACCAGTAGAGCGGTTTGGGCTCGACATCGGGATTGCGGACCCGTACGAAAGCCAGCAGCAGTGGACGTTCAGCCGGCATCAGCAGGTCGACGGAGAACACGAGATCTCGGGTTCGTTCCCACTCCCAAATCCGAAGTGCGGCTCCGCGGTTAGTCGGCACCCTGCCAGCGAAGACCGGCCGGCAGGTCGTAGCCGCGTGGCCAGTGGAGCCGAGGTTCCACTCGATGCCGCCGGCGAACCAGGCGTTGGTGAGTGCGAGATTGGCGAACTGCAGGCGCGTGTTGGTGAACACCAGGTCACGATCGGCCGCCAGCTCGCGGAGCGACCAGAGCCGCCCGCCGAGGCCCGAGAGAACGAGAGCATCCAGCCGACCGTTGGTCAGCCGGATCGCGCTGATCTCCCGAGGCAGTAAGTCGCGGCGGTAGCCATTCTGCAACGCATACGGCAGCGGATTGGCGAGCCGCCCGTACGCGATGCGTTCGCGCATGTCTGGTGGCAGGTCAGGAGACGACGACGGGTCAGGAAGCCGCTGCAGCCCGATGAAGGGAGGCAGCGGCGATTCCGGGCCGAGTTCGGCGGCGAGCAGCCGCACGGTGGTGTGCCTCACCAGTCCCGCCGGCATGCGTTCGACCCTAGTTCTCGTGTCTAATCGACCGAGTCCGGCTGGCCCGCCAGCTCCAGCAATTGGGTCTTACGATCGACGAGGTGGGCTGGCGCCTGACGACAGCCAGCCTCAGCTGGGTGCGACCGGATTGAGCCACCTGACCTGTGGAAAGCGTGCGAAGTCGGAGTCGGCACTAACCACCATCAGGCCGTGTTCAATCGCAATCGCAGCCATCACAGCATCAGTAACGAGACCAGCTCGCACGTCGTGCTGCTCCAGCAGATCGCGGAGGATCTGCCGATGGCCTCGATCGGGCGCGGGTACCCAGGTCGCCGGCGCATCTAGCCAATCGGCGACGTAGTCCCACGCCTGCCCGGGAGTGAGCGGCCGCGCCAGCGCTCGCGGATTGGTGACGATCCGGATGAAGGCCCAGAATGACATCCATGGGATGCCGACCCGTTGGGCACCGTTGAGCGAGGCGACCATCCAGTCGCGCGCGGCGGTGTGAAACGGGCTGTCTTCGTCTACCGAATACAGCAGGATGTTCGCGTCGACCAGCACTACCGCGCCTCGGGCCCCTCGAGCAGATCCAGCGCGTCGGCGACGTTGGAGACGTCGATGCGCAGCCCTAGACGCCGCGGTCGAGCCACGAACTGCTTCTCACGAGGCGAGGCCATCATGCCCCGTCGGATCAGCTCATTCACGGCCTCACTAACGCCGCGACCTTGCTCGCGTAGGGCCTGAACCGCCCGGCCGGTGTCGGCATCCAACTCGATCGTCGTACGCATGTAACTATATTAGCATGCTCATGCGTCGAACTGTGCACGGTGATGCAACACGACTTTCGGGTCGATGCGCGCCAGGGCCGGTACATGCTTCGGATCCAGGTGTGCCGTGGCCAAGACTGTGCGTGCTGTTCCGCTGGGCCGAAGGAAGGTTTCGCGATGCCAGTTTGATGCCCTCTCATTTAGAGCGGGTCGGCGCGCTGAGTGCCTCGTTGCACAACCAGGCTCAAAGTTTCCTCCCCCCGCAGGATTTTCATCGGTGGCGCGTGGGCGATCTGTCCGACGGCGTTCGGGCTTGGATCTACGAAGTCGTCGGTAATCAGTTGGGATCTGCTGCTTCCGCAATCGCTGCAGCCACTATGGAGGCGGTACAAGAAGTTCGACGCGCGCTCGGCGAGCGACCCGATGTCTTTGGGCTCATTCACGCGGACTTACATCAGGAGAACTACCTGTTTGACCGCGAAACCGTTCGCGCGATCGACTTTGACGACTGTGGATGGGGTCACTATCTCTACGACCTCGCCGTCACCGTCAGTGAACTTAGTGACCGACCCGACTTTGACGAGCTCCGAGCAGGGCTGCTGCGCGGTTATCAATCCATTCGTCCACTGCCGGACGACCACGAGCGGCTTGTCCAGGTCTTCCAGTGTCTGCGGCTTCTCCTCGTGACTCTGTGGTTCATCGAGCAGCAGCGTCATCCGGCATTTCATGATTGGGAAGACGAAGCGCGTCACATGCTTCAGAGAATGAAGACGCTCGTCATTTCTTGAGTGCGAATTGATGCGCCCTCGGGCCTGCTACTTACTGACGCCTTGCGAAACCGAGCCCTGCAGCTGCCGCTGGAAGATCAGGTAGATGATCAGCACTGGTACGACGGTGATCACCACGGCCGCAAAGAGCGCGCCGAAATCCACTGAGTAGCCAGCCTGGGACGCGAAGGACGCCATTGCCTGGGTGAGAACGTAATTGTCGGGGTTGGTATTCAACGCGATCGGCAGCAGGAACTGGTTCCATAAGCCCACGAAGTTCAAGATCGCAACGGTGGCCAGACCCGGCTTTGCCATCGGCAGCATGATCTGGAAGAAGGTCCGCCACTCCCCCGCGCCGTCCACTGCGGCCGCCTCTGCGATCGATTTTGACAGTGATCGGAAGAAGGCGTAGAGGAAGAACACGGTGAACGGAAACGCGAACGCCGCATAGGTCAAGATCAGGCCGGGCAGCGTGTTGAGCAAGCCGATTCCTCGCAGCACGAAGAACAACGGCACGATCGCGAGGAAGATCGGAAAGGTGAGACCCGCAAGCATCAGGTAATACAGCGCCCGGCTACCCGGGAAGCTGAACCGGGCAAGCACATAGGCCGACATCGAGCCGAACAACATAGTGAGAATCAGCGCCCCGACAACGACGATCACCGAGTTGAAGAAAAAGCTTCCGATCCCTGCTGTCGTCCAGGCATTGACATAGTTATCGAAGCTCCAGCGCTGTGGCAGGGTAAACGGCGAGGCGAAGATCTCCGAGCTCGTCTTGAACGAGGACATCAGGACCCAGATCAAGGGCAAGATGACCAGAATCGACCAGATGATCAAGACGGTATGCGAGAGACCGGTTACCGCCTTGTCGCCAGGCGTACCGGGAGCCGCGCCGGGCTCGGCCGGCTCGAATGGCACTCGCTCCCTCGCGGGTGCGGTCGGGGTAGCGCCGACGTCGGGAGAGATCTGTGTCATTCGCCGACCTCACTTTTTCCACCGAAGATCCGGTTTATGGCAAAGATCAGACCGGCGTACATCAGCGTAACGATTGCCAGTACGACACCCATTGCGCAGGCATAACCGAACTGGCCTTTGGTAAACGCGGTCGTGAAGAGCTGCTGGGCCATCACGAGGGTTGTGTTATCAGGCCCGCCACCCGGTTCCAGAGCAGCCATGTAGACAAACGCATCGAGGGCAAGGATCCCGATGTAGATGAAGGC
>JBKPAB010000251.1:0-10514 GCA_046726195.1 Actinomycetota bacterium
CACTGGGACCGCCGCCGCACTGCTGCAGCGCGAAAGCTCAACGATGAACGTGCGTTTCTAGCTCCCTCGCTGCGGCGTGTGGCATTGACAGTCCTCCGCTCGTGGTAGATGGTGAGTCCGTTTCGCGCGTAACGGTATCGGGGGTTTGGCGTGACTGGCAGAGGCTTGCGGCGTACAAAATGGGGCATTGCGCTGGCGGCGTCGCTCATGCTTCCAGCCGGTATGGGCTCAGCCGAGGCCGCTCAGTTGGTCACCGGTCAGCTGGTGCAGGTTTCCGGGGCGAGCCCGATCGCTGCCTGCGACGGCGACGACGGCAATACCGGGGGAACGGAATTCGTCAACAGCGAGGTTGAACCGTGGCTGTCCGTCGATCCATCAAACCCCGACGTCCTGATTGGGGCCTGGCAGCAGGATCGGTGGAGTGACGGGGCCTCCGAGGGCCTGGTCACCGCAACCAGCACGAATGGCGGCACCAGTTGGACCGTTAACCCCAACACCAAGTCGTCGAACTGTACGGGAGGAACGGCCGCAAACGGCGGCAACTACGAGCGGGCCACCGACCCGTGGGTGGCTATCTCCCCGAATGGGACCGCGTATCTGATGAGCCTGTCGACGGATTCCAACCCCGAAGGGTTTGGCGGCTCGCCGAACGCCATGCTGGTGATGCGCTCCACCAATCACGGGGCGACATGGGAGGACCCGGTCACGCTGATCCGTGACGCGAGCCCGAACGTTCTCAACGACAAGAACTCCATCACCGCCGACCCGAACAACTCGAACTTCGTGTACGCGGTCTGGGATCGGTTGGTTTCGCCGCCCAGCGGGAACATCAGCCAGCAGGCGTTCGAGAACGCGCGGGCCTTCGGCGGTGACGTCTACCTCG
Organism: Actinomycetota bacterium; assembly: GCA_046726195.1. Taxonomy (GTDB): domain Bacteria; phylum Actinomycetota; class Actinomycetes; order Propionibacteriales; family Propionibacteriaceae; genus Microlunatus. The sequence goes on from JBKPAB010000251.1 coordinate 884, forward strand.
CCCGGACCACCGACGGCGGGAACACGTGGGAGCCGGCCAGGAAGATCTTCAAGGCCGGGACCATCGCCCAGACGATCGGCAACCTGATCGTCGTCCTCCCGGAGAACGCCGCTTTCGACGGTGAGTTGCTCGACGTGTTCACGCAGATCCGCGGTCCTAAAAACGAGCACGACACGCGAGGCTTCAACATTGCCGCGATCCGCTCCGAGGATAAGGGTGCGACCTGGTCGAAGCGGGAGATCATCATCAGCGATTTCCGCAGAGGGATCGTGGTCGACCCCGACGACGGCGCGGCGCATCGCACCGGCGACATCAATCCCGAGGCGATCGTCGATCCAACGACCGGTGCGGTTTACGTGGTATGGCAGGACCTCCGGTTCGGCCCGCGCTCCAGCATCGCATTCTCGCAGTCGCTGGACGGCGGCCTCACGTGGTCCGCGCCAATACGGGTCAACCAGACACCCGCGGCGGATCCGGGCGAGCCGACCGGCAACAATCAGGCCTTCACCCCGATGGTGCAAGTGCTGAGCGACGGCACGGTCGCGGTGAGCTACTACGATTTCCGCAACAACACCGATGACGACGGTGCTACCACGCCGACCGACGCGTTCGTGGTCCACTGCCACCCGCGCGCTGGAGTCGCGAAAAACTGTACCAACGCGGATAGCTGGGACGAGGAGACCCGGGTGACGGACACCTCGTTCGACAGTCGCAAGGCCCCGGTGGCCCGGGGCTTCTTCCTCGGCGACTACGAAGGCCTGGGCTCGAGCGGGTCCGCCGTTTTCCCGTTCTTCGCCCAGACCCACGGCGACGACCCTGCCAGCATCTTCGTCCGGAAACTCAGCCCGACCGCTCCTTAGGGCACCGCGACGATAAGCGGACCGATCGCTCGTGGACCAGAGGAACCCAGCGCACGGCCGCTCGTAACGCCAGGCACTAACAGCTACGCAGCGGCGGCCCCAGCTCGGCATTTTGCATTCCATGGAATGTACATTCATCACTGTCGGTGGGGCGAGCAAAGTGGTCGACAAGGTCCAGGCCGGTGGTTGGTGCCGACGGCACCCCAACCCTAGCGATGGCCGATCTAATCTGCTTGAGCTCACTGAGGCCGGCGACGTCCTACTCGCAGCAGCCAACGTGACATTCCAGGATGCTCTTGCCGCCTATCTCGGGGCGGCAGCGCCGTCCGGCGAACTCACCAAGCTGTCTGACACCCTGGGTCGATTGCGTCGACATCTGATCACCGCGGACCGAGTCAATGTACAGAGCGACCGATGACGTCGATCATGAAAGCGGTAGTGCTCGATGCGCCGGGGCCGCCAGAGGCTCTTCAGATCCGCGATCTCGAGATCCCGGCTCCGCGGCCGGGTGAAGTGTTGATCAAGGTCGAGGCATTCGGCCTGAACCGGTCTGAGCTGCATACCCGACTCGGCCTAGCAGTGGGTGTCACCTTCCCCCGGGTGTTGGGGATCGAGGCGACGGGCCTGGTCGCGGCATGTCCGGGCGGGGAGTTTCGAGTTGGCCAGCAGGTCGCCACGATGATGGGCGGGATGGGCCGCACCTTCGACGGCGGCTACGCCGAGTACACCTGTGTGCCCGCCCGGCAGGTCGTGCCGTTCACCAGCAACCTCGACTGGGCCACGTTGGGCGCGGTTCCGGAGATGCTGCAAACCGCGTACGGCTCGCTGACTATCGGCCTCGACGCCCAACAAGGGCAGTCGATTCTGATACGCGGCGGCACCTCGTCGGTGGGCATGGCGACCGCCGTGTTGGCCAGACGCCTCGACATGATCGTGCTGTCCACCACCCGCAACGCAGCCAAGACCGAGGCGCTGAAGAGCATCGGTGCCAGTCATGTCCTGATCGACGACGGCAAGATCGCCGGTCGAGTGCGAGACATCGTGCCCGCTGGCGTGGACACCGCCCTCGAGCTTGTTGGCACCCCCACCCTGCCAGACACCCTCGCCGCGACCAAGGTGCACGGGGTTGTGTGCTTCACCGGGATGCTCTCCAACGTGTGGACCGTTTCAGACTTCTACCCGATCAATTACATTCCACGCGGGGTGCGGCTCACCGCATACACCGGCGATGCCAGCGATCTGTCCGAGGGTGTCCTGCAAAACTTCCTTGACGCCGTTGCAGCAGGCGAGGCGATCGTCCCACTCCACCGGGTCTATCACCTGGATGAGATCCGCGAGGCTCACGCCGAGATGGAGGCAGGCTCGGCTACCGGCAAGATTGTCGTCCTAACCGACCCTGGCAAGATGCCCACCCCTAACTAGCGTGAGCCGTCTCAAGACGGCAAACGTGGCCAAATTCAGCCTGATCAGCACTCGCGAGTCGTCTCAAGACGGCAAACGTGGCTTGAGACCGAAGGACCTTAAGCATTCAGTGGCTGGGCTCGGTCGCCCGACCGGCAGCTTGAAGTTGATCCTCGAGGTTGAACACCTCCGGGATAATCTCCCAGGCTTCATCCGGAGCGCCCCCGGTCTGGAACAGTTCTGCCATGGCGGCTTGCCAGCGGGCGTTGACCTCGGTGTGAGCTACTTTCTCTTGCGCCACAGCAAGATCGTCGGCCTCCGCGTAGCCGATCAAGAGGCCATCGTCGCGGAGAAAGAGCGAATAGTTACGCCAGCCGGCGTCGCGCAGTGCCTCCAGCAGCTCGGGCCAAACGGCGCGGTGGGCCTCCCGATACTCCTCGAGCCGATTGGGATCGACGTGTCCCAGCAAGCAGTAGCGCGGCATCACTCACTCCTCTCCTGTATGTGCCCTGAGCCTGTCGAAGGGCACACCTGTCGCGCTTCGACAAGCGCCGTCCTGAGCTTGACGAAGGGCTCAGCGCGCATCGACGATGATCACCTCGAGCGTCCGCGGGCCATGCACGCCTTCGACACGGTTCAGCTCAATGTCGCTGGTCGCGCTGGGCCCGCTGATCATCGTCAGCGGCCGGGTCGGCTCTAGCCGGGCCAGTGCCTGCGGGACATCGGCAACGATCTGATCGGGAAGCACGACGCACAGGTGGTAGTCCGGGATGAGCGTGACAACGCGGCGGCCTTGTCCCGGTGAGCCGTCCAAGATCAACGTCCCGGTTTCCGCGATCGCCACGGCGCAACTGGTGATCACACCGTCGACATCGTCCAGTTGCGAGACGCTGAGCTGATCACCAGCGGACAGCCCATCGGTCAGCACATCCGCGGAAATGTCTGCCGTCCAGGATGTATCCAAGCCTGTTGGGGCAACCACTGCACTGGCGCCGCGTTCGGCGAGTGCAGCGGCGATGGTCGCGCCAAGATCATCAACTGAACACCGGCGAACCAGCGCTCGATAGTCCATCAAACGATCAATCAAGAGCTCGGTCAGCGCGTCGGCTGGCAAGTCTGACGTGGTCCGATAATCCCGAGTGATGTCGTCGTAGCCAAGCTCCGCTGGCGGCGCTGCGCGATGCGCCGCCGCGATCCGTGCTAGCACCTCCTCGCGAGCGTTCACCGTTCTCCCCCATGCTCGGCGGCCCACCAGTCGCGGAAGGTCTGCTTCGGCGGCCGCGCAAGATCACGGGCGTCGGTCCATTGCTTGGCAACCGGCAATGGAACCTCACCGATCACACCGCGTTTGCGGCCGAGTATCCGACCCAGTCGGCCACTGCGCAGTGCCAGCGTCCACCGCTTCGGATCACTCATCACCCAGGCAGCCGCGGCCATCGCGGATGCTTCCGCGCTCGGCAGCCGATGCTCTGCCGCGTACGTCTCGGTGTGCTTGGCACGCAGGTGCACCAAGATCTCCGGAATGTTGATCTTGACCGGGCAGACGTCGTAGCATGCGCCGCACAACGACGATGCGTACGGAAGCGACGCATTGTCCTCGATGCCGGTGAGCTGCGGTGACAAGATGGCCCCGATCGGGCCCGGATATACCGACCCGTACGCGTGCCCGCCGGTCCGCTCGTACACCGGGCAGACGTTGAGGCAGGCGCTGCACCGGATGCAGTTCAGCGCATCGCGACCCTCCGCATCTGCTAGCACGGCGGTCCTGCCGTTGTCGAGCAAGATCAAATGGAACTCCTGTGGCCCGTCGCCGGGCGTTACGCCAGTCCACATCGACGTGTAGGGGTTCATCCGCTCGCCGGTCGAGGAGCGGGGCAGCAGCTGCAGGAAGACTTCCAAATCCCGCCAGCGTGGGACGAGTTTCTCGATGCCCATAATAGTGATCAAGGTCTCCGGCAGCGTAAGGCACATCCGGCCATTGCCCTCGGACTCGACCACCCCGAGCGTTCCGGTCTCGGCAATCCCGAAGTTGGCGCCGCTGATCGCCACCTTGGCGGAAAGGAACTTGCGCCGCAGGTGCTGGCGAGCCGCAGCGGCAAGCGCAGCGGGCTCGTCGGTGAGCGCGACGTCGACCTCGGCCATTTCGCGTAAGAAGATTTCCCGGATCTCCGCCCGGTTGCGGTGGATCGCCGGCACCAGGATGTGCGACGGCTTGTCATGCCCGAGTTGCACGATCAGCTCCGCCAAATCGGTTTCGAGGGCAGCGATGCCGACGGCTTCCAGCGCCTCGTTGAGCCCGATTTCCTGTGTGGCCATCGATTTGACCTTGACCACCTCGTCCACGCCCGTGGCGCGAACGAGATCGATCACTTTGGCGTTGGCCTCAACGGCGTCGCGAGCCCAATGCACTACCCCGCCGCGGGCGGTGACCGCGGATTCCAACTGGGCGAGGTAATCCGGCAAATGCGCCATCGTATGCACCTTGAGCTGGCGGCCCGCTTCGCGCAGACCCTCCCAGTCGGGCAGTTCCGCAACCACTTGCGCTCGCTTGCCGCGAATAGTCGTTGTCGCCTTGCCGAGGTTGCGTCGCAACTGGGTGTCTGCGAGGGCTCGTCGGGCGGCGGCCGGGAACTTTTCCTTGCCGCGCAGGTTGCCCACACCGCGCGGTGCAGGCGGCGGCAGTGTGCGGCCTGAGCCCGCCGGAGACCGCCCCTTCGACAGGCTCAGGGAGCGTTCTTCTGGGCTCAGGGAGCGTTCTTCTGAGCTCCGGGAGCGTTCGTCGGGCGGGCTCACAGCGCCAGAGCTTTCTCACGAGTGGCGGCGAGGATCTGGGCCAGGTGCATGGTCTTGGCGCCTGCCCGAATCCGGGACAGGCCGCCACCGATATGCATCAGGCAGGAACTGTCACCAGCGGTGCAGATCTCCGCACCAGTGCCCAAGACATTGCGCATCTTGTCTGCCAACATCGCAGTCGAGGTATCGGAGTTCTTGATCGCGAACGTGCCGCCGAACCCGCAGCATTGTTCGGCGGCTGGCAACTCCACTAGCTCCAACGCCTCGACGGCGCGGAGCAGCTGGACCGGCTTGTCGCCGACGTGCAGCATCCGCAGCGAGTGGCAGGTCGGGTGATAGGTCACCCGGTGCGGGAAATACGCGCCGACATCAATGATCTTCAGCACATCGACCAGGTACTCCGAGAGCTCGTACGTCTTGGCCGCCACCGCCTCGACCTGCTCGACGAGCGCCGGCGAGCCGAACCGTTTCGCGATCATCACATGCTGGTGGCGGACCGAGCCGACGCACGACCCCGACGGAGCGACGATGGCGTCGTACGGTTCGAAAACCTCCGCGAACCGCTCGACCAGGGGTAGCGCCTGTTTCTGGTACCCGGTGTTGACGTGCATCTGGCCGCAGCAGGTTTGCTCGGCCGGGAACTCGACGACCTGACCCAGCCGTTCCAGGACCCGTACGGTCGCCTTTCCCACCTCGGGAAACATGGCATCGGCGAGGCAGGTGATGAACAGCGCGGTTCTCATCGGCACCTCGTCAGCAGTCAGTGCGGTTGGTACTCGGCTGGTGGAAAAGTCTTTGCAACCAGCGCCCGCAGTTCGGCAAGGTCTCCCTGCACGAGCCCGGCCGCTCGGCCCTGGATCAGCACATTACCGACGGCGGTGGCCTCTACCGGACCAGCCAGCACCGGCCGGCCGGTACGGTTCGCGGTCAGCTGGCACAGCAGCGTGTTCCGGCTGCCGCCACCCACAATGTGCACGGTGTTGATCTTCTCGCCGCTGAGCCGCTCGGCATCTGCGATGGCGGTCGCGTACGCCTCGGCGAGGCTCTCCAGGATGCTGCGAGCAAACCCAGCCGGTGAGTCGGGCGCAGCTGCGCCTGCTTCGGCACAGAGCGCTGCAATCCGTTTGGGCATATCACCCGGCGGCAGCAGGCTCGCGTGGTTCGCGTCGAAGATCGGCACCGGCGTACTGATAGCGGCTGCCTGGTCGAGCAGGCTGGTGAGCTCCACGGCCTTGCCTTCGCGTTCCCAAACCCGCATGGACTCGCTGAGCAGCCACATGCCCATCACATTGCGCAGGTAGCGGATCTTCCCGTCGACGCCGCCTTCGTTGGTGAAGTTGGCTTCGCGGCTGTCCTCGGTGAGCACAGGCCGGTCCAGCTCCACACCAACCAGCGACCAGGTGCCAGAGGAGATGTACGCCGCACCCGGGCCTGTCATGGGCACACCGACCACGGCCGAGGCTGTGTCGTGTGATCCGACTGCGATCACACCCAAGGTCGCTGGCGCCCCGATCTCCGCGGCAACCTCGTCGCGCAAGGTGCCGATCCGTGACCCTGGATCGATCAGGGGCGGGAACAGCGAGCGCGGCAGGCTCAACTTGTCGATCAAGGTCGTGTTCCAGCTCCCGGACGCGATGTCGAGCAGTCCCGTGGTGGAGGCATTGGTGCGCTCCACCGCCTGTTCACCGGTCAGCCAGAATCCCAGCAGGTCGGGGATCATGAGCATTCTAGTGGTGTCGTCGATGACCCCGGCTTCATGATCGACAGCCAGCTGGTAGATCGAATTGAACGGCAGGAACTGGAGCCCATTCGACGCGTAGAGGGTTGCATGATCAGCGATCTTGTGCACCAGCGCGACCCCGCGCGCAGTCCGCTCGTCGCGGTAGTGGAAGGGGTTGTTGATCAAGTGGTCGCCGCTCAGCAACCCGTAATCGACGGCCCAGGAGTCAATGCCAACGCCAGCCAGGTCCGGCTGTGCTCTGATCGCCTCACGCAACCCGACCAGGACATTCCGATAGAGCTCGAGAATGCTCCAATGCAGCCCGTCCGGGATCCATACCGGCTCGTTGGGAAAGCGGTGCACCTCCTCAACGCTCAGCTCATCCGGTCCGAGGTGGCCGAGCATCACCCGGCCGCTGGTGGCGCCGAGATCAACCGCTGCCACCCACCCGCTGGTCACGGCGTGCCCTTCGACAGGCTCAGGGCACATATGCGGCTCAGGGCACCTATGCCGGCTGAGCTCGTGCCCTTCGACAGGCTCAGGGCGCATATGCGGGCACATATGCGGGCTGAGCCCGTCGAAGCCCGCTCGCTCACCTCAGGAAAGCGGCGGCTACGCCGGCGTCGACGGGAATGTGCAGCCCAGTGGTGTGACTCAGATCAGCCGAGCAGAGCACGAAGACCGCATTGGCGACGTTCTCCGGCAGCACTTCGCGCTTCAGCAGCGTGCGGGACGCGTAATACTTGCCCAGCTCCTCTTCCGGCACACCGTAGACCGCGGCTCGCTGGGCTCCCCAGCCTCCGGCGAAAATGCCGGAGCCGCGGACCACGCCGTCGGGGTTGATGCCATTCACCTTGACGCCGTGCTCCCCCAGTTCCGCGGCTAACAATCGCACCTGATGCGCCTGGTCGGCCTTGGTGGCGGAGTAGGCGATGTTGTTCGGGCCAGCGAAGAGGGAGTTCTTGCTGGAGATGTAGACGATGTCGCCGCCGAGCTTCTGTTCGATCAGCGCCTTGGCCGCCGCCCGAGACACCAGGAAGGAGCCTTTTGCCATCACGTCGTGTTGCAGGTCCCAGTCAGCCACTGTGGTGTCCAGCAAGGACTTGGACAGCGACAGGCCGGCGTTGTTGACCACGATGTCGATCCCGCCGAACGCGAGCAGCGTCGCGTCAACCGCGGCCTGCACGGCCGCTTCGTCGGTGACATCGGCGGCAAGGCCCACCGCTACGTCACTATTGCCTATCTCCTCGGCCGCGGCCTGAGCCTTCCCGGCATCAAGATCGGCGATCACCACGCAGGCGCCTTCGCCAGCCAGTCGGACCGCGATCGCCTTGCCGATACCCGAGGCGGCACCGGTGACCAGTGCGATCCGGGTAGCGAGCGGCTTGGGCCTGGGCATGCGCTGCAGCTTCGCCTCCTCCAGCGCCCAGTATTCGATCTTGAACTTCTCCGACTCGTCGATCGGCGAGTACGTCGACAGCCCCTCCGCGCCGCGCATCACGTTGATCGCGTTGAGGTAGAACTCACCGGCAACCCGGGCGGTCTGCTTGTCTTTCCCGTAGGAGAACATGCCGACTCCCGGCACCAGAATGATCAACGGGTCCGCTCCACGGATGGGCGGTGAGTCCGGTGCCGCGTGCCGCTCGTAGTAGGCCTGGTAGTCGGCGCGGTAGGTCTCATGCAGCTCGCGCAGCCGGGCGATGCAGTCCTCAACCGGGGCATCCGCCGGAAGATCAAGTACCAGCGGCTTGACCTTGGTGCGCAGGAAATGGTCCGGGCAGCTGGTGCCAAGTTCGGCCAGCCGGGGATGCTCGCTACCGGAGAGGAACTCCAGCACCCGCTCATCATCGGTGAAGTGCCCCACCATCGGCTTGTCGTACGACGCGATCGACCGCAGCGTCGGTGCGAGCGCCGCAGCCTTGGCCCGCCGTTGATCATCGGGCAGCGCGGCGTACCCGTCGAGCTGTGCGCCGAAAGGCTCCGGCTTGGAGTGCTCGGCGATGTAGGCCTCGGCGGTGCGGATGATCTCCAGTGAGTTGGCCTCGGACTCATCGGAAGTATCGCCCCAGGCTGTGATCCCGTGGCCGCCGAGAATGCAGCCGATCGCCTGCGGGTTGTCCGCCTTGATCTTGGCAATGTCCAGCCCGAGCTGGAAGCCGGGCCGGCGCCATGGCACCCAGACCACCCGGTCGCCGAAGATCTTGGCTGTCAGCTCTTCGCCGTCGACGGCCGTGGCAACCGCGATGCCCGAATCGGGGTGCAGATGATCAACATGTGCCGCATCGACGAGACCGTGCATGGCGGTGTCGATCGATGGCGCCGCACCACCCTTGCCATGCAGGCAATAGTCGAACGCGGCGACCATCTCGTCTTCCCGCTCCACCCCCGGATAGACGTCCACGAGCTTGCGCATCCGATCGAGCCGCAACACCGCGAGGCCGGACTCGGTCAGGGTCCCCAAGTCGCCGCCGGAACCTTTAACCCAGACCAGCTCGACCGGCTCACCGGTCACCGGATCGGTCTCAGTGCCTTTGGCCGATGTGTTGCCGCCGGCGTAATTGGTGTTCTTGGGATCTGATCCCAGCCGGTTCGACCGGGCGATCAGCTCCGCAACAGCCTGGTTGGTCATATCACTCACGCTCCCCAGCCGGCTTGGGTGCCACCGGCCCGTTCCTTCTCGATCTTCTGCTGATACCCAGATTCGGCGTATGCCTTCATCGGATCAGCCGGCAGGCCGCGAGATTCCCGCCACTCAGCCAGCGCCGGTCGCACGTCGGTGTAGAACGCACCCATCAGGATTCCATTGGCGCCGAGCACGTCGTTGGCCTCCTGTGCTGCCGTTAGAGCTTCTCGGTCG
>JBKPAB010000252.1:0-12269 GCA_046726195.1 Actinomycetota bacterium
AAAATCAGCTCGATGCCATCTGGCACGCACCTAAACTGAGGGACGAAAGCATTGTTGCGAGCGATCTCCGCCGCAACAGGCTCCATCGGGAAACATCGCAATTCAGAGGGATTTAACCGTGTCCGAGACAACCAGCCCGCCCGCACCTACCAGCCTGCTCGGCACTGCCCGCGTCAAGCGGGGCATGGCCGAGATGCTCAAGGGCGGGGTGATCATGGACGTCGTCACGCCGGAGCAGGCCAAGATCGCCGAGGACGCCGGCGCCGTTGCCGTGATGGCGCTGGAGCGCGTGCCCGCCGATATCCGCGCGCAGGGCGGTGTGGCGCGGATGAGCGATCCGGACATGATTGACGGCATCATCGCGGCCGTCTCGATACCGGTCATGGCCAAGGCCCGGATCGGGCACTTCGTCGAGGCGCAGGTGCTGCAATCGCTCGGCGTTGACTACATCGATGAATCCGAAGTGCTGACGCCTGCCGACTACGCCAACCACATCGACAAGTGGCGGTTCACGGTGCCGTTTGTGTGCGGCGCCACGAATCTTGGCGAGGCGCTGCGTCGGATCGCCGAGGGTGCGGCGATGATCCGGTCGAAAGGCGAGGCCGGTACCGGTGATGTCTCCAATGCCGTCACTCACATGCGCCAAATCCGTGCCGAGATCGCCCGCCTTACCACAATGGCACCCGACGAGCTGTATGTGGCGGCCAAGGAACTGCAGGCACCCTACGAGCTGGTCGCCGAGGTCGCGCAACTGGGCAAGCTCCCCGTCGTACTCTTCACCGCTGGCGGCATTGCCACGCCAGCCGATGCGGCGATGATGATGCAGCTGGGTGCTGAAGGTGTCTTTGTCGGATCCGGAATCTTCAAGTCCGGCAACCCGGCCGAGCGTGCATCGGCGATCGTCAAAGCGACCACCTTCTACGACGACCCTGACGTGATCGCGAAGGTTTCCCGAGGGCTCGGCGAAGCCATGGTGGGCATCAACGTTGCCGACATCCCGCAGCCGCATCGTCTCGCCGAACGCGGCTGGTGAGCCGCCCGCCGATTATCGGCGTCCTCGCCCTGCAAGGTGACGTACGAGAGCATCTCCACGCGCTGACCGCATGTGGCGCAGGCGTCCGATCCGTACGCCGTCCTGCCGATTTGATCGGCCTGCAGGGAATCGTGTTGCCCGGCGGAGAGTCCACAACCATCGACAAACTGTCGCGAATTTTCGGGCTCCGCGAACCCTTGATTGCGGCACTGCGGACCGGACTGCCGGCGTACGGTTCCTGCGCCGGGATGATCTTGCTTGCCAAGAACGTGCTCGACGGCACCAAAGATCAACAAACCTTCGGCACCCTCGACATCACCGTAAGGCGCAACGCCTTCGGCCGTCAGGTCGAGTCATTCGAAACCGATGTTGATCTTGACGGCATCGACGGCGGGCCGGTGCATGCAGTCTTCATCCGTGCCCCGTGGGTGGAGAGCATCGACAACGGCGTGGAGGTGCTCGGAGCTGTGGTGCCGCCTGGGCTACGCGAGCCGAAGATCATCGCCGTGCGCCACGAGAACGTACTCGCCACCTCGTTCCATCCCGAGGTCACCGACGACCTGCGGATCCACCGCTATTTCATCGACTTGGTGCACGCCGCCCAGTAAGGCGCGTACATGCGGCCATTAGGAACGGTCAGTCTGCTGATCACCCTCGGAGGCCTGAGCGGATTCTGCCCCACCCGGCTCGGTTGGGGGGTTGTCGGTACTCGACGGCCGCATCTCCGGGCCCTCAGGCTCCGGTACCGATTCCGTGGCGTCTTCTTCATGGGCGTGCGGAGCGACCGGCGCCTCCGGCTCGGAAGGCGCGACGGGTTCCCGCTCCGGCTGTGGCGCAACGCGCTCTGGGGCAGGCTGCCGCTGTTCCCAGGGCGCGCCCTCGGTACCCCATATGGAATCCTCCGCCGAGACCGGCTCAGTTGACGATTGAGGAGGCTGCCCAGGTGCAGCGGTTGGCGGCGGAGCGTACGCCGGTTGAGCGGTTTGCGGCGGTGCCGGAGGGAAGTCGGCCGTTTGGCCCTGCGGACCATAGACGGGCGGATAGGTCGGCGAGGTGGGTTGCGAGCCCTCCTCTGGCACCACGAAGAGCGCGATGATGTAGAGGATGATCGGAACGCCGGTGAAGAGTGAGATCACCACGGTGAGCACCCGCACCAGCGTGGGGTCCATGTTGAGGTAGTTCGCGACTCCGGCACAGACGCCGCCCAAGATTCGGTTGGACTTGCTCCGCTCCAGTCTCTTGGGTGCCTGCGGCGGATAGGGGCTGCTCATGACATGCCTTTCGATCGGGGAGTTTGCTACTGACGGTTCCGGGAGAGGACGAGGCCGAGAACACCGACGGCGACCAGACCCATGGGAGCCACGATCCTGATCAACTGCCAGTTGAGTGGTCCGACAAACGTCAACCACAGCGCCCCGAGCGCAACGCAGCTGAGCAGGAGACCGAAGATCAAGGCAACGACGTCGTAGGTTTTTCTCATCGTTGCACCTCAATGTTGCCGGCGTCTACGGATAGCTCGAGCGTCAGGGTGTGCTGGCCTGGCTGGGCCGGCTGGGGGTCCTTGATCTCACCGCTCAGGTCGGAACCTGCCTGGACCTCAGCACCGTAGGCGCGAACCGCCCCAAGATCGGCAGTGTAGTTGATCACGACATTGACATCTTTTGGCACAGTGACCGCGAGATGGCCGAGATCAACATGAGCGGTGTACCGGGCATCGCTTGTCATCGAGAGCTGGCTGAGATCGACAGAAAGCCTGCCAAAGTCCTGGGAGTCGCCAGTGGCTGGCAGGTCAGCCACGCTGGTGTAAGTGTGGGCAGAGGTCTCAGCGACAGGTACCCGAAATGCCGGCCCAGCAGCCGTGACGATCATGACCGCGATCGCCAGCAAGACTCCGAGCGGCAGCAGGCCGCGCGCCATGCCGAACCAGGTGGCGGCCACCAGCGTCAAGGCGATCACCAGCAGCGCGGCAGCCAGATAGGCGGCCAACGGGATCGCGACCCCAAGCGCTTGGGCAATTCCCAGCCCGGACAAGGTCAGGCCCAGCACAATGAGGGAAACCATCCGGAGTCGCTTGGCTGACCGGGTATCGGACATCTTGACGGGTATCGCGGCCGGCGGTTCGACATAAAGGCCAACTGGGTCAGGATCGGCTAGGAACGCGGTGTGATCAGCTGGCTGTGAATCTGATGCAGGCTGTGAATCCAAGGTTGTCCGCGGTCGGTCTTCAGGAGGCGGACTGGGCCATTCATCGGGCGCTGTGGCAGCTGGCTGACTGGCTGCGGCGGCCTCACGGTGGTGCTCCTCGATCCGGTGTTGCCATGCCTCGGCGGCCTCAGTGAAAGGCGTCGGCAGACCTGGATAGCTCACGAACTGGGGTTGTGCGCCCTGTGCTGGTTCGGTATCGGAATTCCTGGCTGAGCTCGGCGTCGCTGCGGATCCACTGTCGGGTTCCTTGTCGGATCCTTGGCCCTGCTTGCCCTTATAGAAGCCGAAATACCAAATGACCGCGATCACGATTGCGGGCGCAATGCCAAACGGGCTGAGCCAGCCGAAGATAGCGAACATCGCAAGGCTTGCCACCACGACAAGCGTGATCCAAAGCTCTCGTGGCCAGCGCCGAACGGACTCACCGAACAGGTTATCGACTGGGGCCTTATCGCTGCCCTCGACCGGGATGAGCAGCCAGCCCGCAAGATAGAGGACAAGCCCGATTCCACCGCTCAGCGCCAGCAGAACCCAGCCGACGCGGACCAACACTGGATCGATCCCCCAGTGCTGGGCTAAGCCGCCGCACAGGCCTGCAAGCTTGGCGTCGGTCGCACTGCGGCGTATGGTCCAGATCGAGCTCATGCGCCAATCCTGCCCAGCGGGCTACCCTCGAACTATCAGGGACGACCCCCAATGCTCCCGGCTGTTCGCGTAACCGCGGAACCATTCGTGCTGCGGAATCGTCAAAGTTCTTTCGGCTAAGGGAGAAGTGGGGGAGCACCCTGCTGTTGATACGACGGTTTACGTGTGAGGGTAGGAGACGATGAAATTGCGGGAGCGCAGCGACCTCCAACCCCAGCGGCGAGCTGTGTCATGACCGCCACAGACTCGAGCAAGCTCGAGCCTGATACTCACGACAAGACTGGGCGTACGCAGAACGCTCACGTTGATGGTCAGGGTGCGCAATCATCACCCACCGCCCGCACTGAACCCCCGCAACCGGCGGCAGTATTGCCGCCAGCATCAGTCGGATCGGACTCCAGTCAACCGGACTCTGACGAGCGGCCGCGGGCCACGCGAGTCGCCGAGGGCGCTTGGCTGGGCGGAGTCTGCACGGGACTGGCTCGGCATCTCGGTTGGCCGGTGATGGCGGTCCGGATCGCCTTCGTCGCATTGGCGACCTTCCAGTTCATCGGGGTTATCGCGTACGGCGCACTGTGGCTTTTACTACCGCCTGAGCCGACCATCAAGGCACCTGGTCTGGAGTCCGCCAGTCGGGCTGGGATGCGGGCAGAAGGCAAGTCGAAACGACGAATCGACTGGGGCATGCTGCTGGCGCTGATAGCTCTCGGCGTTGGCCTGCTGTGGATCATGCAAAACACCGGACTCGGAATCAGCTCCAAGCTGTTCTGGCCGGTGGCGTTTGCCTGCGCCGGAGCCGCGCTGGTCTGGCGCCAAGCCGACACGACACAGCAGAAGCGCTGGCGCGACGAGGCCGGTGGCAAAGCTTGGCTGGCTCCCTTTGTGGCCCGGGGTGGGTGGCCGTCGCTGGTACGGGTGATCGTCGGCCTCGGCCTGGTAGGGGCAGCATTTGGCATTGTTCTTGCCCAGCGAGGCCAGATCTCCCATTTGCCGGAAGTCATGGCGATGACGATGCTCGCACTCGCTGGCCTGGCCATTGTGCTCGCGCCTTGGTTGCACCGCTCACGGTCGGCTCTCAACCAGGCGAGAGCCGAGAAGGTTCGGGCGGACGCACGTGCAGACATGGCGGCACATCTGCACGACTCGGTTCTGCAAACACTTGCCATGATCCAGCGTCAAGCCGACGATCCGAAGGCGGTGCAACAGCTTGCCCGGCGCCAGGAGCGCGAGCTGCGGAATTGGCTCTATGGCGACTGGCTACACGAAGCCACGCTTAAGGCTGCACTCACCGCCGCTGCGGCAGAGGTTGAGGACGAGCGAGGAGTACCAGTCGAGCTGGTGACGGTCGGCGACTGCGATACCTCCGACCCAATCCAGGCCCTAGTACGCGCCGCGCGTGAAGCCATGGTCAACGCAGCCAAACACTCGGGTGCCGACAAGATCGACGTCTACGCGGAGGTGGATGAGGGCTCGGTTGAGGTTTTCGTCCGCGACCGCGGTAAGGGATTCGACGTGGAGGCTGTGGCCGAGGACCGTATGGGTGTCAAGGGCAGCATTATCGACCGCATGGTGCGGCATGGCGGCTCCGCAACAATTCGTTCCGCACCTGGCGGCGGCACCGAAGTCCGACTGGAGATCAAGAGATGACTGAGATAACGAGCGAGCCAAGCTCGCAAACCGCAGCCGCCCAGCGTGGGCCATACCGGGTCGTCATCGTCGACGACCATGCGATGTTCCGTACCGGGGTGAAGGCCGAGATCGGGCGGTCGGTCGCTGTCGTCGGTGAGGCCGCAGACGCTGACCGGGCCATCGCCGTCATTCTGCAGACGCGGCCAGACGTGGTGCTGCTTGATGTGCACTTGCCAGGCGGCGGAGGCGTCGAGGTCATCCGCAAGGTCCACGAGAAGAATCCAGAACAAAAGTTCCTGGCCCTCTCCGTTTCCGATGCCGCTGAGGATGTCATAGGAGTAATCCGTGCGGGCGCTCGGGGTTATGTGACGAAATCGATCAGCGGTAGCGACTTGATCGACGCCATCCGTCGAGTCGCCGAAGGAGATGCGGTGTTTTCGCCGCGTCTGGCCGGGTTCGTGCTGGATGCCTTCTCCGGGTCAATTGATCTTGCAACGGTTGATGAAGATCTTGACCGACTGTCTCAACGGGAGCGGGAGGTGTTGCGGCTGATTGCGCGGGGCTATGCATACAAGGAGGTGGCCAAGGAGCTGTTCATCTCGATCAAGACCGTCGAGACACATGTGAGCAGCGTGTTGCGCAAGTTGCAGCTGTCCAACCGTCATCAACTCACCCGCTGGGCAACCGATCGGCGGCTCGTCTAGCTGTCTTGAATTGCTCCGCCGTACAGCGGTGCGCGATTGCTCGCGGCTCACGTCGCCCGTCTCCGCAGGAACGCACGTACACGTTCGTTCCTGACACGATGCACACGTTGCAGAGTGTGTAAGGCGCAAGGAACGAACGTACACGTTACGTACACGTTGGTTTCCGCGCCGGATTGTTGGAGCGTCCGTCACTCCTCCTCGGTACGGCGGCGCGCGAAGCGGCCTGCGGGTCATACGAGTCTGTGGCCACTAGGGTCGGGCCATGCAGATCGCGCAACAGATCTTGCTGCTGTTTCATCTGATCGGCTTTGCGGCCCTGTTTGGCGGCTTTTTGGTGCAAGTCAGGTCGAAGGAGCCTGAGGTGAATGCGTCGATGCTGAACGGGTCGATTCTTGTTCTTTTGACCGGCCTGGCACTGGTGACGATGGAGGAGCTTGGGCAAGATCCGGTGAATCACATCAAGATCGCGGTCAAGCTCCTGATCACGGCAGTGATTGTGGTGTTGGTGGCCAAGAACCGGAAGTTCGCCTCGATCCCGCGTGGGCTTTGGGGATTGATTGGCGTCCTGACAATCGCCAACGCCGCAGTTGCTGTGCTGTGGCAGTAAGGTCGGTTCTGGGTGAGATCGTGACCGAATTTTCAGCTTCCTGCGCGGCCGGCGGGCGTCTTCACGCATGAGGCTTTCGGCTCGAGTGGACTACGCGCTCCGGGCGTTGTCGGAGCTGGCAGCGGCCGACGCGCCGCGTACGGTGGAGCAGCTCGCTGAAGTCCAACGACTTCCGAACAAATATCTTGAAAGCATCCTCGGTGAACTGCGCCGTACCGGACTGCTGCGAAGCCAGCGCGGGCCGGAGGGTGGTTACCGGCTAGCGAGGCCAGCCGACACAATTAGCATCGCCGATGTGATCCGGGCGCTCGACGGCGAGCTTGCTAACGTACGCGGCAGTCGGCCAGAGAACTTGGCCTACGTCGGCTCGGCCGCGGCGTTGCAGGAGGTCTGGATCGCCCTGCGAGCTTCGGAGCGGGCGATTCTGGAGGGCGTCACGCTGGCGCATGTGGTCTCCGGGGAAATGCCGAAGTCGGTTGCGGCCTTAGTGGCCAATCCGTCCGCCTGGAGCTGATCGTCCAAATCAGTTACCCATTGCTCGAAGTTTGAGACGGGTGTTCGACCTTCGTTCCTGGGCGGGCTACGGTTCTCGGTAATCCCTAGCGATTCTGTAGGTAAAGAGTGGAAGGATCTCTTTGTGCGTAAGCTCATCGTTCTGGCTGTTGTAGGCCTGCTCGCCCAGCTCGTTGACGGCGCGCTGGGCATGGGCTACGGCGCGACCTCGTCCACCCTGCTTGTTGCGGTAGGTCTGACGCCGCTTGTCGCGTCAGCATCGGTGCACTTCAGCGAGCTCGGGACCAATCTTGCGTCCGGTGTCGCCCATTGGCGGCTACGGAACGTCGATTGGCCAGTTGTGCTCAGAATCGCGGGTCCCGGTGCTATCGGCGCGTTCCTCGGTGCGACGGTTCTTGCCGCGTTGTCCACCGAATGGGCAAAGCTGATCATGGCGGGCATCCTGGCCATGCTGGGCGTCTATATCATTGTCCGCTTCGTCATTGGTATCCGGCCGCAACTGAAGAAACGATTGACTGTCAAATTCCTGGCCCCGCTCGGTCTATTTGCCGGCTTCATCGACGCCACGGGCGGGGGCGGTTGGGGCCCGGTCGCGACCCCCACGCTGCTCAGCGGCGGGCGGCTGGAGCCGCGGAAGGTAATCGGCTCAGTCGACACGGCCGAGTTCGCTGTCAGTGGCGCTGCCAGTCTCGGCTTTCTCGTCGCCATCGGCGCGTCGGGCATTCATTGGTCTTTTGCGCTTGCGCTGCTGGCCGGTGGGCTGGTAGCTGCACCGCTTGCCGCCTACCTCGTCAAGATCGCCCCCGCGTACCTGCTGGGCGTGGCCGTCGGTGGGATGATCTTGCTGACCAATGCTCGTACGCTGTTCAGCGAGCTCGACGTGTCTGATTCGGCCAGGATTCCGACCTACGGCACCATCGTGCTAGTCACAGCAGTGGGCCTCTACGTCGCCGGGCTGCGCGCCAGGCGCAGGGCTGCTACGTCGGTCAGCGAAGGGGCACTCGAATCGGCCAACGCCTGACCGGTTTGCCGATTAATAACGTGCAACGGAGGTAGCCGAGCCCATGCGGCGGAGCAAGGACGATCCAGAGGCAGTGGACAGCTACCTCGCGGCACTGCCGGAGCCGGAGCGAGAAACCCTCGAAGAATTGCGGCAGCTCATCAAGGCATCCGTACCGGAGGTGCAGGAGCGAATCTCCTACGGAGGCGCGGTGATCTTCGCGGTACCGCGTGACCTTGTCGGTTTCGCCGCGCAGGAGAACCACTTGTCGTTCTTCACCATGAGCCCTCCCCTGGCCAAGGCCATGAAAGACGAGATCACCAAGACACATCAGCTCTCCGGAGCAACGATCCACTTCAGTCCTGACCATCCGCTGCCGAAGTCGATCGTGGAGGAGATCATCCGAGCACGGCTGAAGGAGGAGAAACCGTAGTCGACTCGGCGTGATCGGTACGCGGCGCTTCGGTGTTCTGCGATCACCAATCTGGGACTTGACCTTGACGCTGCGTCAACCTCCGACGATCGGCTTATGACGAACCAATACGCAATCTCCGTGGTGGGATTGCGCAAGTCTTACGGCAGCCACTCGGTTCTCGACGGCATCGACATGCACATCGCGACGGGGTCCGTCTTCGCCCTGCTGGGACCGAACGGCGCCGGCAAAACCACCGTGATCAACATTCTCTCCACTCTCATCAGTGCCGATGCTGGCGAGATTTACGTGGCCGGGCACGATCTCGCCGCAAACCCTCACGCGGTACGCGCCTCGATCGGTGTCACCGGCCAGTTCTCGGCCGGCGACGGCCGGCTCTCCGGGCGGGAGAACCTGCTGCTCATGGCTGACCTGTGCGTTCGTGCCTACCGAGTCGATGCCTTGGGGAACTGCGCTGGTTTGCAGAACACCAACCGTTCACGCCGATGATCGAGACCCTGCGTGGGCTGCTCATGGGCACACCAATCGGGAACAATGGCATCCTGGCGGTCGCCTGGTGCGGTGTGATCGCAGCCGCGGGCTTCATCTGGTCGCGCGCCGTGTTTGCCCGCGATGCGCGCTGAGCCCTTCGACAGGCTCAGGGCACATTTGCTGAGCGCTCAGGGCACATTTGCTGAGCGCTCAGGGCACAGTTGCTGAGCGCCGTCGACGCCGAAACGCCCGGAGGTAAAGATGCTCACCATCGGCGAGCTGGCCCGGTTCGTGGGCGTGACCGTGCGTGCCGTCCGGCATTATCACGCCCGCGGTCTGCTCCCCGAGCCCGAGCGCGACGCCTCCGGTTACCGGCGATACGACGCCCAGGCAGTGCTCGACCTGATCCGGATCAAGACGCTGGCAGAAGCCGGCGTACCGCTCAGCCGGGTCGGGGAATTGCTCGCTGCGGATCCAGCCGAATTCGCGGCAGCCGTTGACGAGATCGATCGGAACCTGCGGGCACGGATCAGGGAGCTGCAGCGTCACCGTACCCAGGTTGCTCGGTTGACCGGCGGCGAGAGCCTTGCCCTGCCCGCGGATGTGGCGCGTTATCTGGCACGGATGCGCGAAGTCGGCCTGTCCGAGAAGGTGATTGGAATCGAACGGGACTCCTGGATGCTGATCGCCGCAAGGTGGCCTGAGCGAGTGCCGCGATGGACGGCTCAGAAGGAGGCGTGGCTCGAGGATCCGGAATACCTCGATCTCTACCTCGCCTTTGATCGTGCCTACGACTGGTCACCCGACGACCCGCGGCTGCTGGATCTTGCGGACTGGATGGTGGCCTTCGCGGCCCGGAAGAGCGTCGAGATCAATACCGGTGCGAACCCCGACAGCACGGACCCGTTTGGAGCCACCTTGGACGACGACACGGTCCTCATGGGCCTGCTTTCCGAATCCGCACGGTCCGCAGCTTGGCTTCGGCTGGAGCAGATACTTCGAGACCGGGCGTGACTCAGTACACCCGGCACCATGAGCGCTCCCGGGTTCGACGGCAACCTAACCAGAGGGGAAACAATGGCTGAGCCAGCGGGACGACTCAACGATCGCGGACGGGAGAACGACGCGGCCTTTGCCGAGATCATCGCCGGGTCGTCGGATGCCATCCAGGATCTCGCCCGAGCGGTTCGTGACCTGATCTACGATGTCCTGCCGAAAACGATTGAAGTCGTGTGGCCGCGGCAGGGCTCTGTGGGTTGGGGTACCGGCGCGAAGAAATTCACGGAGCAATTTGCCTACCTGATGCCCTTCAAGCGGCACGTCACGCTTGGCTTCTACCACGGTGGGGAGCTGCCCGATCCGACTGGGCTGCTGCCTGAGTCCGGCGGCCGGCAGGTCGGAGGCACGCTCACCATGCGTAGCCTGCGAATCACCTCTCGGGAGCAGCTCCGCGATCCGGCCCTGCGCACGCTGATCGAGGCCGCGACCGTGACAGGCGTACCGCCGATCCGTGACTCATAGGAGAGGGCGCAGCGGGGTAAGCACGGTCTCGGAGAACTTCACCATGGCGTGCCGGCGCTGCCAATCACCCAACGTGAGCTCAACGGTGTTGGTGGAATCGATCGCGAAGATCTCTTCCATCTGGAGGGCCACGTCGCGGTTGTATACCTCCATGTTGATCTCGTAGTTGCCCAGCAGGCTGACCCGATCGATGTTGGCCGTGCCGATCGTCGACCACTGACCGTCAATGGTGGCCGTCTTCGCGTGCACCATTGCCCCCTGGTACAGCAGCAGGCGTATGCCGTTGCGAAGCAGATGGCTGTAGAAACCGCGGGACAGCCAGTCAGCGACAATGTGGTTGGACTCTGCCGGAATGATGATCCGTACGTCGACGCCTCGACGTGCTGCTCGGACCAGGGCAGACAGGATGTCTGTGTCGGGGATGAAGTAGGCGTGGGTCAGGTAAATGTGGTGTGACGCGCGGTCGATGGCGTTCAGGTACATGCCGCGAATCGGATACACCATGTTGCGCGGCATGTTCCGATGGATCCGAATCTCCGGCTGCCAGGTAGGACTGCCGAAGTCGGGCAGTGTTCGCCGCCGGCGGCTTGCCCACAGATTCCAGAAATCGATGAAAGCGTTCTGGACATCCCACACGATGTCGCCGGTCAGCCGGGCGTGGGTATCACGCCAGTCCGTCGCGTACAGACTTCCGATGTTGTAACCGCCGAGGAATCCAACGACGTTGTCGACTACGAGCAGCTTGCGATGATCACGGCCGGTGTTGCGGGGAAACCGGAAGCTGGACACGATCAAGGGATGCCGGCGTACGACGATGTTCTTGGGGAATACCAAGAAAGAGCGGGGCACGACGAGGTTGGCGAACTCATCGAAGACGACGTAGACCTCGACGCCGCGATTGGCCGCATCGATCAGCGCGTCTTTGAACGCCTGACCAATGGCGTCGCCCTTCCAGATGAAGCTCTCGAAGAAGATCCGCGACTTGGCTTGGCTGATGGCGTTCAGCATGTCGCGATAGAGGTCTTTACCGTAGGTGTAGACAGTGACCTCTGAGCTGCCGACGGTCACCGAGCGCGGAGGGATTCGCGGAAACGTGGCTGGCTTGCGGAGTTTCTTACGCCGATAGTCGACGATGAAGAGCGCGAGCAGTGTCGCACCTTGGACAGCAGCCCCCGCCAGCAGGATGCGCTTGAGCAAGGTAGCCAGCGAGATCGGCGGCAGCTGCATAGCCACAATTTACGCTGAGCCTGCGTTGTCATGTGGCCGGAGCGTCTGGTGTGCCCTGAGCTTGTCGAAGGGCCCTCTCGCGGGCTTCGACGGGCTCAGCCCGCATTGTGCGACGGGCTCAGCTCACATTGTTCGACTGGCTCAGCCCGCAATGCGTGTCGTCCCGCGCCACTAAGGTGGGCTGCGTTATGACGAGCACCACACAGGACAGGCCGGCCCGATTGACGACCGAACGGCTGCTCGAGGGACTGAATCCTCCGCAGCGGGAGGCGGTGCTGCAC